>NZ_CP012982.1:2736063-3072126 GCF_001411495.1 Burkholderia cepacia ATCC 25416 | reverse complement strand
GAATTCGCCAAGTTTCCGAAAGGCCGCCTCGCGGCTGAATCCAACTTTCGTCACTTCGACCTGCGCGGCGAACTTGCCGTCGTCGGTCGGGCGTGGCGTGCAATTCATCTCATACCCACGCATCAGGAAAACAGTCTTCATCTGGTGCTCGCTGAAAAATACCGGAGGAATCGTAGCATGTCGACGTCGACACGGAACCCGTGGACGACCGGCGAGATACGTCTGCTCGCCCGCCTCTATCCGTCCCACATCCCATCCAAAGCGCTCTACGCGGCGTTTCCGCGACATCCACGGAAGTCGGTGCAGACCTATGCGCGGACGGTGCTGAAGATCTCGCGGCCGCCGCGCGACCACAAGTCGGTCGCGGCGCCGGCATGGAATCACATGCGCGCCATTCTCAAAACGGAACAGCTGTCAGTTCGCGAGCTGGTGAAGCGCTGCGGAGTCTCGCAGCAACGCGTCAGCGAACTGCTGACGATACACCGCACCGAGGTGCACATTGTCGATTGGATTCCGCCCGTCGGTCGAGCGCAGTGGCGCCCTGTTTGGGCTGTCGGAAATGCGCCGGACGTGCCGTGCCCGGCAGCGATCAAATCGGCGGCAGCGCGCGCCGCCCGAAGCGCCATGAAGCGCAATCCGTTTCTCACTGCGGCCGGCCTCGTGACGATCCCCGTCGGCGAGCCCGGCCGGATCTTTCAACAATCCATGGACGACACCGACGAGGAGCTTGCGGCATGAGCGAGAACAGCAAAATCGAATGGACGGACTCGACGTTCAATCCGTGGGAAGGCTGCCAGAAGGTCGGCGCGGGCTGCGACCACTGCTACGCCGAGTCGCGCAACTCGCGCTTCGCCGGCGGCACAGCCTTGAACTGGGGGCCCGGAGCACCGAGGCGTCGCACGTCGCCGGAGAATTGGCGGAAGCCCCTGCGGTGGAACCGCGACGGCACCTTCCACGCGATCCACCGCCGGCGCCAGCGCGTATTCTGCGCGTCTCTGTCCGACTGGCTCGACAACTCGGTGCCGGTCGAATGGCGCGTTGATCTGCTGGACCTGGTCCGCCAGACGCCCAATCTCGACTGGCTGCTGCTGACGAAGCGCATCGGGAACTGGATGAAGCTCCTGCAGGAAGCATCAGACTATGCGTTCAACCATCGCCGCGACGACTTGTATGCATGGATCGAAGGCTGGCTCGAGGGCAACGCCCCAGCAAACGTCTGGCTCGGCGCGACGATCGTGAATCAGGCCGAGGCCGATCGCGACATCCCAAAGCTGCTCGAGGTGCCAGCGCGCGTGCGCTTCCTATCGATGGAGCCTTTGCTCGGACCTGCCGACATCTCGCGCCACCTCGACTACTGCGAAAAGCTGGGCAAGCACGGCATCAGCCGACGCGCCGGCGGTCAACACATCAAGTGCGACGAGCATTGCGGCATTTCCTGGGTCATAGTCGGTGGCGAGAGCGGCTCCGGCGCGCGGCCGATGCATCCCGAGTGGGCTCTCGCGCTGCGCAATCAGTGCTCAGCCTACGGCGTGCCGTTTTTCATGAAGCAGATGGGCGGCACGCGCGATAAACGCGGCGATCTAGAATCGCTCGACAGGGATCTGCGAATCAGAGAGGTGCCCGATGCCAACGCGTAAACAACGAGCTCGCAAGCTCGGCATTCCCATCGACCAATTGCCGGACGGCCGGGGGAAAAACCCGAGCTCGTGGAACAACACGAAACGCGGTAGCGATCACCATCGTTGGAATAATGGCCGCATGTTGGGCAACGACGGATTCTGGAAGAACGCAGGAGGCCCGATCTCAAACGAGGATCACCGCCAACACGATCCCGCCGATGGACGTTTCGTAAACAAACATGCCACCGGCCATGAGCTCGACGTTCCCGCGCACGACAAATTCCCAACGGCTCAGTCGTGAGGATCGCGAGGAAACGGCGGATCGATCGCGAACACTGAAAACACGTGGTCGGTGACCTGCCGGATGTGACCGATCGCAGATCGTGGCTCGATGCTCCAACCTGTCACCGCTCCCGGATCAGCCCCTTCGGGAAAGAGAAAAACGCGCCAGCCGGCCTGGTATGCGTGATGATTCGGGAGGCGTTGATTCACCTCGACGATGAACTGCTCACGAGAAATTGCTGGTTTCGACACGGTCTCCTCCGATCGCCAGATTCGGGACGATTATTCAGCTCTTGCAATCGGCGAGCGCTCTTTTCAATGCGTCGAGCTTCGCCCGCGCAACTTCGAGGCAGGTAAAGGCTGACTCATTCGGCGGCCGATCACCGCGCATCGACCGCTTCACCGCGGCTTCAGCCAGCTCCACATCTCGCTCGGCCAGTGCGATTTCGTGCTCGAGCCGCTCGCGTTCTTTGGCTGTTCCCATGGTCGCCTCTTCCGTATCCAAGGAATCCTAGCACGCCGGAACGCCCTATTTTGTTCATCGGCCAGGTGGTGTGTGTAATCTTCGACACCCGCGCAGGAGAAAGTCGCGAACTTTAATTCGTGAACAACGCGATCAGTTGAAGGAATGCTCCAACGCCGACGAGCGTGAGCAGTGGCTTGATGAGGCGTTGTCGCCGGTAAATAGCAATTCGCATCGCCTTATCGACACTGGGTAGAAGGGAAGCCGATCCATCGGAATGGTAGTGCGGTCCGGGCGCGCACAACGCCGAGCCGATGCCTCCCACCGTGATCAAAATCAAGCCAGCGGCATTGAGAACTGTCGCAATCGTGAATTCCCTCCCCGTCAGAAGTCGTCGTCCCTGATCAGAATCGGCGACCGCATCCCGGCTTCTATTTTCTTCAACGCGATTGCCTGGATGCCTTCCATATTTTGAACGATCGCATTTTCATCTCCCTCGCGCGAGCCGTCCGATCCGAGTGAGTCAGCCAGGCATTCGTGGGTGACCTGTATCTGATAGGACATCTCTCCGATCACGTAATTGAAAAACATATCGCCGTGCTGGCGCAAGAAAACCCAGCCGTAAGGATTCGCCATGATCGAACACCCCATCTTGTTTTCTGGCCCGATGGTACGAGCCATCCTCGAAGGCCGCAAGACCCAAACGCGACGCGTAGTAAAGCTGCCGCACAACAACCCGCTCGGTGTGTGGGAACCGACGAAGGCCGGCGGCGGCTCCGTGAAGTATGTCAGTGGGGCGCCAGCGCCAGAACTGGCCGCGATCTGGCACACGCGTACCGGCGATTGCTACGTCTGTCCGCATGGCGACGTCGGCGACCGTCTATGGGTTCGCGAAACGCACGAGGTGCGACGCATTGGCACCGAGACGTTCGGAGGCAGCCGACCGACACGCCGCTATGCCGGCATCGCATACCAGGCCGACGACGGCCGCGCCGAAGTCGACATCGACCTCAACACGTTCCAGGCGCTCGACGCCAAGGAATCGCGCGGCTGGACGCCATCCATTCACATGCCGCGCTGGGTCTCGCGTATCACGCTCGAGATCACCAGCGTGCGCGCCGAGCGTCTCCAGACCATCAGCGAGGCCGATGCGCGCGACGAGGGCGTGACGATCGCCGACCAGCACATGCGCGGTTACAGCGCCGGCGCCTTCCGGCCGCCAAGCATCCGAGCGTTTCACGACCTGTGGGACAGCCTGAACGCCTCGCGCGGGCATGGCTGGGATGTTAACCCGTGGGTCTGGGTTGTCGAATTCAGGCGCGTCGCCTGAGCCGCTCTTCCAAAAACTCTCTCGTTTTCAACGGGGACAAACATGAAAATCCGCCTGAGCGATTGGCTCACCCGAGAATTCAGCCCGGCGCCCGCGATGCGCACGGCCTCACGATGGATCAAGGAGGGCAAGATCTATCCACCACCGATCAAGGTCGGGAACGCGTATTACGTCGAGCAGAACGCCGTTTATCAAGACAGCGCCCGCCCTCGTCTCGTCCATAGGATTGCATAATGGCAGCACGCCCTCGCGTTCGCACTCGCGCGAACTGGCCCGAGCATCTTCACGAACCGCGCCCGGGCTACTTCACCTGGTATGACCCGCGTACGAAAAAGACGCACATTCTCGGTCGCGTGCCTCTCGCACAGGCGATCTATGAGGCGACCGAAGCGAACATGCTCGTCGCAACCGGAAAGTCAGCCAAGACGCTTGCTGAACGAGTCGAGAGCGATTCGCCGACATTCAGCGAGCTGCTCAAGAAGATGCCGGTGTCCGAGAAGTACAACACCGCCCAGAGTCGGAAGCTGGCAGATGGCCGGCTCGAAGCGAAGCTCGGCAAGGTCAAGTGCGCCGACCTAACGACGAAGCACTTCGCGGACATCATCGAAGCAATCCTCGCAGACGGCAAATCCGCTTTGGCGAAAGTTGTGCGCGCGCGCGCCATGGCGATCTGTCGCCGCGGCGTGTCGCTCGGCTGGATGGATTCCAACCCGGCCGCCGTGACGGAAGGCGTGAAGTTCAAAACGAAGCGCAGCCGTCTGACGCTGGAATCGTTCGAGAAAATTCTCGCGCACGCGCCAACAGTCGCGAGCTGGCTTGAAAACGCGATGCTACTCGCGCTCGTCTCCGGCCAGGATCGATCGACCTGCGCGCGCTGGGAGCGGTCGTGGGTCAAGCACGGACATGCGCGCGTCGCTCGGCAGAAGACCGGTGTCGTTGTCGAAATTCCGACGAGCCTACGCCTGGATGCTATCGGCATGACACTGGCCGACGTGATCACGCGATGCAAGAAAACTGGCGTCATTAGCCAGTACCTGATCCACTACACGACCAGAAAGAACGGAACCGTGCCGGGCGCACCGGTCGGACTGGGGGTCATCTCGGCAGCGTTCGCTCGGGCCCGCAAGAAGGCCAAGATTCCGGATGAGAACGCACCGTCGTTCCATGAGATTCGAAGCCTCTCGAAGCGACTGTACGACAAGCAGGGGAACGTCGACACGAAGGCGCTACTCGGCCACATGTCGGATACGTCGGCCGAAACCTACGCGGATGCGCGAGGAATCGAGCCCATTCGGGTGAAGGTGGGTTCTTAACGAATTCTGAACAGGTTCTGAACACGCCCTTATGCGACAAGGGTTTCCGGCCGATCGAATGTTTCAATCAAATACACGCCTGGCCTCGCCGGAATCCTGAATACGTTGAAAATCCGCGTCTTCGCCGACATCGGGCATGCTCATCAGCACTTGCGCAAATGTCTTTCGCTTCGGCCGGCCGAGCGCATCGGCCAGAATAGCCCGATGTTCGGCCTCGGCACTCCGGCCATTTGCCGCAGCCCGCTCGCGCAGGCTCTGAACGATATTGTCGTCCACGTTACGCACCAGTAGATTTGCCATGGTTCCCTCCATCCAGATTGATATCAATGATAGCGCCATGACCGGGAATTGCAATCATTGCTATCATCGCCAGCAACGGAAGGAGGACGGTGATCGGCGTCAGCGAACGGCAACGGGCCGCATGAACCCTTTCGGCATGCGCCGCTCGCTCGACACGTCGAACTGCTGTTTGAAAAGGTAAGCCGGATCGGAACGGCGGGAAAGACGGCCGATCGGCTATTCACGGCTGAACGGCCTGCGCGGGCGCGCGCCGATCGATGCGGGACGGCTGCATTCACCGACTCCGCGCGCGGTGCTCGCGAGGGTCGTCGGCCCTCCCGCGCCAACATCCGTTGGCCCGCCCGTTTCGGCGATGCCGGCCATTCCCCGCCCGGCACACGCAACGACGCCCCGCCGCTCAGAACCGATACGAAATCCCGATCTGCAACACCGGATACCACCGGTAGCGCGACATCACCTGCCGCAGCGAATCCAGCCCGCTCGCAGCCAGGATCTGGCTCTTCACGGGCCCGGCCGCGGCCGCCAGCTCCGGCGACAGCGTGTACGAGCATTTCGGTATCCCGTACGCGACGCCGAGGTCGGCGACGAATCCCAGCCCTTTCGACGCCGGCCGGTGCCCGTAGCCGATCCCGAAGTACGGCATCACGGTCGGATAGCGCGCTTCGGCCACCGCGTACATCCCCGGCCGCGCCGGATAACGCTTGCCGCCGAACACGTAAGTGCCATTGGTCGGCACCGATACGCCGCGAAGCTCGTCGTCGTTGAAGCGTAGCCCGAGCGTCGCGCGGAAGCCGCTGCCTCGCCACGGAAAGATGTCCGCATACAAGCCGCCCTGGCGCAGCTTCAGGTCGTCCTGGTAGCGATTGCCGGCCACCGTGAAGTCATGCGAAAGATCGATCGCATTGAAATCCGCATGCGCACCGAGCATCGAATTGAAGCTCACGGCCGCGCCGATGCCCACGCCCTGCGTGCCGCCCTGCAGGTAGATTTCCTGCGCATGCGCACTCGCGGCGAACACCACCGCGACGAATGCCCATTGGTTCACCGTCGTTTTCACGGGCGCCTCCCCCGACATGTGCCGGGCGCGCCTCGCCAACGCATGCGGCCTGCGTCGCCATGCGTGGTGCGAACCCCGGCACGACACCTTGCAAGCACGCTTGCTGTTCGACGGATCGGGAACACGTTGCCCATGCGCATGACCGATACGACATGCGCGGCAGGTACGTCGCGACAGGCGACGCCCGCGGCCCGATCCGATTCCCCGTTTGTTTCGATGTCGTTGCATGCCGCCGACGCGTTCGTCGTTCTCGCGAAATTCGTTTGCGCCGGCGGCACCGGGTCAACCGCAAGGCACGTGCCATGCGGCGCAAATCGAAGCGGGAAAAGCGTGTCCGCGTCGCACGGGCGGCAACGCGGGGCGCAATGGTGGGGAAATGTTTCAGGAACGTATCCGTATCCGACGCGCCGAGCCGAAAGGCGCGATTGGCGGAATTGCGCGTCGATCGCGCAGCGCCTGTGGATCGAGGCCGGACGGCCGTCAGCGCACGCGCGTCGCCACGACGATCAATCGTGTGCAGAGGAATACGTCGGAAAAGCGTTGCAAAAGTGTGACCTTTTGCCGGGCGCACGCGATGCCGATGCGCGATCGTGCGTGACGAGGCAGGGTGAATACCGATGCGTGCGCATCCATCTGTCCGAGCCCGGCACAGATGCGATACGCGAGCCGATCGGTATATCGGCCCGCGTCGTCGATGATTTTCGGAAGGGATGGCGCGCGATATCCGCGCGCAAAACTACCGACCGTTCAGATACGGTTGTCCGAATGAATTTGCCACTTCGGCGTGCCGCTACAACCCATACCCACCGGAAACATTCAACTGCTGCCCGGTAATGTAACCAGCCCGATCCGACGCCAGGAACACCGCCGCCCGCCCGACATCGTGCGCCTTCCCCCAGCGCTTGAGCGCGAGCATCTTCTGCGTCTCGTCGATCCACGCCTGGTCGAACTGCCCCTGTTCGAGCAGCACCGGAAACATCCCGGCCTCGATCACGCCGACCAGGATCGAATTCGCGCGAATGTCGTAGCGCCCTTCCTCGCGCGCCAACCCTTTCACCAGCGCCTCGTTCGCTGCCTTCGGTGCGACCGACAGCCCGTCGCGCTCGGGCCAGCGCACGTGCCCGGCCGACCCGAGCGTCACGAACGATCCGCCGCCCGACGCACGGAAGTGCGGCAGCGCGGCCTTCGCCGCCACGAAGAAGCCGATCGTCTCGACGTCGATCGCGCGGCGCCAGTCGTCGTGCGTCATGTCGCCGATATGACGCTGCTTCACGAACGGCCCGGCCGCCCAGACCACCGTGTGCACGCGGCCATGCGCGCCGATCGCGGCCGCGAGCGCGGCGTCGACCTGTGCGGGATCGGTCACGTCCACGCAGTGCGTGGTGGCCGCGACACCCTCGCCGCGAATGTCGCGCGCGACCCGCTCGGCCACGTCGGCCTTGCTGCGGTAGCCCACCACGACCGGCACACCGGCCCGCGCGAATTCGAGCGCGACACCCTGCCCGATCCCGCCGCTGCCGCCGAACACCAGCACCGCACCCTGCGGAAACCCGTTGTCGTTCATGCGTTCGTCCCGTTCGTGTACGGCGGCGGCGCTCAGGCCGCCGCCTCGGTCCCCGCTCGCAGGCGGTACTTCAGCACCTTCCCGGCCGCACTCGTCGGCAGTTGCACGACGAACGTGAAATAGCGCGGCACCTTGTAGTTCGCCATGTTGCGGCGCGCCCAGTCGTTCAGTTCGTCGGCGTCGGCATGCGCGCCCGGCCGCAGCACGACATACGCGTGCCCGACCTCGCCGAGCCGCGTATCGGGCACGCCGACCAGCGCGACCTGTGCGATCGCCGGATGCGCGGCGAGCAGTCGCTCGATCTCGGCCGGATAGCAGTTGAAGCCGCCGACGATGAACATGTCCTTGATGCGGTCGGTGATCTTCAGGTTGCCGTTCGCGTCGACGCAGCCGAGATCGCCCGTATGCAGCCAGCCATCGGGATCGACGGTTTCGCGCGTCGCGTCCGGCTGGTTGAAATAGCCGCGCATCACGTTGTAGCCGCGCACCCAGATCTCGCCGGTCTCGTCCGGCCCGAGCGGCGCGCCGCCCGGCCCCGCGATGCGCAATTCGACATCCGGCATCGGCCGGCCGGACGTACAGGCGACCGTCTGCGCATCGTCGCCTTGACGGCACAGCGTCGCGAAGCCGCACGATTCGGTCAGCCCGTAGCCGGTCAGCACCGTCTCGAAGCCGAGCTCGGCGCGCATCCGTTCGATCAGGCTCGGGGCGATCGCCGCCGCGCCCGTGACCGCGATCCGCAGCGACGACAGGTCGCGCGTCGCGCGATCGGGCGCGTCGAGCAGCGCGTAGTACAGCGTCGGCGGGCCGGGCAGCACCGATATGCGGTCGTCGGCAACGCGCCGCAGCACGTCGGCCGGCTGGAACACGAGATGCGGCAGCACGGTCGCGCCGCTCGACAGCGCGGCGAGCCAGCCCGCCTTGTAGCCGAACGTGTGGAAGAACGGATTGACGATCAGGTAGCGGTCGTCAGGACGCACGCCGGCGATCGCCGCCCACGCCTGCGCGGCGCGCAGGTTCTGGCCGTGCGCGGTCATCACGCCCTTCGGGCGGCCCGTCGTGCCGGACGTGAACATCAGGTCCATCACGGTGTCGGGCGTCACCAGTGCCTCGCGTTCGCGCACCGCGTCCAGCGGCACTTCGGCGCCGCGCGCGAGGAACGCGTTCCAGGTCTCGTCGTGCGCGCCGGGCGGCGGTTCGCCATCGAACACGACGACGCGCTCGAGCGTCGCGGGCCGGTGCGGCGCGAGCATCGCCGGATAGGATTCGCCGAGGAACGTGCCGCAGCAGAACAGCAGCCGCGCGCCGCCGTCGTGCAGGATGCCGCCCACCTCCATCCCCTTCATCCGTGTGTTGACCGGCACGAGGATCGCGCCGACGGTGTGGATCGCCAGCGCCGCGACGATCCATTGCGGCAGGTTCGGCGCCCACACCGCGATGCGGTCGCCGGCCTCGATGCCGCTCGCGAGCAGCGCGCGGGCCGCGTCGAGGCGGGCCGTGTCGAGTTCCGCGTAGGTCAGCCGGCCGTGCTCCGACTCGATCGCCGGATGCGCGCCGTGGCGCGCGGCTGCCCGTGCGATCAGCGCGGGCGTGGTCAGGATTTCGTTGTCCATCGTCATAGATCAGGGTGGCCGCGCGCGCCGCCGGCGCGCGTCGGCTCAGTCGGGAAACACGACGCGCAGTGCATCGCTCGCGGGCCGTGCGCAACAGGCGAGCGTCCAGCCGGCCGCGATCTCGTCGTCGTCGAGCACGTGGTTGCTGTCGAGCGCGACCTCGCCGCGCTCGATCCGGCACATGCACGCGCCGCATTGCCCCATCCGGCAGGAATTCGGCGCCGGCACGCCGGCGCGCAGCATCGCGTCGAGCAGCGTTTCGCCGGGCGCGCTGTCGAACGCGAACGCGTCGCCGTCGAGCACCGTCTCGATCGCCGCACCGTCGCCGGGCGCCGACGTTGTCGCTGTAGTCGCTGTAGTCGCTGTAGTCGCTGTAGTCGCTGTAGTCGCTGTAGTCGCCGTTGCCGCGGCCTGCGCCGGCGCATCGGGCAACGACGCGAACCGCTCGACATACACGCGCGCACGCGGCAGCCCGAGGCCGAGCATCGCGGCCAGCGCGTTCTCCATGAACAGCGCGGGCCCGCAGATGAACGTCTCCTGCCGGCTGAACGGCCGCGCGAGTTCCTCGAGATGACGCTGCTGCGGAATGCCCTGCACGCTGTCGAGCCAGTGGATCACGCGCACGCGCCCGGGATGGCGCTGCGCGAGCTGCTGAAGTTCGTCGCGGAAAATCACCGAGCGTTCGTCGCGGTTCGCGTAGATCAGCGTCAGCATCCCGCGCCCGTGCACGAGCGCCGATTTCAGGATCGACAGCACGGGCGTGATGCCGCTGCCGCCCGCGAACAGCAGCAGGTCGCCGTCGAGCGCGCGCGGCGTGAACACGCCGGCCGGCGGCAGCACCTCGAGCGTGTCGCCCGCCCGCACGCGGTCGCACAGCCAGTTCGACGCCCGGCCGTCGCGCACGCGCTTGACGGTGATCTTCGGCGCGGCGTCGATGCCGGGCGCGCTCGACAGCGAATAGCAGCGCGCAACGGCCGCGGCCGCGCACGGCACGTTCAGCGTCAGGAACTGCCCGGGCCGGTACGCGAATGCGTCGCGCAACGCGGCCGGCACGTCGAACACGAACGAGCACGCGTCGTCGCTTTCGGCAATCACTTCGGCAACGGTCAGCCGATGGAAGCGCGAATCGCTCATCGCCGGCTCCTCACGTCACGCGGCCGCACGGGCCACCGGCGCGCCGGGCGTCGTGTAGGCGCCGTCGAGATAGACGAGCGGATCGACGTCGCCGCACATCAGCACCTCGCGAATGCGCCCGATGAACACCGTATGCGTGCCGTATTCGAAGCGGCCGTCCTGCTCGCAAACGAGGCTCGCCTGCGAATCGCGCAGATAGGGCACGCCGTGCGGCGACGTGTGCCAGTCGCCGGTCGTGAAGCGCGCTTCGCCCTTCAGCCGGCCGCTGCAGTCGATCGCGATGCCTTCGTGGCGGGCCGACAGCACGTTCACGCAGAACGGGGCGCCCGCATCGAGCGGCGGATACAGCGACGCGGTGCGGTTGATGCAGATCAGCAGCGAAGGCGGATCGGTCGACAGCGAATCGACCGCCGTCGCGGACATCGAGTAGCGCCGGCCGTCGTGCGCGCTGCTGATGACCGTGACGGAGCGCGCGAGGCGGCGCATCGCGAGCAGCATGTCGGTGCGCAGCGGATGGGGGGTGAGATCGCTCATCATTGGACTCCGTCAAGTTCAGTCGTGGATGGCCGGGCCGGCCGGCCGCCGGCGTCGGCCGCGTGCGCGGCCAGGTGATCGGCGGCGATATACCCGAAGGTCATCGCCGGGCCGAGCGTCGAGCCCGCGCCGGGGTAGCTCGCGCCCATCATCGACGCGCTGGTGTTGCCGATCGCGTAAAGGCCGGCGATCGGCTCGCCGTCGGCGCGCAGCACGCGGGCCAGCGCGTCGGTGACGAGCCCGCCCTTCGTGCCGATGTCGCCCGCGTCGATCCGCACCGCGTAGAACGGCGCCTGGTCGACCGGCCCGAGGCATGGGTTCGGCTCGTTCCGCGGATCGCCGTAGTACGTGTCGAACGCGTTGTCGCCCTTGCCGAAGGCCTCGTCGATTCCGGTCGCCGCGTAGCGCGCCATGTCGCGCAGCGTGTCGTGCAGCCCGGCCGCGTCGACGCCGATGCGCGCCGCAAGCGCGTCGATCGTGTCGGCCTTCACGAGTACGTCGCGAAACGCTGCCGGGATCCGCGCATCGGGCATCATCGACGCCGGCATGATCGGCCCGCACGGATACTTGCGGCGAAACCGCGCGTCGAACACCATCCATGCGGGCACGCTCGCACCGGTGCGCGCATGGTCGCGATACATCGCCGGCACGAATTCGGAATACGGCGCGGCTTCGTTGACGAAGCGCTTGCCGAGGCCGTTGACGATCACGCAGCCCGGCAGGTTGCGTTCGACGAACAACGCGCGCTGTTTCTCCTCGCCGGCGACCCCGACCGTCGGTGCGCCCCACACGTGTTCCATCAGCGCCAGCGCGCCGCCGAGCCGATGGCCTTCGGCGATCGCATCGCCGGTGTTGGCAGGCGGCGTCGCGCTCCACTGCGCCTGCGTCGGCTGCGGCAGGTAGCGTTCGCGCATCGGCTGGTTGCGCTCGAAACCGCCCGCGCCGAGGATCACGCCGCGTCGCGCGGCGATCGTCACGGGCTGCCCGAAACGCTGCGCGCGCACGCCCGTCACGCGGCCGTCCACGTCGAGCAGGTCGCGCATCGGCGTGTCGAGCCACACGGGCACGTTGCGCTCGAGCAGCGCGCGGCGCAGCCCGCCGATCAGCGCATTGCCGAGCGTCAGGCGCCGGTCGCGCCGCGTGCGGCGGCGCATCCCGATATCGAGCCAATAGCGGCCGAACTGTGCGATCGCGAGCTTCATGAAGCCGGGCCCGCGCGAGAACAGCGTGTGCGCCTCCTTCGACGTCACCGCCACACGTCCGCCGATCAGCGTGCCGGGCGACGGCGGCCGCAGCCGGTCGAGCTCGTCGCCGAGCAGGCCGCCGTCGAACGGCAGCGGATCGAGCGCGCGATAACCCGGCATCGCGCCCGGCACCTTCTGGAAATAGTCCGCGTACTTCGGCAGCGACTGGTAGCGCACCGGGGTCTTCGATTCGAGGTAGCGCAGCATCTCCGGCGCGCGGTCGAGATACGCGTCGAGCTTCTCGGGCGTCGACGCGCCGGCCACGCAGGCTTCGATATAGCCGCGCGCGGCCTCGCGCGAATCGGTCGCGCCCAATTCGGCGATGTGGTGGTTGCACGGCACCCAGATCCCGCCGCCCGACACGGCCGACGTGCCGCCGTACAGCGCCGTCTTCTCGATCACGACGACGGACAGGCCGCGGTCGGCCGCGCGGCACGCGGCGAGCAGCGCGCCCGCGCCCGAACCGACGACCACCACGTCGAACACGTATTGCTGTGCTTGCGGGTCGTTCATCGCGTCTCCGTCAGATGAAGAAGTCGGTGTTCTCGCGGCCGAGCATCACGGCGCCGAGGTTCTGGCCGAAACGGTCGACGTTGTTCGCGTAATGCGCGCGGGCCGCATGCAGGTCGAGGAAGCGGCGCACCAGCGGATTGCGGTGATAGATGCCGTTGCCGCCCGCGTAGCGCAGCAGCGCGTTCGCCGCCTGCGCGCAGCGCTCGGCGACCTGCGCGGACTGGTAGCGGAAATGCACGCGGCGCTCGATCGACACGGCCGGCCCGCTCGTCACCGACGCCATCAGTTCCGCGAAATTGCGCTTGAGCAGCACCTTCATCTCGTCGATCGCGACGGCCGCGTTCGCGCACGCGTTCTGCGCACCCGGATCGTCGGTCGTCTTCGCGCCGCTGTTGGCCGACACGCGCGTGGCCGCATAACCGGTGAAATCGTCGAGCGCGCCCTGCAGCGCGCCGATGCACGACGTGCACACGGCGCGCACGAAGATCTGCGCGAACGGCAGCCTGAACAGCGGCGCATCGTTGACGGCGAGGCCCGGGCTCGTGCCCATCATTCCGTCGATGGCCTTGTGCGTGCGGTACGCGGGCACGAACACGTCGTCGACGACGATGTCGTGGCTGCCCGTCGCGCGCAGGCCGAGCACGTCCCAGTCCTGCTGGATCCGGTAATCGGATTTCGGCAGCAGGAAGGTGCGGTATTCGGGCGGCTGGCCGGCCTCGGCCGGCGGCACCAGCGCGCCGAGGAACACCCATTCGCACAGTTCGCTGCCGCTCGAGAACTTCCAGTGGCCCGACAGGCGGAAGCCGCCGTCGACCGGCGTGACGCGGCCGACCGGCATGTAGGTCGACGCGATCAGCGTCGCCGGGTCGTTGCCCCACACGTCCTGCTGCGCACGCTCGTCGAACAGCGCGAGCTGCCAGTTGTGCACGCCGACGACGCCGTACACCCACGCGGTCGACATGCAGCCGCGCGCGAGTGCCATCTGGATGTCGAAGAACGCCTGCGGATCGAGCTCGTAGCCGCCGTAGCGCTTCGGCTGCAGCACCTTGAAGAAACCGGCGGCCTGCATGTCGGCGATCGTCTCGGCCGGGATGCGGCCCTGCGCTTCCGCCTGCGCGGCGCGGCCGGCCAGCGTCGGCGCCAGCGCCTCGGCCCGGGCGATCAGCGTGGCGGCCAATGCGTTCGAATCGTTGTCGCGATGCACGAATGTCTCCTGTGGAACGGGGGCTGCGCCGCGGCGCCCGCCCCGCTCTCGTTCAAAGTTGTCCGGCGCGGTCTGGCCGCGGGCGATGCTCGCCACCACCGATGGTCGGCTTCGCGCGACCGCGCCGCATCGTCCGACCGGACGGGACGACGGGCGCGGCCCGCCCCGCCTTACGCGCAGGCACGCTCCTTCTCCTTGTTGAAGAACGGGATCACGTGCTCGCCGATATTGCGGATCGTCTCCATCTGCGCTTCGTGCGGCACCGTCCCCATCTGGCACAGGAACAGCACTTCGTCGACGCCGGCTTCCTGCAGGCGGCCGACATAGCCGATGCAGTCGTCCACCGTGCCGTACGCGTGGTTCGGGTTCATCATCGCGAGCGCCGGATCGGCGAAGTTCACGACGACTTCCTCCGACGCGAAGCGCGAGCGGATCACCATCTCGCCGGTGTCGGCCTGCACGAGGTCGTCGCCCCACTTCGCCGGGTCCGGACGCTCGCCGCCCGTGTACCAGTACGCGAGCGATTCCATGAAGTAGCGCTGGCCGCGGATGCCGATCTTGCGGGCGGCCTGGCCGTCGGCCATCACGACCGTCGGGCACAGCGCCGCGAGGTGCTGGGTCGGGCGGAAGCCGACCTGGTCTTCCGGCTTGCGGTTCGCCCACGCTTCGCGATACACGGCGTTCTTCTTCGCGACTTCATCGGGGCCGCCGAAGCCGAGCACCAGCGCGCCCATCCCGCGCTGGCCGGCGCGCAGTAGCGCGTCGGTGTTGGTGCACGCGAGGTACATCGGCGGGTGCGGGTCCTGGAACGGCTTCGGGTGGATCGGACGCTTCGGGATCTTGATGTACTTGCCGTCGTGCTCGATCTCGTCCTGCACGAACATCTTCGGCACGAGGTACATCGATTCGTCGATCATCGGCTGCAGCTCGTTGAGGTCGTAGCCGAACGCGCCGGCTTCCTGCTGGCTCCCGCCCTTGCCGACGCCGAAGTGCACGCGGCCGCCCGACAGGATGTCGAGCAGCGCGACGCGCTCGGCGACCTTGATCGGGTGGTTCATCGCGGGCGGCAGGCACACGACGCCGTGGCCGAGGCCGATGCGCGTCGTGCGGCCGGCCAGGTACGCAAGGAAGGTTTCCGGCGCGCTCATGTGCGCATAGTTGGTCAGCGACGTGTGCTCGACGCACCAGATCGTGTCGAAGCCGACCTGCTCGGCGAGCAGCGCCTGTTCGACCGTCTCCTTGAATACCCGGTGGTCGCCCTCGCGCGATGCGTCGGTGGTCTGGGCTTCGTAGATGAGGGAAAACTTCATTGCGTGCGTCTCCATGTATGTTGGACGAGTCGGGGTCGCGCAGCCCGCCCGCACGATACGGACGAATAGCGACGGTCCACGGATGGGAGTGTCGGCGCGCGGCCGGGCGCGGGCATCGTCTGTTCGGAGTATCGGCACGCATGCGGGGACAGAGGGGTTTCACGGTCATCCGATCGGACTGCGTGAGCGCACGAACGGCGCGCTAGCATCGAACGGCGGCACGTTGCACGCCGCCCACATCAAGACAAGGGAGATCCGGGATGAAGGTTTCGATGCTGCTGTATCCCGTCGACGACATCGACACGGCGCTGCCGCTGTTCGTCGACGGGCTGGGCCTGAACGTGAAGTTCCGCGACGGCGATCGTTATTGCGCGCTCGACGGCGGCCCGCTGACGATCGCGCTGGTCGCGGGCGACGAGCAGATCGTCGAGCGCGCGGCGCTCACGCTGCGCGTCGACGAGGACGACGACCTGTATGCGGCGATGGCGCGGGTCGTGAAGGCCGGCGCGTCGGTGCGCGTGCCCGTGCAGGCCGGGCCGCACGAATACCGCGCGGTGCTGGAGGACAAGAACGGCGCGCTGCTGGTGATTTCGCAGAAGCGGGCTGCGTGACGGCCGCATGACGGTCGCATGATGGAGCGCGTCACATCGCGTTGCGCGGGCGCCGGAGCCGGGCGCGTCGCATGTGGCGAGCCCGTTACGCGTTCGCGCCCGGTGTGCTCAGGTCGCTCGCTTCCAGCAATTCGAGCAGCGTGCGCGCCGGCTGGCTGAGCCGCTTCGCGGCCAGCGCGATGAATTCGATGTCGGGCAGCTCGGGCAGCGCGCCGCCGTTGACCAGCGGCGCCAGCCCGCCCGTCGACAAATAGTGCGACGTCGCGGTCAAGCCGAGCCCCGCGCGCGCGGCCGCGATGCAGCCCGGCTGGCTGCTGCTCGAGCACACGACTTCCCAGCCGATGCCCTTCTCGGCGAGCGCGTTCAGGACGATCGCGCGCGTCACGCTCGGCTCGGCGACCAGCACAAGCGGCAGCGGCCGCTCCGGATCGACGACGGTGCCGGGCCGCGCGACCCACTCGAGCCGCGTGCGCAGGAGCGGCGTGCCGCGCCGCTCGCCGAGCCGCCGCTTGCCGATCATCAGGTCGAGCGCCCCCGCGTCCAGCCCTTCGTAGAGCCGGCTCGTCATGCCGGTGGTGATCTCCAGCGCGACGTCCGGGTGCGCGGCGCGAAACCCGGCCAGCACGTCCGGCAACGCGACGAGCGCGAGATCGTCCGGCGCGCCGAGCCGCACCAGGCCCTGCAGCCTCGGCTTGCGGAATTGCGATTCCGCGCGGTTCAGCGCCTGCAGGATCACGTTCGCATGCACGAGCAGCGCCTCGCCGTCGGCCGTCATCGCGATCGAATGGGTGTCGCGCACGAACAGCCGCCGCCCGACGCTTTCTTCGAGACGACGGATGTGTTCGCTGACGCTCGACTGGTTGAGCCCGAGCTGCCGGCCCGCTTCGGTGAAGCTGCGGCAGTTCGTGACGGTCGCGAACGTCTTGAGCCAGACGGGATTGAGCATCCCGCATTGTCATCGTTGTTTCCGATGACAGTCAACGTCATCAGGCAGCTTCCCGATGACCATCGGAATCGGTACCATCGTGCGCTTGAAGACCGGCTGGCGCCGTGCCGACGCGCCGCCCGCGCCGGCCTTCGCACCATCGAATCCGCCATGTCCCGGGAACCCACACACTCCGCGCTGCTCTGGATCGTCGCCGCTGCGTTCTTCATGCAGTCGCTCGACACGACGATCGTCAACACCGCCCTGCCTTCGATCGCGCAAAGCCTGCACGCGTCG
This sequence comes from Burkholderia cepacia ATCC 25416, assembly GCF_001411495.1. Taxonomy (NCBI): domain Bacteria; kingdom Pseudomonadati; phylum Pseudomonadota; class Betaproteobacteria; order Burkholderiales; family Burkholderiaceae; genus Burkholderia; species Burkholderia cepacia. The sequence continues at coordinate 3,054,813 of NZ_CP012982.1, read as the reverse complement.
CCGCTCGCGATGCAGCCCGTCGTGGTCGTCTATACGCTGACGATGGCGATGCTCACGCCGGCGTCCGGCTGGCTGGCCGACCGGTTCGGCACGCGCCGCGTGTTCTCGATTGCGATTCTCGTGTTCGTGCTCGCATCGATCGGCTGCGCGGCGTCGCATACGCTCGGCCAGCTCGTCGCCGCGCGCGCGCTGCAGGGCATCGGCGGCTCGATGCTGCTGCCGATCGGGCGGCTCGCCGTGCTGCGCCGCGTGCCGGGCGAACAGTACGTCGCGGCGATCGCGTTCGTGTCGACCGCCGGCCAGCTCGGCCCGATCGTCGGGCCGACGCTCGGCGGCTGGCTCACGCAGGCGATTTCGTGGCACTGGGTGTTCATCGTCAACGTGCCGGTCGGCGTGGTCGGCTTCCTCGCCGTGCAGCGCTACCTGCCGCACGACCAGGCGACACAACCGCCGCCCTTCGATTTCGTCGGCTGTGCGCTGCTGTCGGTCGCGATGATCGCGCTGTCGCTCGCGATCGACCCGCCGATGCCCGCGCATCGCGCCGCATGGGCGGCCGGGCTCGCGGCGCTCGGGCTGGCGAGCGCGCTCGCGTACCTGCCGTACGCGCGGCGCCGCGCGCAGCCGCTGTTTCGGCTCGGGCTGTTCCGCGAGCCGAATTTCGGTTCGGGGCTGCTCGGCAACCTGCTGTGCCGGATCGGCACGAGCTCGGTGCCGTTCATGCTGCCGCTGCTGATGCAGGTGCAGCTCGGCTATACGCCGCTGCAATCGGGGCTGATGATGCTGCCGGCCGCGATCGCGGGGGTCATCGCGAAACGCTGGATCGCGCCGCTCGTGAAGCGCTTCGGCTATGCGGCGTTCCTGGTCGTGAATACGGGGATCGTCGGGTGCGCGATCGCGGGGTTCGCGCTGGTGTCGGTGCGGCCCGCGCCGCTACTGGAAAGCGTGCTGCTGATCGTGTTCGGCACCGCGAACTCGATGCAGTTCGCGGCGATGAACGGCGTGACGCTCAAGGGGCTGTCGCATGCCGATGCCGGCAGCGGCAACAGCCTGTTCACGATGATGCAGATGCTGGCGATGGGGCTCGGCGTGTCGATCGGCGGCGGCCTCGTCAACCTGTTTGCCGCCTATCGGGGCTCGATGGCGCACGGATTCATGCTGTCGTTCGCGTGCATGGGTGGGGTGACGCTGCTGTCGTCCGTCGTGTTCCGGCGAATCGATACGGCCGCGCCGCCGGCCGGTGCCGCAGCGCGCCCGTCCGCGTGAGCGCGGCCGTCAGTTCACCTGACGGCGCTCGACGACGCGCTTGAGCACCCAGCGAATCGACGAGCCGTCGGCCGGCGGCCGAGCCACGCGGTATTCGTCGATTTCACGCGTGTACTGGTATCCGGGCTGGTAAGCGAAGCCTTCGATGCCCGCGTACCACAGGCTCCACGGCTCGTTCGGGCCGTTTCGCACCTGCAGGCACTCCATCGGCGCGACGCCCGTGCATCGCGCGGATTGCGGCGCGACCTGGACGGTCCTGGTCACCGGCTTGCCGTCGGCCGGGCGCGCCGCGTTCGGCGCCGTGGTGACCGCGTCGGTCTGGCATCCGGCGAGGAGCGTGCTGCCGGCAATGACGGCCGCGCCGAGCAGCGTTCTGGATTGGCGAATCATCTGATGTTCCTCAGGAAGCGTTGGAGGGCCGATTAGAAATCGTCGCCGCGGGAAAGTTCACAAACACCTTACAGAAACGGGGCCGCCACCTTCATTCGTGGGATGTCGCGCGCGCGCCGGTCCGTTACCGTGATCCGGTTCAGCCGCACGCATCGCCGCCGGCGGCTCTCACGTGCACGCCGGACGGCGGGGCCTGTTCAGCCCTGCCGACCCGGTGCCCGCAACAGGAGACAACCCGAATGACCACGGCGCCCGCGGCCCTGCCGCCGTATCTCGCCCAGCGCGGGCCTGCGCACGCCCGACGGAATCGAGTGCGGTTTCCGCGTGTTCCCCGGCGGCAGCGCCGGATCGACGAGCACCGGCCGCCCGGAAAACCGCGACGACAAGGCGCAACGCATACCGGCCACGCGGATGGCGCGGCTCGGCAAGTCACCGCCACATCGCGAAAACGATGACGCGGCTGTGCGCGCCCGCCGCGCGCTTCATTACCGGTCAGGCGATCGCCGTCGACGGCGGGTTCACCGTGTGATGATCGTGTACCATCGACGCTTCCCGACTGGCCTGATCGCGCTGCATTCGTCCGCCCGCCTCCACGCGTACGATCCGCTCAGCACACCCCGCTTCGCATGACCTCACCCGTTCCGTCCGACGCCGCGCTGCGCCCGCTGCCGATCGATGCGCTGACCGTGCCGGCCGCGCTCGACGGACGCACGGGCACCAACCGCTCGACCGGCACGCATCCGCAGATTGCCGCGACCAACGACCTCGACGCGGTGCGCGCCTGGCTCGCGCGCTTCGTCGACACACCGACCACGTTCCAGAATTACCGCAAGGAAGCCGAGCGCCTGCTGCTGTGGGCCGTGATCGCGTGCGGCAAGCCGCTGTCGTCGCTTACGCACGAAGATCTGATCGTCTACCGGCAGTTCCTGCTCGCGCCCGCGCCGGCCGAGCTGTGGTGCGCGAACGGCGGACGCAAGCATCCGCGCGACGATCCGCGCTGGCGGCCGTTCTACGGGCCGCTGTCGGCGGCCAGCCAGCGGCAGGCGCTGGTGATCCTGAACGTGATGTTCTCGTGGCTCGTGCAGGCCGGTTACCTGGCCGGCAATCCGCTCGCGTTGTCGCGCCAGCGGCAGCGCCGGCCCGCACCGCGCGTCACGCGCCATCTCGGGCAACCGCTGTGGCAGTCGGTCAAGGAGGCGATCGCCGCGATGCCGCGCGACGACGCGCGGGCGGGCTTCCATGCGGACCGCGCGCGGTGGCTCTTCACGCTGCTGTATCTCGGCGGGCTGCGCATCACCGAAGCGGCCGACACGACGATGGGCCAGTTCTTCTGCCGGCGCGACGCGGACGGACGCGACCGCTGGTGGCTCGACGTGACGGGCAAAGGCGGCCGGCAGCGGCTCGTGCCGGCCACCGACGAAATGATGGCCGAGCTGTCGCGCTACCGGCGCGCGCACGGCCTGCCCGCGTTGCCGTCCGACGGCGAGTCCACGCCGCTCGTGCTGCCGGTCGGCCAGGCGCGCAAGCCGCTCACGCGCGCGGCGCTGCACCGGATCGTGAAGCAGGTGTTCCGGCACGCGGCCGACCGGCTGCGCGCGAACGGCGAAGCCGGCGAGCAGCAGGCACGCGTGCTCGAACAGGCATCCGCGCACTGGCTGCGCCACAGCGCGGGCTCGCACATGGCCGACGGCCGCGTCGACCTGCGGCTCGTGCGCGACAACCTCGGCCACGTGTCGCTCACGACGACGAGCCAGTACCTGCATGCGGACGACGACTGGCGGCATCGCGAGACGGAGGAGAAGCACCGGATCGGGTGGTAGGCGCGCACCGGCCTGACGGCTCCCGGCTCGCACGCCGCGTCGGCGCTCAGTGATCGAGTTCGAGCCCGCCCAGGCCGCCGTTGCTGCGGCATTTCGCGCGGTCGCTTTTCGCCGGCACGTCGATCTGGCCGCACAGCACGTCGATGCGCTTGCGGTAGCTGTCGATCAGGCACTGCGTCGTCGTGCAGCGGTTACGCGTCTTCAGCCACGCCCTCTGCGTCGCCATGAGCTGCTCGTGCTCGGGCGGATGCTCGACCGGATAGTTGCTGAAGTCGTCGAGCATGTGCTGGAAATCAGCGTTGAGCGCATCGTCGAGACGCGACAACGTCGGATTGGCGCAGATTTCACGCTCCACGAACGTGGACGCCTTCGTGCAGTTGAACGACGCGGCGTGCGCGCCGGTCATGCCGGCGACGACGGCCAGCGCAACGAGCCATGCTTTCATGTGGGTGCCGTAACGAAGAAATCGGCGGCCGCGGATCGGCTCGCCGTGGCGGACGAACGGGAATGCCCGTCGCCGGATGCCCGTCGCCGGAAGCCCGTCGCCGGGATCCGGCAGCTTAGGGCAACGTGCATCGCAGTTCAATACACGATGCCGCTTCCCCACACCCTCGCCGCACGCCGCGCGGCACGTCACGCCCGATCAGTACACGCCCACCCAGTGCCCGGGCACCCACGCCCAGTGATTGCCGGCCCACCGGTAATGCCCCTTCGCCCAGCGATAGCCCGGCGCGGGCATCGGCGGCGGCACCTCGACGACCGGTGCCGGCTGCGGCGGCCGCACGGGCTCGACCACGCAGGCGGACATCAGCGTCGCACTGGCCGCTACCAGCACGGTGAGCGAAACGGACCTGATCTTCATCATCTTGCATTCTCCCTTTTGTGTCGTGAATGAATCGGCGCGCATCACGCCGTGCCGCGAATCAGCCCGCTCATCGGCCGCATCGCGCCGCTTTCGGCGAACAGCGCGGACTCGGTGCGGTGCGGATCGAGCCGCAGGCTTTCGGCGGCGGCGCCCGAGATCAGCGCGTCGAGCGACGCGGTCGGCTTCAGGTCGCGCCCTTCGTACAGGTCGCCCGGCCGCAACCCCGGCCAGTCGGCGATCACGCGGCCGCCCGCGACCGCGCCGCCCGCGAGCATCGCGACCGACGCCTGCCCGTGATCGGTGCCGCCCGTGCCGTTCGCGGCGGCCGTGCGGCCGAACTCGGTCGCCACCAGCACCGTGGTCTGCTGCCATGCGGGCCCGAGGCCGTCGCGCAGCGCGGCGAGCAGCGTATCGAGCGCTTTCAGCTGATTCGCGAGCCGCGCGTTCTGCGCACTGTGCGTGTCCCAGCCGCCCGTTTCGATCATCGCGATGCGCGGGCCGTCGTCGCGCGCGAGAAACGTCGCGGCGAGCTTGCCGACACCCGCCGGATCCTGCCGCGCATGCGCATCGCCGGCGAGGCCGCGTGCATCCATCGCCGATTGCCACAACGGGCCGAGCTGCGCGTCGGCCTCGTAGAGCGCCGACACGCGCGCGAGCAGGTCGTCCGGCGCGGCCGGCAAACCGGACGGCGCGTACGACGCCGCCTGCACGGTGCCGCGCAGCGCGAGCGGCACGGTCGGTGCGAACGCGATCGCGCTTTCGCGCGTCGCCGGCAGCAGCGCGGCGAGCCGGTTCAGCCACCCGTCCTTCACCTGGTACGGCGCACGGCCGCCCGTCTCGAGCACGTTCTGGCCGTCGAAATGCGAGCGGTCGCGATACGGCGACGCGATCGCATGAACGAACAGCGCCTGCCCGTCGCGGTACAACTGCGCGGTCTGCACGAGCGACGGATGCAACGCGAACGTGCCGTCGAGCCGCGTCGCGGCCGCCGTGTCGATCGCCAGCGGGCCGCGCAGCGACGCATACGCGGGTTCGGCATACGGCACCAGGGTGTTCAGGCCGTCGGCGGCGCCGCGCTGGATCACGAACACGAAGCGCCGGTCGGTCTCGACGTTCGCGAATACGATCCGCGGCGCGACGAGCATCGCGCCGGCGCCGGCGGCCGCCACGCGCAGGAATTGTCGGCGGGACAGTGCCATGGTCATCTCCGTTGGAAATCGGGCGATACGAGCAGCAAGGCGAGCGACGTGGTCGCGCTTTCGGCACGCGACAACGCGGTCGCCGTCGGTGCGCTCAACGAACCCGCGAGCAGCGTATTGCCGAGCGTGCGCGGATCGAGCCGGTCGCCCGTGCGCGCGGCCAGCCGCTGCGCCAGCTCGACGCGGCGCACGAGCGCATCGGGCGCGGCCCAGCTCGCGGCCACGTCGTCGTAGCCGGCCGGCGAGCCCGGCCGCCACACCGGCTGGCCGAGCTGCGCGAGCAGCGGCGCGGCCTTCAGGTCGCCCGTGTCGTGCCAGCCGAGCCCGCGCAGCGAAGAAACGGCCCACTCCCACGGCGTCTTGAACTTGCGGTTGACCGGCGACCACGCATCGGGCGCGTCGACGAGCGCGCGATAGACGGTCGGCAAATCGCCGCCGCTCGCGTCGAATGCGCGGGCCAGCCGGTCGGTCAGCGCGGGCGGCGGATTGTCGGCGACGAAATGACGGGCGAGCTGGAACGCGATATGCCGACCGGTCGCCTCCGAATGCGCGAGGTCGTGCAGGATCGCGCGGGCCTGCGATTCGCCGGGCTGGTCGTAGCTGCGCCCCATCACGGTCCGCACGCCGGGCTCGTGCAGTTTCGGGCGAAACACGAACGCGCCGGGCGCCGCATCGCCGGGCTGCGGGCCGCGCCCGCCGGCGATGCTCCAGCCGGTCAGCGCGCGCGCGAATTCCGTCACGTCGGCTTGCGTATAACCCGTGCGTACGCCAAGCGTATGCAGTTCCATGATTTCGCGCGCGAGATTCTCGTTGAGCCCGCGCCTGCCCGACGGATTGCGCGCTTCGGCACGCAGCGCGGCCGGGCTGTCGGGGCCGACCGAGCGCGCCTGGTCGAGGAACAGCTGCATCGCGGGATGCTGCTCGACGGCAACCAGCATGTCCTCGAAACGGCCGAGCACGTGCGGGCGGATCGCGTCGCGTTCGAACGCGCCCGCGTAGGCCGCCACCGGCCCCTTGTCGACCGATACCGCGAAATGGTTCGCCCAGAAATGCACGAGACGCTCGACGAACGGCGCGGGCGTGTTCAACGCGCTGTTGACCCGCGCGACGACGGCGCTGCGATACGTGTCGTTGCCGTCGCGCCGGATCGACTGCTCGGTCGCGCGCTTCGTTGCGGGATCGTCGCCGGTCATCGCATTGCGCGCGTTCGCGAAGCGCGTGGCGAGCGCCACCGCGTCGGGCTCGCCGGCCCACGCGGCCGGCCGCGCTTCGTAACGGTCGAATTGCGCGACGAGCGCCGCCTTCGGGTCGGCAGGCGGCGCTTCGTCGGCCCGCGCGCCGAGACCGAAGCGGTTCAGCGCGATGGCGGCCGGGGTGATGTCGTTCGGGTGGTCCATGGCGGGGCTCTTGCGATGCGTACCCGTGTTAAACGTCGGCCGGCGGGAAATCCGTCGCCGGGAAGACGAATATTTCGGGTTTGTCGCGCGGACTTGAAAACGTGTGTGTCGCCGTTCGGGTTTCCAGCGCGGATTCGACCGGCGGTGGCCGCGCATCGACGGATCGCTCAGCCGCCGCAACGCCGCCCCGTGCCCCGCCGAGGGACGGGCACGCTTCGACATTCGGCCGACAGGCTTTCGCCCGCCTGACCGGCATGGGCCCGGCCGGATGGTGCGTCGGCCGAAACCCTGGACGGGTCGAATGCCGCCTTGTCGCCGATATCCGCCCGGCGCTTGCCGTTCCCGGAAAGCGGCCTAGACTCAATGGAATGTATCGCTCCGGGTCACGGAGGTATCGTCGCCCCGCCCCGGAGCAAGAATTCGACGCAACCGGAGATCGGCCGTGACCACGCTGCTCGCCATCCTGCTGCCGGCTCCCGTTGTCGCCTTTGCCGATCGATTCGCATGAAGGACGACGCGCGCGACCTCAGGCGCTACATCGGCGAAATCGTTCAGGTTGCCGAATCGCCTTGAACGCCGCGCGTCCGGTGGAACACGACGGTTCAGGCAGCCACGGCCCGGCACACTCGCGTCGACGTGGCGCCGCTACATTGAACAGGAGAAGCTGCCGCACTCCGGCCGGCCACGGCGGAATGCGCCGGCCACCGCTACGATGAACCCACTTCCCGTCAGCTTGCACGCGCGGTTTCGTTGCTTCGGTGCGAAGCGTCCGGCCATGCGCCGGGCACGCGCGTGGCTGCTCGCCGCGGCGTTGGCGCTGCACGGTTATCCCGCTCACGCGCAGGGCCAGCCGAGGGTCGTCGACGTCCCGACCCGTCCCGGAGTCACCCAGCGGTTTCTCTTCATCGCGCCGGATGCGCCGAAAGCCGCGGCCATCCTTTACGCCGGCGGACACGGCGGGCTGCAACTGGACCCGTCCGGCCGGTTCGGATGGGGCGCAGGCAACTTTCTCGTGCGCACCAGGCAGCTGTTCGTGAATGACGGTATCGCTGTCGCGGTCATCGATGCACCGAGCGACCGGCAATCCGCGCCCTACCTCAACGGCTTTCGACTCTCGAAGGAACACGCCGACGACGCGCGTGCCGTGATCGCGTGGTTGAGGGAGCAACTGCACGTGCCGGTCTGGCTGGTCGGGACGAGCCGCGGCACCCAGTCCGCCGCTGCCGTTGCGATCGCGCTGGCCGGTGGCGGCGGGCCGGACGGTATCGTGCTGACGTCCACGATCCTCCGTGAAGATCGAGGCGGTACCGCGGTCACCGACATGAACCTGGCCAGCCTCAGGATTCCGGTGCTCGTCGTTCATCACCAGAACGACGGCTGCAAGCATTGCCCCGTGTCCGAAACGGATACGCTGTTGAAGAAACTGGATGCATCGCCGAAGGCCGAACGGATGATCGTGTCGGGCGGCACGTCCCGGGGCGATCCGTGCGAAGCGTTCGCCTATCACGGCTTCAACGGCCTGGAGAGCAGCGTGGTCGACGCGATCTCCGCGTGGATGCTGGCACGTTGAACGTATCCGTCGCGTTACGCGGCCGTGGTCGCGTTGCGATCGTTCGCGAAAGCGTGCCTGAAAGCATCGCCGACCAGCGTTCCGCGTACGCGTTGCACAGCGCAGGAAAGGCGCGCCGCCGCACGTCTCCCGCGCCGCGTTTCCTTACTGACTCCCCGCCTCGCCCTGCTTCTTCTGCAACCTCGGCGGCAACCGCCAGTTGCCGCTACGCCGCAACCCGTCGACGAACTTCGCGCGCTCGTCCGGCGTCAGCGTCGCCGCGAAATCGACGACGCTGCGCTCCACCTGCGCACGCAGCGCGGTATCGGCCGCACGCGTGCGGTCGAGCGCGGCGTCGATCGCCGTGCGATCGAGTTGCGGCGCGGCGAGCAGATCCAGCACGGTGATCCGGTCGTCGCGCCCTTCCCGCGCGAAATCGCGACCGTCCTTGCGTGCCGCCTTCAGCGCGGCGGCGAATTCCTGCCGGCGCGTGTCCGGCAACTCGTCCGCGGCGAAACGCAATGCGGTGCGCGACGCAGGCGCGCCCGCGGCCCGCAGGTCGCGATGCGTCGAGAACCACTGATACGCGCCGCCGCCGATCGCGCCGAGCATGAATACGTTCAGCACGACCGAACCGACGAGGACGAATTTCCAGCCACGCTCACTCATTCATCACTCCAGTCCACGCTCGGTCCGCCGAACGTCGTTGTCAGGTAGCCCTGCTCGTGCGCAGGCGGCACGCTCCCGAGCATCAGCATCGACACGGCCACCGCGCCCGCGAGCGCGCCGGCCAGGCCCACGCCCGCGAATGCCGCACCCGACCACCACACGGTGCCCCGCCGCCGCGTGCGCCGCGGAGCGGGCGCCGTCGCGACGATGCGCTCGACGAGCGCCGGCGCGGGCGGTGCGACCGTATCGCTGGCGAGCCACGCGTCGAGTTCGGCGGCATCGTCCAGCGCCGCCAACGCGTCGCCCGGATGCGCGCGCGCCCATGCCTCGGCGGCCGCGCGCTCGCCGTCCGGCCAGCGCCGCGCATCCGAGCCGTACGCGGCGACGATGGTACGAAATCGTTCGGGTGTCATCGGATGTCCTCGCTAGGTGAATCGCCGGCCAGTTGCGCGCGCAAGTTTCGCCGCGCGCGCGCGAGCAGGCTTTCCAGCGCGTCGACGGTAATGCCCATCAGGTCGGCCGCCTCCATGTTCGACATGTCCTGATAGTACTGGAGCACGAGCGCTTCGCGCTGCCGCGCCGGCAACGCCGCGAGCGCCTGCCGCACGCGCGCGTCGCGCGAGCGGGTCTCCGCGCGGGTGGCCGGCTCCGGTTGCGGATCGGGCACGTCGGGCAACACGTCGACCGGTTCCTCGCGGCGGCCGCGCAAGCGGTCGTAGCACAGGTTCAGCACGACGCGATGCAGCCACGTGTCGAACCGCGCCTCGCCCTCGCGCCAGCCCGGCGCCTGTTTCCAGATCCGCAAGAACGTCTCCTGTGCGACGTCCTCGGCTTCCGTGCGGTCGCCGAGCATGCGCGTCGCGAGTGCGAGCAGCCGCGGCAGCTTGCGCGCGACGAGCACGCGCACGGCCGACGCGTCGCGCGCGCCGACCCGTGCCACCAGCGCGGCGTCCGGATCGCCGTCGCTCAACGCGGGGCGCTCCAGCGCATCGCGCGTCTGTGCCGCGGCGCGCTCGTGAATGCGCCTGTCGGCAGACCGAAGCTCATCGTCGTGCTCTCCTTGCATGCGCCGCGCCATTACCCGGCCCCGCCACACCGGCGGTTCGGGATCGCCGCACGCATCGCGTACGGCATCGGCAAGGTCCGTTTCATCGGCATCGGTTTCAGGCCGCATGGCGATCGTGTCGATCGGTTCGATCGGATGCCGGCCGCCCGGTCGCGCGAGCGGCGGCCGGCGCGCTCAATATACGACGACCGGCGCGGGCCGGTAATAGACCGGACGCGCCGGCACCACGACACAGCCGGCCAGCACGATGGCTGCGGCTGCCAGTATCACCACGGTTCGAAAGGGCATGGCTGCGACTCATGACGTTGCGGGAAGGCGCCGCCGCGCCGGCACCGCGTGCCGTGCGGCGGCATGCGCATCAGGCCCAGTGACCCGGAACCCAGCGCCACGCCGGACCGCGCGCGGCCCAGTGGCCCGGCACCCAGTGATAACCGACGCGAACCACTTGCCAGTGGCCTGGAATCCAGACATAGCGGCCCTGGCGCCAGTGCCAGTGGCCCTGGTCCCACACGTAGCCCGCGCGCGGCGCCGGCATCACTTCGACGCGAGGCGGCGGCGGCGCGTAAGGCGCGACGATGACGGCCTGCGCGAACGCAGCGGACGCAGCCAGCGCGGCCACGCATGCCGTGGCAAACCGCAACGGAATGGAAAGCTTCATGAAAGACTCCGACGTAGCAGTTATCGACCGGAAGCGGCCGTTCATGCGTTAAACGGTGCAGGTGATCAGAATCCGTCGCGATGTCGGCAAATAAATATCGGCCGAAGCGGACGCGCGTCGCCGCGGGCCGGATGCCCCGATCCGCAAGCTCGGCAGGCGCCGGCGCTCCCGCGGGGTTGCCGTGCTGTCACAACCCGGCAAAACTGCGCTTCGACAATGTCCGGCACCGGGATCCCGCTCGTTTCCGGCCCACGCCCCGGCCACGCTTACGCACGGCCGGGCGGTTCCGCATCTCGCGTCTCCATCCACGAAAACACCGACCATGTCGAACCAGGACAACTCCCCGATCCAGCCGAACGAGCCCGCCGCATCCGTCTCGCGCCGCGGCTTCCTGAAACTCGCCGGCGTATCCGGCCTCGCCACCGCCGCCGGTGGCCTCGCGGCAGCCCGGGCCGCCGCGTCGACCCCGGACGGCACGCCCGAACAGGTCCACCTGACGTGGGGCAACGACCCGGCGTCGGAAGTCGTGATCTCGTGGGCGTCGCTCGCGTCGGCCGTCAATCCGCGCGCGCGCATCGTCGCCGACGGCGAGCCGCCGCGCACCGTGCATGGCGTCCAGCGCCTGTACACCGACGGCCTGAACGGCGAGACCGTGTTCGCGTACCACGCGCGCGTGCACGGGCTGAAGCCGAATACGCGCTACCGCTACGAGATCACGGCCGACAACGACAGCAATGCCGCGCAGCCGTTCTCCGCGAATTTCTCGACCGCACCGCGCGGCCGCGCGCCGTTCCGCTTCACGAGCTACGGCGACCTTGCGACGCCGAACGGTGCCTGGGTGCTGTCGTCGCCGCAGAGCCGCTTCGCGGTGCAGGCCGTCGAGCAGTTCCAGCCGCTGTTCCACCTGCTGAACGGCGACCTCTGCTACGCGAACCTGAACCCCGCGCACCAGCCCGAGGTGTGGCGCGATTTCGGCAACAACAACCAGACGTCGGCCGCGAATCGTCCGTGGATGCCGTGTCCCGGCAACCATGAGATCGAGTTCAACAATGGTCCGCAGGGGCTCGACTCGTATCTCGCGCGCTATACGCTGCCGGAGAACGGCACGCGCTTCCCGGGCCGCTGGTACAGCTTCCGCGTGAGCTCGGTGCTGTTCGTGTCGCTCGACGCCGACGACGTCGTGTACCAGGATGCCGCCGCGTTCGTCGGCGGCCCCGCGCCGCTCGTGCCGGCCGCGAGCACGGGCCGCCCGCCGATCGAGCCCGGCACGTCGTTCTACGTGCGCGGCTACAGCAACGGCGAGCAGACGCGCTGGCTCGAACACACGCTGCGTCATGCCGCGCACGACGACGACATCGACTGGATCGTCGTGCAGATGCACCAGGACGCGCTCAGTTCGTCGAAGACGGGCAACGGTTCCGACAAGGGCATTCGCGAAGCGTGGCTGCCGCTGTTCGACCGTTACGGCGTCGACCTCGTGCTGTGCGGCCACGATCACGACTACGAGCGCAGCTACCCGGTACGCGGCTGCAATCACCGCGCGGGCGTCGATGCGACGACCGGCGAAGTGGTCGAGACGCTGCAGCCGCGCCCGGTCGGATCGAACGACCCGGACCGCACGACGTTCGACACGAGCCACGGCACGATCCACCTGATCCTGGGCGGCGGCGGCACCAGCGCGCCGCTGGACGTATACGGCGAGAACCCGGCGACCGGCTTTGCGCGGGCAAAGGTGTTCACGAAGCCCAACCGGCCGGTGCCGGGCACGGCGCCGAATACGTTCGTGCGCCAGCCGGCCGATGCGCTCGAGGATGCGATCTGGTCCGCGCGTCGCGATACCGGCACCGGCTACGGGATTGCCGTGTTCGACCACGACCCGGGCAAGCCGGGCGGGCATACGACGATCACGATGCGCTACTACCACGCACCGGGCGCCGACCAGCACCCGACCGCTGACTACACGCTGTTCGAGACGATCGAGCTGAGCAAGAAGCGCAACGACCGGTGATCGGTCAGGCGCCCGTTGCGACGGGCGCCTGACGCCGTGCGCGCGGGATTCGTTGCATGCGCAACGTCATGGGGCAATCAGGATGCCGCGGTTCGCGAAGTAGCGGTCGAACGTGGCGCGCGGCATCGCCACATTGCGCTGCGTGCGCACGTCGAACCCGGACGGGTTGTGGAACAGCCAGTCGCCGGTGTCGCGGTTCGCGCCGAACACGAGCACCAGATGCCCGCCCCGCGACGGCGGCTCGAAGCCGTCGTGCCGGATGCCGGGATGCACCGACGCCATCAGCATGTGCCCGTCATGCAGCTTCGGTTCGAGCGCGGCCGAATCGATCCCTTCCACCACATCGCCGTCGATCCCGTAGCGCTCGCGCACCCAGTGCACGAAGGGCCGGTAATGCAGACGCTTGCCCGTGTCGCCGAGTTCGGGCCGGTAGACGCCGAACCCGACGGCCTCGCGTACCAGTTCGAGCAGCGGCACGATCGTGTTCGAGCGGTATGCGAGCAGCATCTTCAGGCACGCGATACCGCAGATGTTCGGGCTCCACTGCGCGTATTCTTCCGGCGTGCTTGCGCCGGAGCGATGCCACAACGGGTCGTCCTCCGCGCGCAATTCGCGGGACACGAACCGCGAAACCAGGTGCATCGATTCCCACTGCGAGAAATACGGCACTTCTTTCATGGCTTCCCTCCCTGAAAGCGCGATACGGGCGACGGGCTTCAACGAAAACCGGACCAACTGCTCGATGCGAATCTGCCACGCGACTATACCGCGATGGCGCACGGGGACTTGTTGTACGCCCATCACAAGCCATTGCGCGACGACACGCGGTAGACTGCGCGCCTCGTACTCCGCCATGAGCGGGACGTTCGCGACCGTCAACTGCTTCAGCGAAGACGACGGGACGACGCCGTTCGGCGACGACGACGCGTCCGGGATCGGCGTGTCACGGCCGCCGATCCCGGTGCGCGGCCGGCACACCGGGATCGAGACCATCCGGATCGACGTACCCGTGGGTCCCGCGCAAGCGGAACCGAATCATCCGATAGCGAATTTGAATGTTGAAACAGGCAGGACGCATGAAGCACAAGAATAAGGCAACGCTCGCCGGGCTCGGCGCGGTGTTGTTGTGGGCCTCCGTGGTCGCCCTCGTTCGTGGAGTCAGCGAAAGCCTCGGCGCGACCGGTGGCGCCGCGATGATCTATACGGTGGCGTCCGTGCTTCTGCTGTTCTCGGTCGGTTTCCCCGACCTGAGCCGGTTCCCGAAAAACTATCTGCTCTGGGGCGGGCTGCTGTTCGTCTCGTACGAGGTGTGCCTGTCGCTGTCGATCGGCTATGCCAGCAACGGCCGGCAGGCGATCGAAGTCGCGATGGTCAACTATCTGTGGCCGAGCTTCACGCTGGTCGCGGCAATCGTGTTCAACAAGCAGCGCGCCAACCTGCTGGTCGTGCCCGGCGTCCTGCTGTCGATGCTCGGGATCTGCCGGGTGCTCGGCGGCGACCAGGGGCTCGATCCGGCCGGCATGCTGCGCAACGTCACGGACAATCCGCTGAGCTACGGCCTCGCGTTCTTCGGCGCGCTGATCTGGGCCGGCTATTGCACGGTGACGGCGCGCATCGCGGACGGCAAGAACGGCGTCACGCCGTTCTTCATGCTGGTTGCGCTGGCGCTCTGGATCAAGTTCGCGGTCGAAGGCGGCGGCGGCATGACGTTCAGCCTGCAAGCGGCCATCTATATCGTGCTGGCGGCATCGGCGCTGGGGTTCGGCTATGCGGCCTGGAACACCGGCATCATGCACGGCAACGTGACGATCATCGTCGGCGCATCGTATTTCACCCCGGTACTCGCCGCCATGCTCGCCGCGACGCTGCTGCATGCGCCGCTGTCGATCGAATTCTGGCAAGGCGCGTCGATGGTATGCGGCGGGTCGATCCTGTGCTGGCTCGCGACGCGCGGCCGGCGCAACGCAAAAGCCACGCCCGTGCGGGTCGGCAACGAAGCGCAGGGCAACAGACTGGGCTGACGAAACCGGGCGCGTTCGTCACGATGCAACTCGGAAGCCCCCTGCGATCCCGCAACCCGTCGGCCACTCACTCGCGTCAGTTGCGCGACTCCAGTGCGATACGCACGGCGAGTCCCGCCAGCACCGTGCCCATCAACCAGCGCTGAACCGACGCCCAGACCGGCCGCCCCGCCAGGAAACCCGCGATGGCGCCGGCCATGCAGGCAATCAGCGCATTCACGCTGACGCTCACCGCGATCTGCACGCTGCCGAGCGCCAGCGATTGCGCGAGCACGCTGCCGTGCCCCGGCGAAATGAACTGCGGCAGCAGCGACAGATACATCACCGCGATCTTCGGATTCGCGAGGTTCGTGACGAAGCCCATCGTGAAGAGCCTGGCGCGGCTATCGTGCGGCAGTTGCCTGACCTGGAACGCCGAGCGGCCGCCCGGCTTCAGCGCCTGCCACGCCAGGTACGCCAGATAAAGCGCACCGGCAAAGCGCAGCACGTCGTACGCATACGGCACGGCCAACACCAGCGCTGTGATGCCCAGCGCCGCGCACACCATGTAGAAGACGAACCCCAGCGCAACGCCGCCGAGCGACACCAGCCCGGCACGGCGGCCCTGGCAGATCGAGCGCGACACCAGGTAGATCATGTTCGGCCCGGGTGTCAGCACCATGCCGAGCGACACGAGTCCGAATGCAAGCAAGGTAGGCAAGGCCGGCACGGCAATCTCCTTCGGGGCAAAGCGGTCAGGGGCGAGTTCGATCAATGTATTGCATCTCGATCACCACCGGCATGAATAAACTGCAAGCCGCCCATGAGCGCTTTTCATCGCACCGGCCGTTCGTTACCGGCTCCTTTTCGCGCGCGCGTGAATCGCCTTCGCCGCCTTCGCGCGTTGCGCGTCGACGAGCCGCACGAACGCATCGGCGATCGCATTGCCGGACGTGTTCCACGACAGCCGGACGGAACGATGCAGCCGTGGCGAAAGCGCCAGCACGCGGCCGCCGAACGGGGTGTACGTGAGCGTGATGCGCGGAACGATCGACACGCCCATGCCGGCCTCCGCCATCGACAGGATGGTGCGCATCTCGACCACGTTGAACGCAGCGTGCAGCGGCGTGCCGCTGCGCGCGAAGTAATCCGCGATCACGGGCCCGCATCCTGCCTTCGAGAAAATGAACGGGGCCGCGGACAACTGCTTCGCCGACACGCTCTTGCGGGCCGTGAACATGCCATCCGCCGCCACCGCGACGAAGTCCTCGTCGAGCAGCGGCAGCGTGTGCGCGAAGGTCTTCGTGCCGGCCACCACGCCGACGTCGGCGGTACCGTCCTCGATCCACCCTTCGACTTCGCTGTCCGTGCCTTCGAGCAGCACCGCCGACACGCCCTGGTGCATCTCCTTCAGCGCCTCGAGTGCCGGCACGACGAATGCCAGCGACACGCTTGGCAGCGACGCGACCACCAGCTTCCCTTCGAGCTTGCCGCGCGACAGGCTGAACTGCTGGCGCAGCAACTGCGCTTCGCGCACCACGTTCTGGATGTACGGCCACAGGCGTTCGCCCGCCGGCGTCAGGACGACCGGCTGACGGTCGCGCCAGAGCAGCTTGACCTCCGTGACGTCTTCCAGCTCGGTCAGCGCATGACTGATCGCGGATTGACTGCGGCTCAGCCGGTCGGCCGCGGCCGTGAGCGAGCCGAGTTCGACCACGGCCGCCAGGGCCTGCAACTGCGCAAGGGTCATCGGATCTCCTTGTTCCAGTAGATGCATATCGCGCATGAAGCGATACACGGTCATGAATTATATTGAACCGCGCACATGATCGCGCCGCCGATACCGGCGGCACGCCGCGCCCCGCGCCGAATATCCTCCGCAACGCTCGGGTAAGATGCATCCTCGAACCGCGCGTCGATTGCCTGCGGACCCGGCCGCGCAACGATGCGGCGCCTTGCGATCGACGCCCGGCCAAACCGATCCAGAACACATGCGTGCAACACGCACGCGCCGCAACGGGCTCCTTCGACAGCGCTCGCTGCCGGATATGCCGCGACAAGCCATTCCATGATGCATTTCAATCTGACTGAAGGTGTGCTGGTTTCCAGCCTGCAGGGGCTCGGCGCGTTCGATCTGGCCGGCATCGCCGTCGCGCTGCTGCTGGGCGGCATGGCCAAGGGGATCACCGGTATAGGCGTGCCGCTGATCGCGATGCCGATACTCAGCCAGTTCCTGCCGATCCGGCATGCGGTGCTGCTGCTGTCGATGCCGATCATCCTCGGCAACATTCCGCAGGCGCTGGAAGGCGGCCAGGTGCTGGCGACGGCACGCAAGATCGCCGCACCGATCGCGGGCACCGTGATCGGCAACATCGTCGGTGTCGCGATCCTGCTCTCGCTCGATCCGGGTCATGCGCAGGCGGCGTCCGGCGCGCTGCTGATCGTCGCCGCGACGCTGATGCTCGCCGCGCCGAAGCTCAACCTGCCTCCCGCTTGGCAGAAGCCCGTCGGCTTCGCACTCGGCTTCGGCGCCGCGCTGATGGAAAGCATCGCGTCGGTTCCCGGCCCGCTGCTCGCCACCTACCTGATTTCGTCCGGCGCGACCGGGCGCGTCTTCACGAAGCAGATCGCGATCATCCTCGTGGTGTCGATCGTCACGCTGCTCACGACGTTCAGCGGCGCCGCGCACGCGAGCGCCGCCGACCTCGCGATCTCGGCGGCGGCCAGCCTGCCGGCCATTGCCGGCATGTGGCTCGTTCGCCCGCTGCGGGACAAGATGTCGCCCCGCAGCTTCAGGATGGTCGTGCTGCTCTTCGTGCTCGTCGCGGCATCGCAGATGATCTGGAAATCGGGCGTGTTCCGGCACGGCGGATCGCACGTTACCCAGGTGGACAACACGCACGCGGGCACGCACTGACGGGCGGCGGATTGCCATCGATCCCGCATGCGTTCTGAAAGCTGCCGAGCGTAGTATTCGCGGACCCGGCGTATCGCCGCGCCCGACGATGCGAACGATACGTCACCGACTGTCCTGCTCGCACGCCGATGTCCGCATCGGCGCTGCCGCGCTTTCAGAGACCTGCAATGGAAACCTACGTGTTGCTCGGCTGCGGATTCGGCCTTGGCCTGTTGATCGCCGTCTGGGGTATCTGGCAACTCAAGTAACGCTCGCCATCCGCGTCCGTGCGCAAGCATTCCGTATGGAGACGGACGGGAAATCGTAGTGTGCGGCGCTCATTTCTCAACTCCTTCGCACTCCGACCCGGCCATCCGGCAGCTTCGGCTACCCGTGCCGGCTTCCGTTCGAAAGCAAGCGTGACCGAGCCGCATCGAAGCGTGCGCACTCGGCCTTGAGCCAGTCCGAAAAAACCGTGGTGCGCGGATCGTCTGGATTGCGTGACAACAGCATGTAGCGCGCCGGCGCACGCACGTGCCTGCCGAAAACATCCACGAGCCGTCCGCTCGCGATCTCGTCATGTACCAGCGCGGCGCGCCCCATCGCGACGCCCTGATGGTTCAGCGCGGCCGTGATTGCCAGGCTGGAGAAATTGAACTGCGGGCCGTCAAGATGCGCCGTCCACGCGGGACGCACCGCCTCCAGCCACGTGCGCCACTCCACGAACTCGGGTGCGCCGCCCCACGGAGCCGCGTCGTGCAGCAGGACGACGCCGTCCAGCGACTCCCCGCCGGCAAAGGACGGATGCTGCGCCAGATACGCGGGCGTGGCGACCGGAAACAGGATTTCGTCGAGAATGGCCTCGGCATGCAGCCGCCCGTATTGCACCGGGTCGTAGCGCACCGCCACGTCGATGTCGTCGGTCTCCATGGCCTGACGATCCAGCACCTGAAACTCGGCCCTCACGCGAACCGGCACGTCCGGTTGCAGCCGATGAAATTCGGACAGGCGCGGCATCAGCCATTGCAGCGCGAGCGACGGCAGACAGCTCACCTGCAGCGGCGCGTCCGGCATGCCGAGCGCCTGAAGCGTGCGATGGATGTCGCCGAACGCGCTCGACATCGTTCCGAGCAGGGTCGCGCCCTTCTCGGTCAACTTCAGCCCGCGCGCCTGACGCACGAACAGCGGGTAACCCAGCCGGTCCTCCAGGTTCCGGATCTGCTGGCTCACGGCGCTTTGCGTCAGGTTGAACGCCTGCGCCGTCTTCGTGAAGCTCAGCAACCGGCCGGCCGTTTCAAAGCACAGCAACGCACCAAGGATCGAACCATCGAGTCGCATCGTTATAAGTCAGGCTAATGCATTCATTAGAAATCGGCGCTTTTGCGCAACCGGTTCGAATCGTAGCATTCAAGCCTGATTCGCCGTTCATCCGACGCAAGACCGATCCATGACCTTCACGCTCCAGCCTTCCGATCTATTAGCCAAGCTGCAATCGCGCCACCCGCTGCTGTGGCTGAATCCCCACGCCGGCAGCCCGCTGCCGCACGACGCACCGACGATCGACGCCATTGCAATGGCCGAAGCACGGCTGGCGCGCTGCGAACCGCTGATGGCCGAGCTGTTTCCCGAACTCGCGGCGAGCGCGGGAAAAATCGAATCGCCCCTGATGCCGGCAGACAGCCTGCAGCGCAGCTTGTCGCTCCCGGCAGACGAACACGGCGCGTGGTTCATCAAGCGCGACGACGCACTGCCGGTCGCCGGCTCGATCAAGGCGCGCGGCGGCTTTCATGAAGTGCTCGCGCTCGCGGAGTCGATCGCGATCGAACACGGCCTGCTCGAACCCGCGGACGACCGTCGGCTCCTCGCCTCGACCGCCGCACGCGAACTGTTTGCCGCGCACACCGTCATCGTGGGCAGCACCGGCAATCTCGGCCTGAGCATCGGCGTGATGGCCGCCGCGCTGGGGTTCGAGTCGGTCGTTCACATGTCGACCGACGCGAAGCCGTGGAAGAAGGCGCGCCTGAGAGCACGCGGCGTTCGCGTGATCGAACATGACGGCGACTACGCGCAAGCCGTCGCGGCGGGACGCTCGCAGGCACGCCATCAACCGCGCAGCCACTTCGTCGACGACGAAGGCTCGCTGATGCTGTTCCTCGGCTACGCGGCCGGTGCCCGGCATCTCGCCGCACAGCTCGCCGGGGCGGGCCGCGGCGTGGATGCGGCGCATCCGCTCTTCGTCCATATCCCGTGCGGCGTCGGCGGCGCACCGGGCGGCATCGCCTATGGTCTCAAGGCGCTGTTCGGCGAGCACGTGCATTGCTTTTTCGCGGAACCCGTCGCTTCGCCGTGCATGCTGGTCCAGCTGGCCGCCGGCCTCGGGAAGCCCGTATCCGTCTACGACGCGGGGCTCGACAACCGGACCGAGGCCGACGGCCTGGCAGTCGCACAGGCGTCGCACCTCGTCAGCCCGCTGATGGCGTCCCAGCTGTCGGGCGTCTTCACCGTCAGCGACGCGCAGCTTTACGCGCAGTTGCTCGCGGTCCGGCGCGCGACCGGCGTGGAACTCGAGCCGTCGGCCGCCGCTGCCGTCGGCGGCCCCGGCTGGCTGACGCACTCCCCGGCCGGAAAGGACTACGTGCATCGCCACGCGATCGACCTGCGCCGCGCGACGCACGTCATCTGGGCGACGGGCGGCTCGCTCGTGCCGCCGGAAGAACATCGCCGCTTCCAGTCGCATGCAAACGCGCTCGCCGATGCCGCGCCCGGCGCCTGATCCACTCAGGCCGGCGTCCAGCCCCGTTCCCGAAGACGCGTTAGACTGTCCGGATGGAACAATGCCGTTATTGCCAGAGAATCCGCGATGAATGGGATTGCCACGGTGACGAATGCCGCCGGGCAATCGCCAAGGCGCTGCGCCGGCAGCGCGCGGGCCTGCCCATGGTGCCCGATCGCATCCGCAACGAACTGCCGTCCGGCGCGCCGACCCAGCAGGTGATCGCCGTGCTGTCGCGCCAGCGCCTGCGCGCGCGCCGCGGCAACGAGGAACGCCGGGAACGCAAGGAAATCGACGACGACGTCTGACCCGTCGGCAACACCACCCGTCGGCCGCCTCTCCACCCGCGCATTCGCCGTCGGGCACCCGTCGTGCACGCCATCCGCGTCGCGCGCATTCGCTCCGCTCCATTGCAAATCCGGCAACATCGAATAGGGACGGAACGCGCATATCCCGGAATTATTACTCCAGCGACAACGATCTTTCACCAAAACTCACGTTTACCCTAGGTCGACCGGCGCCTACGATGTAATCAACCGCTTACGACATGGTGTCGAACGCGGAAAGCCAATAAACATCGGAGGTCATCATGAAATCGCTCGTTTCCGCAGTCGTTGCCGCTGTCGCCCTGTCCGCTTCGTTCGGCGCATTCGCCCAAAGCACCGTGACCCGCGCGCAA
Organism: Burkholderia cepacia ATCC 25416; assembly: GCF_001411495.1. Taxonomy (NCBI): domain Bacteria; kingdom Pseudomonadati; phylum Pseudomonadota; class Betaproteobacteria; order Burkholderiales; family Burkholderiaceae; genus Burkholderia; species Burkholderia cepacia. Next base: position 3,033,581 of record NZ_CP012982.1, on the reverse strand, counting down.
GTGAAGAACGAACTGGTTCAGCTCGAACAAGCCGGCTACAAGCCGAGCCAGGCGAGCCCGCACTACCCGGCCGACATCGAAGCCGCGCAAGCCCGCGTGCGCGGCGCCGACAACAGCGGCTACGGTGCGCAACCGGCCGCGACCGTCCAGGGTGGCGCACCGGTCGTCAAGGTGCAGAACCCGCGCGACTCGGTCTACTTCGGCCACTAAGCCTGCCGCCGCGCGCCTTCGCGCGCAGCCTGCACCATCAACGAGCCCGTCCCGCGACGGGCTCGTTGCGTTTGCATCGCACGTATCGTGCGGCCGGCCGTCACCGGCTTTCGCCCGACGCGACGCGGCCGGCCGCTTCGTCCGCGCCGCCGCCGGCGGCACTCCCGCTGCCGACCAGTTCCTGGTAGCGCACGTATGCGCATTGCGCAGACGCCTTCGCCGCGTACATCGCCGCGTCGGCCTTGACGAGCAGTTCCTCGGCGGACGCGCCGTCGGCCGGAAACTCGCTGACGCCGATGCTCGCGCCGACGGCCATGCGCCGGTCGCCGAACTCCAGTTCTTCAGCCATCACGAGCTGGATGCGCGACGCGACGTCGCCGATCACCGCCGGTGAGCGCACGTCCGCAATCAGCACGATGAATTCGTCGCCGCCGAGCCGCGCGACCATGTCGCCGCCGCGCAGCACGAGGCTCAACCGCTTGGCGACCGCGACGAGCGCGCGGTCGCCGGCCGAGTGCCCGTGCTGGTCGTTGATCTGCTTGAAGCGGTCGAGATCGACGAACATCACGGCCAGCCCCTCATGCATCGCGGCCGCACGCCGGATCGCGGCATCGAGCTGCTCCATGAACAGCAGGCGGTTCGGCAGCGCGGTCAGCGCATCGTGGCCGGCGAGGTGCGTGAGCTCCAGCTGCTTCGCGCGCAGCATCGCGACCTGCGTGCGGATCTCGACGCGCATGCTGTCGAAACAGCGCGCGAGCACGCCGATCTCGTCGGCGCGCCCGACCGGCAACTGCTCGGCGGCCGGATCGTCGAACACGTGCGTCGCCGCGCGCGCGAGCGTCTGCAGCGGCCGCGTGATCGCGCGCGCGAACAGGATCGCGAGGATGACCGCCATCAGGCTCGACACGAGCACCATCCGGATGATCCGTTCGCCGAGCACGCCGGCCGGCGCCAGCACGTCGGCCAGCGGGCGCCCCATCCCGAGCACGACGAAGCGGTTGCCCTCGTCGTGCCCGAACGGCGTGCGCGCGAACGCGAACATCTGCCCCGGCGCATCGGCGGGATCGGTCAGGCCGTTGAGGGTAACGTTCGTGCGTGCGCTGTCGAACAGCGCGCGCGTGACGGCGAAACGGTCCTGCATCAGCACGCGCCGCCCGCGATCGAAGCCGAACGTCTGCGACGGATCGGGGTGCACGAGGAAATCGCCCCACTCGTTCGCGAGATACACCGCGTAGTCCTCCGGCAGATCGCGCTCGAGCCGGTCGAACACGCGCGACAGTTCGACATCGACGACGAGTGCGCCGACCGTCTGGCCCGACGCGTCGACGACCGGCGTGCCCACGCGCAGGATCGGCAGCCCCTCGGCCGCGTGCGTTCCCGTCTCGTGGTTGATCACGATCGGCGACAGGTAGATATGACCCGGTGCCGTCGCGAGCGTATCGAATACGTAGGAAAACTGTCCTTTCTCCTGGAACGCGCTGTCCGGCAGCACGACGATGCCGTGCGCATCGCGATCGACGCGAATGCGTTCGATCCCGAAATCCCCGCGCGCGATCAGGCGAACCTGCAGGTATTCCGGGTGATTTCTCATGAAGCTGTAGAACACCTGCTCGAGCTCGAGCCGCGCGCGTGACGCGCCATCCCGGTTGTCGCCGCCCGAGACCAGCGCGCACGACGGCATCTGCGCGAGCACGAGCGCATCGTCCGCGACGTCGGACAGCGCGGTGGTGAAGCGTTGCCCGAGCAGTTGCGTCGACATCAGCAGACTGTGCTGTGCCTCCTGCACGAGCATCGCGCGGTTCGCGCGATACGCGTAATAGCCGGTCGTGCCGGACGCGATCACGCCGATGCATGCGAACAGCACCGACAGTTTCGATGTGAGCCCGAGCCGGATCATTTTCCGAACCGCTCCGGACGGTCGCCCGACACGATGCGGCTCCACAGCGATTCGCGTCGCGCGATGTCCTCGACGGGCTGGAGCCAGACGAGATGCTGGTGCCCGGTGTCGAGGCCCGGCGGCGGCGCGAGCGTGTTCGCGAGGCCCTGGCGTTCGGTCAGCAGCGCGCCGATCGCCGGTTCCAGCATGTAGTTGATCCATGCGAACGCGAGCTCGGGATGCTGCGCGCCGCGCGTGACGGCCCAGCAGTCGAGCCACGCGAGCGCGCCTTCGTCCGGGATCACGTAGCCGACGTCCGCGCCGGCGCGCCGCAGCAGTTCCACCTGCTGCGTGCCGTAATTGCCGAACATCAGCGCCGCGCGATGCTCGACGAACAGCGCGGTCGCCTCTTCAGGAAGCGTGTAGTACGTCAGCAGGTTGCGGCGCAGGTCGATCAGCTTGTGCGCGACGGCGAGCGTCTGCGCGGGCGACAGGCGGAACGGATCGGGATAGCCGAGCGCCAGCGCCGTGAACGAAAAATTGTGCTGCGCGCTGTTGAAGTCGAGCACCTTGCCGCGGTAGCGCGGATTCCACAGCTCCCGCATCGAGCGCGGTGCGGCGGAAACCTGCCTGCGGTCGTAGATCAGCCCCATCGACGAATACGTAAACGGGATCGCATGGGCAGCCCCCTCTTCCACGAGCCCGTCGATCGTCGCGAGCTGCTGGAAGTTCGGCAACTGCCGCCGCCGGTTCGGGATGCGCGACAGGTCGATCGGCGCGAGCAGACGTTCGTGCGCGTAGCGCTGAATCTCGGCCGTGTTTGCAGCCAGCACGTCGTACGGCGGCGGCGCCGCGCTGTGCATCCGTGTCCACAACGCTTCGTCGGAGTCGACGAACGTCACTTCGACGCGTACGTGAAATTGCGCCTCGAATGCGCTGACGACATCGCTGTCCGCATAACCGGGCCATGCGAGCACGCGCAGCACGTTGTCGTTGACGGCTTCGGGAGAGGCGGCGGGCACCGGCAGCGCAGCGGCAAGTAAGCCTGCCGTCAAAATGATGAGCAGCCTGCGCACGGCGATACGTACGCGCGTACGTGCGCCGATTCCCCTGATCAATCGGACCCCGCGTGAATCGCCCCGCTGCATTCGACTGTCCTTTTTCGAGTCGATGCGATATCACGCAACAAGACCATAAAACCCACGGTCGCGCAATCGGAAGAAGCCGTATACGGCGCACGCGCGCCATCAGCGACGCCGCATGCCGGTGCCGTTACGGCGGCCCGCTTCCGTCGACCGGGACGAACTTTAGCGCCACGCCTGCGTGAATTCCGCGATCACGCGCGACAGGTGCGCGCCCATCGCCTCGCGTGCAGCCGCCGCGTCGCGCGCCATGATCGCCGCGAAGATCCGCTGGTGATCCTCCTGCGATGCCTCGCGCAGCGCGGTCGAGTGAAAGTGCTCCTCGATCTTGTCCCACAGCGGATCGCTGCGCGCGCAGTCCCACATCGCGGTGACCATGTGCAGCAGTACCGTGTTGCCGGTCGACTCCGCGATGCGCAGGTGGAACTGGCGATCGGCCGCGTCGTACGCGGCCTTGTCGTCCATCTGTTCGCGCATCGTCGTCAGCGAGAAGAACAGCCGGTCGAGATCCGCATCCTTGCGTTCGGTCGCCGCGAGCGCGGCGACTTCCGCCTCGATCAACCCGCGTGCGCGCAGCGTCTCGATCGGCCCGGGGCCGCGCGGCACCTCGAACGTCACCGGCCGCGCCGCATCGGCCGCCGATACGTAGATGCCCGAACCGATCCGCACCTCGACGATCCCCTGCACCTCGAGCGCGATGATCGCCTCGCGCACCTGCGTGCGGCTCACGCCGAACTGGTCGGCCAGGCTGCGCTCGGACGGCAGCCGCGCGCCGGCCTCGAACGCACCGGCAGCCACCATCGCGTGAATCTGCCGCGCGAGGCCGATATAGGAGCGGTCCGCGGCATCGGCATCGCGGCTGGCTGGCTGGCTGGAAAGATCGGTCATCGAAAGGCTCGCAACAGGCTGGCCGGCACCGTCGCGGCGCCGGATCGGCAAAATGGTACACCAATTTCGGCCCGCGTCCGGTTCGACGTATTGGCCGACGCGCCGGGGCTCGCGCCGAAGCGTCATGCCGCCGGTTGCGATTCCGACAACTGGTAAACCACTATCCCGCATAACTGGCATACCAATCATAATCCGCACACCGGAGACGGGCCGGCACGCCGCCGCCCGTCCGCCCGATGCATCAACCGCCAGCCAGGAGCCGCTCCAGTGAAGATGTCTTTCCGTTGGTACGGCGAGTCCGATCCGGTCTCGCTGCAATACATCCGCCAGATCCCGGGCGTCACGCATATCGTGTCGGCGATCTACGACGAACCGGTGGGCGAAGTTTGGCCCGCGCACAAGATCGACGCGCTGAAGGCGACGATCGAACGCGCCGGCCTGCAGTTCGAAGTCGTCGAATCGGTGCCGGTGCATGAGGACATCAAGCTCGGCAAGCCGGGCCGCGACCGCCTGATCGACAACTACCGTCAGACGATTCGCCACCTCGGCGCGGCCGGCGTGCGCGTCATCTGCTACAACTTCATGCCTGTCTTCGACTGGACGCGCACCGAGCTGTCGAAGACGCTGGACGACGGCTCGACCTGCCTCGCGTTCAGCACCGACGCGGTCGACCGGATCGATCCGGACGACGGCATCGCGCTGCCGGGCTGGGATTCGAGCTACCAGCCCGAACAGTTGCGGGCGCTGCTCGCCGAGTATCGCGACGTCGACGAGGCGGCGCTGTGGGCGAACCTCGAATACTTCCTGAAGGCGATCGTCCCGGTCGCCGAGGAAGCCGGCGTGAAGATGGCAATCCACCCCGACGATCCGCCGCGCCCGATCTTCGGGCTGCCGCGCATCGTGAAGAACCGCGACGATCTCGCACGGATCGTGCGCATCGTCGACACGCCCGCGAACGGGCTGACGCTGTGCTCGGGCTCGCTCGGCGCGGGCCCGCAGAACGACGTCGAGGCGCTCGTGCGCGAATTCGGCGCGATGGGCCGCATCCACTTCGCGCATATCCGCAACGTGAAGGTCGACGCGAACGGCGATTTCGAGGAAACGGCGCACCTGTCGAGCTGCGGCTCGCTCGACATCGCCGCGATCGTGAAGGCGTACCACGACACCGGCTTCACCGGCTACGTGCGCCCCGACCACGGCCGCATGATCTGGGGCGAGACGGGCAAGCCCGGCTACGGCCTCTACGACCGCGCGCTCGGCGCGGTCTACCTGAACGGCCTGTGGGAAGCGCTCGCGAAGTTCGACCGCACGCCGTCGCCAGTCACCCGATAACCCGCCCATCGCGGTGGCCGGCGCAGCGGATCGCCGGCCGCCCGTCACGACATTCCGCACGGAGACACCCCATGCCACGCATCCGATGGGCCATGATCCTGATGTGCTTCCTGGCCAACGTCATCAACTTCATCGATCGCGCGAACCTCGCGATCGCGGCGCCCAGCATCCGCGCCGACCTCGGCCTCGACGCGGTCGGCATGGGGCTCGTGCTGAGCGCGTTCTTCTGGACCTACGCGTTCCTGCAGTTGCCGGCCGGCTGGTTCATCGACAAGGTCGGCGTGCGCGTGAGCCTCGCGCTCGCGGTCGGCTGGTGGTCGGTGTTCACCGTCGCGACGGGCGCCGCGCGCGGCCTCGCGCAGCTTGTCGGCGTGCGGCTGATGCTCGGCGTCGGCGAAGCGGCTGCGATCCCGTCGTTCGCGAAGGTCGCGTTCAACTGGTTCCCGCGCAGCGAACGCGGGCTCGCGAGCAGCATCTTCGACAGCGGCTCGCGCGTCGGCTCCGCGCTGTCGCTGCCGCTCGTCGCGTGGCTGATCTCGATCGTCGGCTGGCGCGGGTCGTTCGTGATCACGGGCGGCATCGGCATCGTGTGGGCGCTGGCGTGGTGGTTCGTCTATCGCGACCCGGAACGCTATCGCGCGATCGCGCCTGACGCCGTCGATGCCCTGCTCGCGCAGCGCGGCGCACCGGCCGTTGCGGCCGCAACCGACGGCCCGAAGGTGTCGTGGCTCGACCTGTTCCGCTATCGCACCGTGTGGGGCATGATGATCGGCCTGTTCTGCCTGAACTTCGCGATCTACTTCTTCATCACGTGGTTCCCGAGCTACCTGCTGCAGTCGCGCGGCTTCTCGCTCGCGTCGCTCGGCACGTGGGGCATGCTGCCCGCGCTGCTCGCGATTCCAGGCGGCTGGCTCGGCGGCTACGTGTCGGACAGCCTGTTCCGCCGCGGCTGGAGCGCGACCGCCGCGCGCAAGACCTGCCTCGTGCTCGGGATGCTGCTGTCTTCGTCGATCGCGCTGTCGGCCTTTGTCGAGAACGTCTGGGCGTGCCTTGCGCTGTTCGCGCTCGCGTATGCCAGCCTGTCGTTCGCGGGCGCCAATGTATGGACGCTCGTCGGCGAAGTCGCGCCGACGCCGGCGCATGTCGCGTCGCTCGGCGGCATCCAGAATTTCGCGGGCAATCTCGCGGGGATCTTCATCACGACGTTCACGGGCGTGATGCTGTCGATCACGAAGGGCTCGTTCGTCGTGCCGCTCGCGGTGGCCGGCGCGTTGTGCGTGGTCGGCGCGCTGTCGTACCTGTTCATCGTCGGCAAGGTCGAGCCGCTGCCGCCGCTGCGCGGCGGTGCGAACCGGCGGAACGTGGAGCCGAACGCGGCCTGACGCGGCGAGAACGCGCGGCCGGCACGCGTGCACTTTCCTTTTCGGGCCGCGCATCGGACAATGAGCCGCGCCCGCCGGCGCGGCGCCAGTCCGGCCCGCGCGCGGCGACGGCGCGCGCCACCCTCGCCGATGAAACGCTACGAAACCCTCGCCCATACGATCGCCGACGACATCCGCAACGGCAACCTCGCCGTCGGCACGCGCCTGCCGTCGCTGCGGCAGATCATCGCGCAGCACGGCGTGAGCCAGTCGACGGTGTTTCGCGCGTACTACCTGCTCGAACAGTGGGGGCTGATCCGTGCGCGTGAACGCTCGGGCTACTACGTCGCGCCGGGCGCGACGCCGGAGGCGGGCCCGGCGCCCACGCGCCGCGTGAAACGGGCCGGCGCCACGCGCAAGGTCGACATCAGCAGCCTCGTGTTCTCCGTCCTCGACGCGGCCACGCAGCCCGGCATCGTGCCGCTCGGCTCCGCATTCCCGTCGCCGCAACTGTTCCCGTTGCCGCGCCTCGCGAAATCGCTCGCGCAGGCCACGCGGCTCGTCAGCCCGTGGAGCACGGTCGTCGACCTGCCGCCCGGCAACGAGGCGCTGCGCCAGCAGATCGCCCGGCGCTATCTCGCGACGGGCATCTCGCAGCCCATCGACGAGATCGTCGTCACGAACGGCGCGCTCGAAGCGCTGAACCTGTGCCTGATGGCCGTCACGCGGCCCGGCGACGTCGTGGCCGTCGAAGCGCCCGGCTTCTATGCGGCGCTGCAGGCGATCGAACGGCTCGACCTGCGCGCGGTCGAGATTCCCGTCGATCCGCGCACGGGCCTCGATCTCGATGCGCTCGCGAACGCGCTCGACCGGCACGACATCCGCGCGTGCTGGTTCATGACCAATTTCCAGAATCCGACCGGGGTCACGCTGTCCACCGAAAAAAAGCGTGCGCTCGTCGAATTGCTCGCCGCGCGCGACGTGCCGCTGATCGAGGACGACGTATACGGCGAGCTGCATTTCGGCCCCGACTACCCGCTGCCCGCGCGCGCGTTCGATCGGCACGGCCTCGTGATGCACTGCAGCTCGTTCTCGAAGACGCTCGCGCCCGGCTACCGGATCGGCTGGGCCGCCGCCGGCCGGTTCGCGGAGAAGGTGCAGCGGCTCAAGCTGATGACGACGCTGTCGGCCAGCATTCCCGCGCAGGCCGGCATCGCGAACTATCTCGAGCACGGCGGCTACGACCGGCACTTGCGCAAGCTGCGCGGCGCGCTGCACACGCAGCTCGACCGGATGGACGACGCGCTGCGCCGCTGGCTGCCGGCGGGCGTCGAATGGGTGCGGCCCGAAGGCGGCTATTTTCTGTGGCTCGCGTTTCCCGACGCGATCGACGCAATGGAGCTGCATCGCCAGGCGATCGCACGCGGGATCAGTTTCGCGCCGGGGCCGCTGTTTTCGGCCGCGCACGGCTTCGAACGTTGCGTGCGCGTGAACTTCGGTCATCCGTGGAGCCGCGACATCGAACGCGCGATCCGCGTGCTCGGCGAACTGGTCGCGCAGCCGTCGGTCCGCAAGGGCGATTGAAGCGCGCACGGTGCGCCGCCTGCGTCACGACCCTGCACGCAACCCGTGCGCGGGTTACAGTGCTGATCCCGCCGCCTCTTCACGACTTCCCATGAGTCAACTGCCCTACCTCGATCACGACGCGCTGTTGAAACTGGCCACCGAAGCTGCGCACGTCACGCAGCCGTGCACCTGCACGAAAACGCCGCTCGCCGGATGGACGACCTTGCCGCTATCGCTGCAGGACGCGCAACTGACCGAAGTCGCCACGCTCACGCCGCCCGGCGAGGCTGAGCCGACCTACGCCGAATATCATCCGGCCGGCACGCGCTACGCGTCGGACGACGCACCGATCGCGCTGCGCCATTTCCCGTACAACCGCTGCACCGTGAGCCGCTGCCGCGCGTGCGGCCGGCTGTTCCTGCGCTACCAGGAAGGCGGCGGCTACTTCATCGACCAGCGCATCCGCGCGCTCGATCCGGCGCTCGTCGTCGACGCCGACGCGTAAGCACCCGTCACGGGCATGCACGCATGCCCGGCCTGCACCGGCCTCTCGCCGGCCATCTGCTGCGCCCTTTTCGTCCCGATCTGCTGCTTGTCCCGCCGCCCCGCGTTCCCTACGCTGTCTCCGGTTGCCTGACACCCGTCGCAACGCCCTCCCGAGCCGTGCGCATCGTGCCGTGGCTCCTCTCGCGTATCACGTCATGTATCGATATACCGTTTTCGACCGGGCGCTTGTGCACAGCCGCGCCGCCCAGTTTCGCGACCAGCTCGAGCGCTGGCAGCTCGGCACGCTGAGCGAAGACGCGTTCCGGCCGCTGCGCCTGCAGAACGGCTGGTACGTGCAGCGCCACGCGCCGATGCTGCGCGTGGCCGTGCCCTATGGCGAACTGTCCAGCGCGCAGCTGCGCGTGCTCGCGCGGATCGCGCGCGACTACGATGTGCCCGACGACGCCACCTACCGCGCCGCATGCGACGCGCAGGCCCTGCTCGGCACGCTGCGCCTGCCGACTCGCAGCGCGCATTTCACAACGCGCACCAACGTGCAGTTCAACTGGATTCCGCTCGCCAGGGCCGCCGACGTGATGGACCTGCTCGCGACCGTCGACATGCACGGCATCCAGACGAGCGGTAACTGCATCCGCAATATCTCGTGCGACGAGCGCGCCGGCGTCGCGCCGGACGAGATCGCCGATCCGCGCCCGTTCGCCGAGGTGATGCGCCAGTGGACGACGCTGCACCCCGAATTCGCGTTCCTGCCGCGCAAGTTCAAGATCGCCATCACCGGGGCAGCCGAGGATCGTGCCGCGACCGACTGGCACGACGTCGGCCTCAAGCTCGTGCGCGACGATACGGGCGCACTCGGCTTTCGCGTGAGCGTCGGCGGCGGGATGGGCCGTACGCCGACGATCGCGACGCTGCTGCGCGCGTTCCTGCCCTGGCAGCACGTGATGAACTACATCGAGGCGATCGTCCGCGTGTACAACCGCTACGGACGGCGCGACAACAAGTACAAGGCGCGCATCAAGATCCTCGTGAAGACCGAGGGGCAACGCTACATCGACGACGTCGAGGAAGAGTTCCGCCAGATCGTCGAACACGACGGCGGGCTGCACACGATCGCCCAGGTCGAGTTCGACCGCGTCGCCGCGTCGTTCGTCGCGCCGCGCCTCAAGCCGCGCACGGCCAGCCTGCGCGACGCGAACCTGCGCGTGTCGGCCCAGGCGGCACACCATCCGGCCTTCGCGCGCTGGCTCGCACGCAATGTCGCCGATCACCGCGACCCGGCGCTGCGCATCGTCACGCTGTCGTTCAAGCGCCGCCTGCAGGCACCGGGCGACGCATCGCCGGACCAGCTCGATGCGCTCGCCGATCTCGCCGACCGTTTCTCGGCCGGCGAGGCGCGCGTCACGCACACGCAGAACGTCGTGCTGCCATGGGTGCATGTCGACGACCTGTTTCTGCTGTGGGAAGACGCCCGCGCGATCGGGCTTGCCAGCGCGAACGTCGGACTCCTGACGGATATGATCGCGTGCCCCGGCGGTGACTTCTGCGCGCTGGCGAACGCGCGCTCGATCCCGATCGCCGACGCGATCGCCGAGCGCTTCCAGGATCTCGACATGCTGCACGACGTCGGCGACATCGACCTGCACATCAGCGGCTGCATCAACTCGTGCGGCCATCATCACAGCGGCCACCTCGGCATCCTCGGCGTCGACAAGGACGGCGCCGAGTGGTACCAGGTCACGCTCGGCGGCTCGGACGGCTCGACCGCGAGCGGCCCGGCGCGGCCGGGCAAGGTGATCGGCCCGTCGTTTTCGGCGGACGAGATCGTCGATGTCGTCGAAGCGATCGTCAACGCGTACCTCGACGCGCGGATCGACAACGACGGCCGCAGCGAACGGTTCATCGACACCGTACGCCGCATCGGCACGGAACCCTTCAAGGCCGCGGCGAACAACGCGCGCCATCAGGTGGAGCCCGCATGAAGCCAGAACATCCCACCGAACGCATCCGGCTGCTGACGCCGGTCGAACATGCCGCTGATACGCAGCGGCACGACGCCGCGACGCTGACGATCGGCAACGACGAGGAACTGCCGCCGCTTGCCGCGCAAATCGCGCAGGCCGCGCGCATCGACCTGCAGTTTCCGTCGTTCACCGATGGCCGTGCATACAGCCAGGCCTACCTGCTGCGCAAGCGCTACGGCTTCGCCGGCGACCTGCGCGCGACCGGCGAGGTGCTGGTCGACCAGTTGCTGCTGATGGAGCGCACCGGGTTTTCGAGCGCGGTGCTCGGCGACGGCACGGACATCACGGCCGCGCGGCGGCAGCTCGACCGGTTCCCGGGCTTCTATCAGCACGATGCGAGAACGGCGATGCCGCAGCAGAACGCGGCAACGCCCGCCGCAAAATGAAACGGGCGGCACGCTGGCCGCCCGTACGAAGAACCGGAAAGGTCCGGCCGGCGCCCGCCGCGAAGCGGGCGCCGGCGTTCAGCGCGCCGCCACCGGCTTGCCGAACGCGCCGAGAATCTTCTTCTCGAGCGCGATGTAGTCGCGGCCGAAGTGGTGATCGCCCTGCGTCTTGATCACGTCGGCGCCCGTGTTCACGAGCGCCGGACACATCGTGTCCTTCTCCTCCGCGCCATAGAAGCACTGCACGAGCTGCGGCGGCACCTTCGCGATTTCCGGCGCGACCTTCAGCGCCTTGTCGCTCGCGGGCATGCCGAGCCAGCCCGTCACGCGGATCTGGAAATCGGCGGCCGGCGCGAAGCCGAGCAGCGACATCACGGCGACCTTGTCGCGCAGGTCGGCAGGCAGCCGGTTGTACGCGAACGGCATCACGTCGGCACCGAACGAGTAGCCGACCAGCGCCACGCGATTCGCATGCCAGCGCGCCATGTAGGTGCGCATCACGCGCGCGAGATCGCGGCTCACCTGCGCCGGCGGCTTCTCGCTCCAGAAATAGCGCAGGCTGTCGATGCCGACCACCGACACGCCGTCACGCTGCAGCGCCTCGGCGATCGTCTTGTCGAGATCGCGCCAGCCGCCGTCGCCCGAGATCACGATCGCGAGCTGGCCGTTGCCGACCTTGGCCGGCAGCTCGACGAGCGGCAGATCCGACACGTCGAGTTCGTCGCTGCTGGTGGTGTCCCTCAGGTGCGACGTGACGAGCGACACGAGCTTCGCGGAATCGCCCGCGGCCGCCGTTTCGACGAAACCCGGCATCGCGCGGCGCACGATCGTCGGATCGGGCGGGCACGGCTTGAAGCGCGGATCGAGCCTGGCCGCCGAACCGACCGATACGACGCCGGCGATCGTGTTCTCCGGCGCCATCGACAGGATCTGCTTCGCGATCGCGCCGCCCTGGCCCACGCCCGCGACGATCGGCGTGAAATAGCGCGACGATTGCGCGAGGCGTTCGAGCTGGTGGCTGACCGCTTCGGCGTCGCCGTCGAGGTGGTGGCAGGTCTCCTGCTTCGCGGCGAGATTCGTCGCGTAACGCTCCGAATCGACGCCGACCGTCATCGCACCGGCTTTCGCGAGCGCATCGGCGGCCTGCTGGTCGGCCGCACTCCAGCCGGCCTCGCGCGAGAACAGCACGACGAAGCCGCGCAGCGGCCCGCCGGGCTTGGTCACGGTCACGGGCCCGTAGCGGCCGCCCGATACGGTTTCGGCTTTCACCGCGGCCGGCTGCGTGGCGCACGCGGCGCCGGCCAGCATCATTCCCGCGCAGGCGGCTGCCGCCCGCGCGATTCCCTTCTTCAACATCATGAACGCCGACCTCCAGCCAGCAATGACAGGTCCGCGAGCGTGACGAACACGCCGACCGAGCCCGAGGCCGCGAGATAACGCGGCTCCCAGTGCGGTTCGAACTTGCTCTTGAATGCGCGCAAGCCGCGGAAGTTGTAGAAGCGGCCGCCGAAGCGCCAGACCATCAGGCCGACCCGGTGCCACGGCGACGGCATCTTCGCCGCCCCCATCCCCGAGAACGGCGCGATGCCCAGGCTCAGCTTGCGGAAGCCCGCTTCCTTCAGATGCAGCGCGAGCTGCGTAAACAGATATTCCATCGCGTACGGCGATGCGTCCGGCAGGTGCCGCATCACGCCGACCGTCGCCTCGGTGTTGAGGTCGGTCGTCATGAACGTGACGAATGCGATCGGCTTGTCGGCCTGCCGCACGAGCATCACCGACTGCGTCGCCAGATAGCCGTCGTGGAACGCCGCCACCGAGAAGCTCTTCTCACGCGCGTCGCGGCTGTCGAGCCAGCCGTCGGAGATGTCGCGCAAGGCCGGCAGCGTGGCCGGCACGTCGGGCGGTGCGATCACCTCGACCGTCAGCGCATCCTTGTCGCCGCGGCGCAGCGCGTAGCGCAGATGCGACCGGTTCGAACCTTTCAGGTCGAACTGGTCGAGCGCGATATGCGCTTCCTCGCCGAGCTTCATCAGCGTGAGCCCCGCGTCGAGATACAGCGGCAGCGCGTTGGCGCGCACCTGGTAGAACGCCGCACGACCGCTGTGCGCGTGCGCGAGCGCGATGAACTTGCCGATCAGCGCAGGCCATTCCTCGCGCGGCCCGACCGGGTCGTGCAGCGCGGCCCACGTGCGGCCGTACTTCGCGTACATCAGGAACGCCTGGCGCGATTCGGAGAACAGGAACGACTTGTCGCCCATCAGCGCGAGGCCCGCATCGCTGCATTCCTGCGCGCGGATGATCCGTTCGGCATCCGACAGGTCCTGCGCCGCGGGCTTCACGAAACGGCCGGGCGCCGGGCGCAGCAGTTGCCACAGCGCGAACAGCGCGACGAACACGCCGGCTGCGAGCGTCGCGCGCAGCGCACGCGGCGCACGCGCGTCGAACGAGAAATGCGACCACAGCTCGCGCGTGTACGGCACGTCGCGGAACGCGAAGAACAGCACCCACACGGCCAGCATCAGCACCATCGCCACCGACACGAACCAGCTCACCGTGAAGCGCTCCGCGAGCAGCGACGAATGGCGGTTGAAGCGGCGGCGGCTGACGAGCAGCAGCACCAGCAGCGTGCCGAGCACGCCGGCCTCGACGAACGCGAGGCCTTTCGCGAGCGACAGCGCAAGACTTGCGAGCGTCAGCGCGAAGGTCATCCACCACGCACCGTCGAGGCGGCGCAGCAGCCCGCGCGCGACGAACAGCAGCGCGACGCCGAGCACGCTGCAGATCACCTGCGAGCCTTCGAGCACCCACAGCGGCACGAGGTGGCGCAGGATCGCGATCCGGTGCCAGAACGCGGGCGTTGCGCTCGAGATCACCAGCATGCTACCGACCGCGAACGTCACGAGGCTCAGGAACACCGGCGCGAGCTGCGACACGCGCACGGCCTGCCGCGTGACGAGCCGGCGGCGCAGCGCGCGGCCCTCGAAACCGGCCAGCAGGCCGGCCGACAGCACGAGCGGCACGCCGAAATAGATTGCGCGATACGCGATGAGCGCGGCGACCATCGCGTGCGGGGGCACTTCGCGACCGAGCGTGAAGACCATCGCGGCTTCGAACACGCCGATCCCGCCCGGCGTATGGCCGATCATCCCCAGCAGCAGCGCGGCCGCATACACCGTGATGAAGGTCGGGAAGCCGACCGGCGCGGCCGGCAGCAGCACCCACAGCGTCAGGCCCGCGGCGACGACGTCGAGGATCGCATAGACGACCTGCGCGACGAGATCGCGCCGCGCCGGCACGTCGAACGACAGCCACTTGAAGCGCGTGACGACCGGGCGCGCCGTGCTGCCGCACATCGCGACCATCGCGGCCAGCACCACGAGCAGCGCGGCGCCGGTCCACGTCAGCACGCCGGGCGCGACGTGCAGCATCGCGGCGAGCGCCTCCGGCACGCAGACCATGCCGACCGCCGTCATCAACACCATGGCGAGCGCCAGCGTGCCGCTCGTGAACACCGTCATCCGGCCGATCTGCGCGGGCGTGACGCCCGACACGCCGTACACGCGTGCGCGGACCGCGCCGCCCGTCAGTGCGCCGAAGCCGGTCGCGTTACCGAGCGCGGACCCGGCGATCGCGCCGATCCACAACGCGACGCGCGGCACCTTCGCGGCGACATAACGCAGGCCGACCGCATCGCGGGCGACGAGCGCGAGATAACTGAGGGCCGTCGCGGCCAGCGATGCGCCCCACTCGCCGACGGACATGTGACGCAACTCGCGGATCACCGATCGGTAGTCGACGGATTCCGACAGGTGCTGGAAAACCACGATCAGCAGCAGGCCGATGCCGAGCGCGAGCAGCGGCGACAGCACACGCTCGTTGCGGATCAGCGCCCGGACACGGGCGATCACCGCCGCGGCGCGGCCGGGCGAACCAGAGTGGCGGGAAGACATAGATGTTCAGTGGTGGTGCATAGCGTGTCGCGGCGCAAGACGGCCAGGCGGCGACGTATCTGGTTGTTCTGCGTGGGCGGTCGGCCGAAGGAAATGGCAGGCGGCGCCTGGATCAGAACTTACGAGTATACGGAATTTATATTACAGAATCTTTCAGCTTCGGATTGTGCGGTTTTGTGGGGCCTCGCCCATCAAAATCGCATCAAAAATAGTGCGTTCGACAAACGCAAGGTGCGCATCATACCGGGAACCGGCGGGGATTTTTCATCGGATGAATGACTTGTGATGCATTTGGGAGAAATCTGCCGGGCGGAGCGCCGCGACGAGCACGAATTCGCAAGGCCGGGCGGGCTTCTTTGAATGGGGTCAAATGCTTTCGGCCAGCTTGTCATATCTTGCTGGCCCTTCGCCGCCCAAACGTGCAAGGATGCCTGGGCGACCCGATATCAAAGAAGCAGTGCTCGCCATGACTGCCGCGGCTCAACGCGCCAAGTCGTCGGTCTGACGACACGGGACGCTCGCCATGGCCGGGCACGGTGCTTATCGTTTCAGGCGCACCACATACAAACCGGGAGCGTTCGGATAGACACTCAGGCTGAAATTCGGCGGAGTTGAAATGAGGCTCCCCTGAATAGCCGGCTTGTACGTGACCGTCCCGCTCGATACGTCCGCCAGCTCGATCACCGGCGGGGACGGATCGGGAATGAGGTTCGACGTGAAGTTCAGGGTCAGTTTCCGGTCGGACATTTCGTAGAAACCGCCATACGTCTTGATCTCGTAGATCACATCGGCCTGAACGCCTGCGGGAACCGGATCGGGCTTGCCCAGACACACCGTCCCGTCACGAACCACGCCGTCCTGCGGCGTCTTGAACGTATACGTCGCCACGCCATCGTCGGTCACGAGCGTCATCGTTGCATTCGGGATCGTGCTCTTCGTCACCTGTATCGACTTGTAGCCGCTCGGACACTTGAATGTGGCGGTTTGATCGGTCGACGTGGTATCGGTCGCCGAACCGGTCGAGCCGTTGTTGCTGTTGCTGGTGTTACCGGTTGCCTTGGCACCGCTACCGTCACCATCTCCACCGCCACATCCCGCCAGCAGTACCGCCGCTCCGATCACGGTTGCCGCACACAGTCGATTCATTTTCATTTGCTTCCCTCTTATTTTTTAAATATTGCTAATTACTGATGCCGCATGCTCTCTTGATCGATGCAGCCCATTCTCCACTTGGCGGGCTACGCCAGCTTTCCGTCACATAGCCATCGCCGTCAAAACTGCGCCGTCAGCTGGAAGCCGAACGTCACGCGCGCGGTCGGGAAACCCGACGGCTTGTAGACTGGCGTACCCGCGAACAAGTCGTACGCGTAAGTGCCGAATCGCGTACCGACGCTTCCCTTCACACCGATCACGGCGCCGGCCAATTGCGTGCCGACCAGCGCGACGGGCTGCGGCCCCCACACGCGACCGTAATCGAGCCCTGCATACACCGCCTGCCCAGTCTGCCCGATCGGCATCTGCAACTCGTTTCGCCAGTAGAAGCCGCGCGCAGCTGCCAGCATCGTCTCGCCATCAAAACCGCGCACCGTATAGCGGCTGCCGATCGTCAGGTCGTCGATGTAGTACAGCGTGTTGCCCGTGTATTGGCCGTGGAAGGTACCGACATAGCGAAACGGCTGTTTCGCAATAGCGAACGGCATCTGCAGGTTCGCGTCGAGCACGGCCATCCGGTAGCGGTAGGTCGGGCCGCCTTCGGCCGCCAGAATGTCGTCCTGCGCGCCGAATGCACCGATGCCCTGCCGGTACGCGAGCATCCCGTCGAACTGCGCGCCGCCAAAGTAGTGGCGATCGGTCAGGCCGATCTCGACGAACGTGTTGTTGCGGCGCTGCTGCGGGATTTCCGTGTCTTCGATGAAGCTCTTGCCGAAGCGGCGCGACAGCCGGAATTGCGCGCCGAACACGTCGTTCTGGCTGCGCGACAGCACGCGGTTCAGCTTGAAGTCGATGGTCTTCGAGTTGCCGCTCGCGACGAAGGTCTGGTTCACACCCGCAATCTGCTGGTAGTACGTGTTCGTGTAGGCCGACAGCGTCGCAGTCCAGTAGCCCCACGGAATCGAATAGAAGCCGTTCCAGCCGTGCGAGCCGAGACGCTTGTCGCCGAGTTCGAGATCCTGACTCACCCCGATGTTGAAGATATCGTTCAGGCCGAGCGGGTTGTCGATGCCGACCGACAGGTTGCCTTGCAGGCGGCCGGTCGCGCGTGTGCCGGAGTTGTCGATCGAGGCGACGACGGTCCAGGGTTTGCCGCGCCTGATGTCGAGCACGACGTCACTTTCGCCCGGCGTGTCGGCAGGGACGATCTGCATCGAGACGTCCTGGCTCGAGACGCGCTTCATCTGCTCGAGGCCTTGCTCGAGGTCGCGCAGGTTCAGGAGGTCGCCATCGCGGGTCGGGAAGGCGGTCTTCCAGGTGCCGCGGAGTTTCTCGTCGGAGAAGCTCACGTGGCGGATGACGCCGGGGATCAACGCCAGCTTGAGCGTGCCTGCGGACAAATCCTGCTCGGGCAGAAGCACGCGCGTCGTGATGTAGCCGCGCGCAAGGATCGCCTGGGACAGCCCTTTCACGAGCACGTCGAGGCCCTGCTTGCCAACGCACTGCCCTTCATAGTGACCGAGCCACTCGCGCGCGAAGGCGAAGCGATCCATCGGCAACGCGGACGCGCCCTGGGCTTTCACCGTGTCGGGCAGCGAATCGGGTACGTCGAGTGCAAAACGGTCGATGCGGAAACATGGCGATTCTGTCGGCAATGACGGGAACGCGACACGCTCGGTCACCGATGAACGAACTGCAGGAGCAGAAACGGTTCTTTCGCGTTCGCGCGCTTCTTCCTGCTCGCGAGCGCGCTGATCATTGCTTGCGGGTAGCGTGCTAGGCGAAGCGGATTGCGCCGCGACTCCGGCCGATGCGAGCAGTACCGAAGCCGCGACGAGGTTGGCTCCCCGGATTTTTTTCTTCATATGCTGGTTTCTCTGGATTACGCGTACCGCGTGATCATCCAAACGCCGATCAGGATGACGAATGCGCCGGCCGCCTGCATCGGCCGCAATAGATGCTCATGCATTGCTGTGAACGACAGCACGACGAGCATGGAGATCGCCACCATGGTGGGATAGGCAATGCCGAGGGTTGTCTTGCGCAATGCGACCGCGTAAAGCACGAAGCCTGCGCCGTAAGCGGCAACGGCGGCACCGCGTGCAATCCATGGCAGTACGTCCGACTCGCCAAGTGAGATTTCCTTGAGCGCGGCAACCCTGAGCAATACGCTGGCGAGCCCGCCGAACACGCCACTCGCGGCAACGATCAGCCAGTTCATCGCGCCGCCTCCGTCGCCACCTCGATATCCGTCCGACGATTGGGCGAGACACGACTGTCACCCGAGGTATCTGTACTGCTGCTGAAAATTGCGTCGAACCGGTTCGCGCCGTGCAGCGCAATCAACACGAGCGCGGGGAACACGACCGAGAAATTGCGCGCCTCGTCCCGATAGCCGAAAAAGATGAACAGCACCAGCACGGGCAGGAATGCCGCGAAGAAGTAGCTTCGGTAGCGCGTCGGCGTCGCTCGCCAGGCTGCCAGGAAGAACACGGCAAGTGGCACGACCATCAGCGGATTTTCCAGGCTCGGCGTGAAGATGCCTTTGCCGATGAGGTTGTAAAAGGACAAATAGGATTTGGGATTCACCCAGAACTTCAGGTTGTCCCACACGTGATATTCGACGAATCCGCCAGCGTTTTCACTGTATCCGCTCATGATGAACTGCCGGGTCGCGATGCAGATCCCGAGCTGCAGTACGAGCCACGCAACGCGCCTCGACATTGCGACGTCCCGCTCGTGCAACAGGAATAACGCGAGCGGTACGAGAAAGAACGTTTCCTTGTTCAGGGAGAAGACGGCAATCATCAGCGTGCATGCCAGCATTCGCCTCTTGATCAGGAAGTAGCACGCACCCAGCACGCCGAGCAGTTCAAAGAAATCGTAGTAGTAGCCGCCCTGCTGAAACGTCAACGGATAGACGAAACTGAACGCCGCCAGAAAGCCGACGGAATGCCCGAAGCCGAGTCCGTGCAGCCTCGCCAGCTTATAGATCAGCAGAAGCGCAAAGAGAGTCGACAGCACGATCGCGATGTACGTCAGGTGATAGACGAGCGCCGTGACAGGCGTCCAGTATTCTTCCGGAACGCTCGTGAAATAAGCGTTGCGCAGGGAGTCATGTCGTTTGATCGATTTGAACAGCGTGTCCTGCTTTGCCTGGTCAAGCTGCTCGACAATCCACTTGGAGGCAGTCGGAAACGACGACCGGTAGACATAAGGCTTCGGTGCGTCGCCGTTCATCATGCCGACGAGGCTGTAGCTCGTTGCAAAGTCGCCCTTCTGATCGTCGCGGAAACCCCATTTCAGCAGCATGCTGTTCGTGATGTTTCCGGCACAGATGAACAGCAGCACGTAGACGATGGCGAAACGGCAGAAGGCTCGCACCCGGTTTTGGTTCTTTTCCGTCATTGGGTTGTCGCCGCTTACGGCGCCGGAAGGAAGTGAGCGGCCAGCACGATCGTCACCATGACGCAAAGCATGGTGAAGCTGCCGCGGTTTTCGAGGATATGAACGATCGGATCGTCGTGCATCGCGCCGCGAACCGTGGTGATCCAGAGTCGGCCGAACAAGTAGATCAGGCCGATCTGCACGAACCAGAGCAAGTGCGGAATCGCGTAGCGTGCGGCGGTCTCGGGGGCGTTGATGAAAAGGCCGAAGACGACTACTGCGGCAAGCGATGCACCGATACCGAACGGCCAGAGCACTTCGAGATCGCCCACGCGGTAATCGCGGCCTGCTGAAGCGCGTTTGTTGTGCTGACGCAAAAGCACCAGCTCGGAGCAGCGCTTTACGAGCGCGAGGCTCAAGAACGCAAATACGGAAAACGCGAGCAACCAGCGGCTGACCGTGATTTCCGCAGCGACGGCTCCGGCGATGATTCGATATGTGTACAACAACGACAACACGACGACATCGAGAAGCACGATCGATTTCAGGCGCCAACTGTATGCGGTCGTAAGCAGCAGATAGAGCGCAAACATGCCGGCAAATTCGGGCGACACCACAAATGCCAGCGCAAACGCCAGGGTCAGCAGCAGTGCCGCACAACCGAGCCCCTGCACGATCGACAGCGTGCCACTTGCGAATGCGCGGTTGCGCTTACGAGGGTGTCGGCGATCGTTGTCCAGATCCCAGATATCGTTGCCGATGTAGGTGGCCGACGCGCCAAGCGACATCGACAGGAAGGCGAGCGCGAGTGTGGCAACCTTGCCGGTGTCGAGGAACGCAAACGCAGTCAGCAGCGGAACGAACAGCAACAGGTTTTTCAGCCACTGGTGGACACGCAGCGCTTTGCACCATGTGGCAAAGCCTGCGCGCACGTTCGAAAACTCTCGTTCAACCGGAATGCGGCTGCGGACATTCGCCGCGACACCATGGGTAACGCCGACCAGGACCGCACCTTTCGCGCCGGCCCAGATCGGCAGATCGGCTTTGCTGTCACCCGCATAGACGAAGTCGTCGCCGACCTGCCGGCGAATGCCGGCCAGTTTGGTCGCGCCCTTGAGATTCGTATCGCCGCCAGTTGCGATGACGAAATCGAACAGACCGAGATGCGCGCTCACCTGCTCGGCGATCGAACGATGCGCGGCAGTTGCGAGCACGATCTTGCGGCCACGTTCGCGTTCGCTCTCGAGATAGTCGACAAGCGGTTCGCGATACGGGAGTGTCTCAGCTCGAAAATCGGCGTGTTCTGCAACTTTGGCCTTGAACGCGGCGCGCCCGCCGGCGAGCCAGAATGGCAATCGCAGCAGGTTTGAAGGCTTGCGTCTTACCGCGTGGATCACTGATTCCATCAGGGTGTCCGATGGGGTCAGCGTGCCGTCGAGGTCGACGACAAGCGGTGGTTTTCCGGTCTCTCGCATTTATTCCGCTATGTCTTTCATTTATTAATTTCACCAGCCACACCCAACCAACAACACCAACAAGCCTGACCCACAAATACGATCAATAAATTAATTGATACTCACCATCAACGCCCACAAATTCAATATAAAATTTAAAATTAATAATCAGACATGGGAGCGACGCGACGGCTCATCCTCCGCCAAAATATGCAACTCAAACCCTCGCGATTCGACATAAATACCTACCGACGATGCAAATCCACGTAAACTTCCTGCCAACTCGTACGCCTGCTCGCCGCCACCTCGCTTGCCAACATAATTAAAGGAGATTGGATTTTTCCATGACACAATGCCGTCAACCCTGTCATATGGCGTCACAACAAAATCAAACTTACTCACCCCTCTAAATACCAAAACACAATGCCCAACAAATCCATCTTCATTCTTTTTGCAAAAATCGTCCTCCATCGCACCAAACACGCCAAGCCAGTCGTTGACGTATATATGTGCATCCTCTCCATCAAAAAAATGAGCACCATACTGACAATCAAATGCAGCCAAGCAATCCCAGCAATTCTCGACAACTTTCATCTCTTCAATAATTTATTTTCAACCACCCCACCCCTCAAAAAATCAACCCTTCTTACCCGAACGCGCTTGAAGAAAAGCGCAAAATGCAAAAACCGCGGCAAACCCAATCGGCACCAATGCCCCTGGCATCCCCAAAGAAATCGCCACCGCAGTCGAAAACCCTTTCTCAACTCCAGACTTAAATATCGCAACCGAGAATATGAAAATATAAATGCACGTCAACATGAAAACAAAAACCTTCCAATATGAGAATTTCCCGATAATTTTTGCAACAACAGGCCCCAAAAATCCACCCAAAAGACCACTCCATAGACCATCAATCATTGATCTACTCCTTTTGTTTCTGCAACGCATTTTCAGGCTGAGCCGCGGCCTGAGCCGCTCGCCCCACAGTCTGACTTATCGCAAGCTTATTGGCATTTATAACAAAACCAGGAATTGCCCCAAAACTCTTGAGTGAGTTTGCAACACCTGCCCAGTTAAGCATCGATACGGTCAAAATGCTATTATACGCCCCAACCGTTGCAGCAACACCAAATCCAATCGGCGAAAAATTCCGACCAAATGACTCATAAAACGCCTGAGTCGACGAGAAATCCGATTTCACAAAAGCAGGAATTGTATAAAATCCTCCAGACACCGCCGCACCAGTTAAAGCCCCAGTAGTCAACGAATATGCTGCCTGCCCAGCCTTATATGCCTCGATCACCCCAGGGCCTGCAATTACAGCACCTGCAATTGCAGCGAAAGAGCCTCCCGCAATTACTGCGTTCGTCGCATGCTTATTGACTTCCTGAGATAACTCTGCCTGCGCCTTGAGTATCTCTTTTAATTTGGCATCCGAACACGGCGCAGTGGCACTACAGTATTTGCTTACCAGATCCACTACTACCGGATTTTGCTGCTTGCCGCCCGGAAGCGAGAGTTGATTATTCTCAGCCTCAATCTTGCCTGCGCCGGTCGCGGTTGCAACATCCTGATTCGATAGCGCGGCAATCCCCGCAACCAGACTAGACACCAAACTGTCACGCGCTTCACGCTCCGATGCCGACAAATTGCCTGACGGCGCGAGCAAACTTCCCAGTACCGAACTCGTTGCCGCTCCCATTGCAGCCGTACCGCAACTCTGGCTGCTGGCAGCTGCGCCCGCACATCCGACAATCGCGTGAAGACCGGCACGAGCCTCTTCGCTGCCAAGGTTGTCAGCAATCTGCTTCACTTGATTCGCGCCGAGTTCCTGCAGGTAGGCAATCGTAGCGTTCTGTGCGAATTGACCAACGCCCCCCGTAACATTGCCGCCCGCAGCCACCGACAAGGCTGTCAGGACTTGACGATAAGTACCACTCGGCCCCCAATTGGCGTTCAGTTCGTCAGCATGCTTCTGCGCTGCCGCGCGTTGATCCGGCGTCAACTTCGGGTCACTCGCGGCTACGTTCGCCGCATCGGCTTCCGCAGCACGATTCGTAACAAACGTCCCGACCTGATTGATGAACTGACTCGTGATGTCGAACCCGGCCTGAATTTTCCCCTTGTCGAAGATCGGCGCAAGTGCGCCGCCGGTATCTGACGTATCCCGATTGATGCTCGCCACAGTCTCAGCGGCGGACTGACCGGTGAGTTGCTGTTGCGCTGAATCGTCACGAATCGTCAACGCGCCGCCGCTTATCCCGCTTCGCGTGGTCGAATTCGCGTCGCCCGATGCGCTCAATGCAACCGAAGGCGCAACCGCGAGCCCACCATTCCCCTTCGGCAATTCGGTCCCTGCAACCGGGTTCACGTTATCGGTCTTGCCCTTCTGATCCTTGCCGATGCCGCTCTTGCTGCCCCCCGAACCGCTATCCCCACCAAAGCTGTAGCCACCGCTCAGCGCAACTTGCGACGCATCGTACGACGCATGATTTTCGATATCGCTATGCGTCAGCGTCGCCGTAGTCAGACTGTTCACACCGTCCAGCACAGCCTTGTCGCTGCTCGCGATTACGCCGCCCTTGAGATCGGTATTGCCCTTCACATCGACCTGGAAACCGCCATCGCCCGCCTTGATCCCCGATTGCTCGGTCACGCTGGCGTAGTCGCTGCTCATCTTCGTCTGGCCAACATTGCCCGCCACGCTCGATACGCACGGCGGGGGACACACGCTCATCGATACGCCCGCGTTCTGCTGCTTCGAATCGTAGCGATCCTTATCCTGCAGGCTTTCAATATTCAGGTTGCCGCCAACGTCCGCAACCACCTGCTTGCCGGATGCAACCGCGCCCTTCAGATTCGTATCTCCACCCGACTGAATGGTGAGTTGGTTGCCTGCGGTTACGTGCGTATTCGTCCACGTCGACGAATCACCGTCAGCGTTACCACGATTCCCTGCCACTCCTGCCGTGAGCGCAACCCCAGTCTTTGCGCCAACGGTGAACGAAACACCCACCGAAGCGCTCGACCCACTATTCGTACTGTGCTGACTGCTCGTATTCCGAGCCGCTTGAAGATTCACATCGCCTTCGGCGGCGAGCATCGTGTTCCTGCCCGCCGAGATCGTGCTGCCGATCACGTCGATATTGCTGTCCTTGCCGGCACCAGCCGCCGCGATCGTCACATTCCGACCCGCCGACACCGTGCTCCCCACCGCCGTGCTCGACTGTGCCTGCGTCTGGCTGTCGCTCTTGCTCGCCCCAACCGATACGTTGATACCGACACTGGCCGCCGCCGTCACCGGATTGCCACCGACCGATTTCACCGCGTCATAGGTATTCTTCGCCGCAAGCCCCGTTGTGGCCGCCGCAAGCGCAAGCAGGCGCGGATCGCCGCCCACGCTCTGCGCCGCGTTCGCCATTTGCCGGCCCGTCTGTACCGCAGCGACAACCGGATTCGTCACGCCGACCGTCAATCCGGATTGGCGGAACTGCTGTTGCTCCGCAAAATTCGTCGTATCGGTCGCGGCATCGATCTTGACGGTCTTACCGGCGAGGTTCACGTCATTGCCCGCGTGCAGCGCGCTACCAATTACGTGCAGGTCGTTGCCCGCCGCGACCGTCAGATTCCCGTTCAGCGAACCGACCATGCTGCCCGTGTTACTAACGTCTGTCGAATGCTGCTGATCCGACATCGAACGCGTGCCGACCGACACGGACAACCCGCCGTTCGACATGAACCCGGATTCTTTCTTCTCGTAGCTGTTCGCCGACTGGACGGTATCCTGAGAAGTCCCGATCGCGACGTTGTTCGCTGCGCCAAGCTTTACACCATTCGTGCCGACGATGTTGCTGCCCTGAACCGTGAGATCCCTGCCCGCCTGGATCTGCACCGTGTCGCCGGACACCGTGCTCGCCACGCCGATATTCGCGCGCGTATCGTGCGATTCCTTTGTCGCCGTACCCGACACGAAACTGCCGCGCTTGACCTGCACGTTCTGATAGCTGTCGTGCTCTTCGCGGGCTTCGGTGATTGTCACGTCCCTGGACGCCGCGATCGTCACGCCGCCAGGCGTCTCTGCGTTCGTACCGGCTGTCACCGACGAACCGGTCAACGTCACATTGCCCTTGGTCGCGTCAGTCCGGTTGACTGCCCCGAGGGTGGCATTCCGGCCGGCACTGAAGGTCGTCCCGACAGCCTGCTGATCGTATGTGCGATCGACCTCCTTGCGCGCACGGCCGTCGACCGCGACGTTGTTCAGTTGATGCTCGTCGGTTACCGCCTTCGCCGCCAGATTTCCACCCGCCACGACCGACAGATCCCTCCCGGCCGTCACGGTCGCTCCCTTGAACGACGCATCGTTGCCGCTTTGCATCGTCAGGTTGCCGCCCGCGCCGACACCGCTCGTCACATGCGTCGTCGTCGACTCTTCCCAATGATGCTGGTCGTTCAGATACAACGACTGATCCGTCTTCGACCGAACCGTATCGACGTTGATATCGTGCCCGGCCATCACGAGCGCATCACCGCCCGCCGAAAGATTCGCGCCATGAATCGACAGATCCCGCCCGGCTTGCACGGCGAGATCTCCCGTCGACGCGATCGTTCCTTGCTGGCCGATCAGGCTCTGGCTCACCTTGCTCGCGCCGGCTGCCCCGCTCACGCCGACCGTATCCACCAGCGTCGTATTGGCCACATCCCGCCCGGCCAGCACCGCCACCCGGTTGCCGGTAATCTGCCCCGACGCGTTCACGACGTCGTTGCTCGCCGACACCACCGTCGTGCCGTTCGTCCCGCTGCTTGCAATCGTGCCGCCGCGATTCAGGATGTCCGTCGCAGTCACGACCGTCTTCGTGCCGCCCTTGATCACGCCGCTGTTCGTCGTGCTGCCGGCTGCGCGGATCTCGACGTCGTCGGCCACGATCAGCGCGCCGGTCGGTTGAAGATCGTTCGCGTGCGTCTTCGCCAGATAAACGACCGGCGCGAGCACCTGCGTCGTACTTCCGTCCGGCAGCGTCACGGTCTGGTTCACGAGCCACACGATGTCGCTCGTCAGCGCATCCATCTGCGCGGCGGACAGCGCCATCCCCGGCACCATGCCGAACTGCTTCGCGTAATTCGCGCCACTGGTCATCAGCGCGCGATACTCGTCCTCGGCGCTCGCATAGCCCGGCAGGAACGTGCGCCCGGTCAATTGCGTGATCTGGTTGCGCACCATCTGCTGTTCATACATGCCGTCGCCGAGACGCTTCTCGATGCTCGCCGGATTCAGGTTGAGCTGGCCGAGCATGTAATCGCTCGAGATGAAGTTCGTGTAGCTCGTAAGGCGCGGGTCGGTGACGATCAGATACGGCTGCCCGGGTGCCGGATTGATCGAGTACAGGCCGCTCGTCGGCAGCTTCAGGTCGGGCAGTACGCCGGTCGGGTTCACCACTGACTGCACTGCGTCGACCGGCTTCTGCCCGGTCGCGGGGCCGACCTTCGACTGCCCGGTGCCGGTCACACCGCCATTGGCCTGGTTCGCGCCGAGCGTGCCGCCGGTCGCGCCCGTCGCCGAGTTTTCCGCTGCGACGTTGCGGTTGTTCACGTCCTTCGCGTCGATGTTGATCGACTGGTTCGCGACGATCGTGCCGCCGGTATTGCCGATCGCGACCGGCGCGTACACCCGCGACGGCTGCACGATCGTGCCGACGTCCGAACTGGTGTTCTCGTTCCACGCATAAGTGGAGACGATGTCGTCCCGCTGGTGCTGATACAGCGTCTGCCCGACGTTATTGACCGTCGTGCCGCCGTAGCCGCCCGAGCCTGCGCTTCCGGCAACGTCCGTATCGCCGATCTTGATCGACCGGCCTGCCGAGATCGCACTGTACTCGTTGTTGATCGTGCCCACGTTCTTCATGACGATGTTGCCGCCGGCGACGAGTTGCGCCTGCTGCGCCTGGCTCGTTACCTTGTCCTGCCGGATCGTCGTCGTGGTGTCGCGCGCGATCTCGACGCGCTGGTAGCCATTGTGGCCGTCGCTGCGGGTCGCGTATTCGCTGGCGGGATCGTAGTTGACATGCGGGTCGTAGCCGTCCCAGTAGACAGCCGTGAACGTCCCGTTGCCGTTGTCGGTCAGCGTGTTGTAGTAGATCGTCTGCGGCTGGCCGTTGACGTTGACGACGAGCACGCGATCGACCGCATTGTCGCCGTTTGTGCTGGAGACGAACTGGCTGCTCGAATACGTCGCGGTCTGCGGCGTCTTGTACGGCCCGCGCCACGTCGCATCGGAGCAAACACCGTGATTCGGCGCCGCGTTTCCGGTCGGGCAACCGATGTACTTGCTGCGCTTCGTCTCATGCTTCTTGTCGACGCTGGTCGTCTCGGTGTCGACCACGGGAGCCGGGCGCGTGTTCGTGAACGTATCGGCCGCCAGTTCGACGCTGCCCAGCGCCTCGATCGACGACTGGTCGTTCAACACCGTCGGCGCGCGATTGACGAGGAACCCATCGGCGTCTCGCTGGTCGTTCGCCGCGATGTTGATGTCGCCGACACTGAAGATGCTCGCCCCGCCGGTGTTCGACAACCGGTTCGACGCATACAGGTTCGCCCGATTGGCTGCAGCGATCACGGCCGCTGCCCCGGCATTCGAAATGACGCCAGCATTCAGCGTGACGTCGCGGCCGATGATCGTCGCCGTGTTGTTCAGCGTCGCGCTGTTCGTCGTGACCGTGTCGCCCTCGATTCGGCCCGCGTTGTCGACCGTTCCACCGTTCGCATTGACGGTCGTGTTCGCCGAATTCAGATCGGCGCCCGCCTGGTTGTCGACATTGGCTGCGTTGACGGTTAGCGCACCATTGGCGTCGAGCTTGCCCTGGTTCGTCAGCTTGCCCGACGTCGAGAACGTCAGATCGCCGTTCGCGTGCAGTTTGTTCGCGGCGGTATGCGTGTAATCGCTTGCGAGCGACACACTGCCGTTACGGCCGGCGACGACCGACCCGTCGCCGCTCAGCGAGCCGGCCGTCAGCGTCAGGTCCCGGTCGCTGCCGATCGCGCCGCCTTGGTTGACCAGCGCACCGGTATTCAACGCCACGCTGCCGCCGCTACCTGCATCGTTGCCGATCTTGCCGTTCGTGTTGTCTATCGAGGCGGTGGTCAGCCCTAGCGCGCCGTTCGCGCGAATGGACCCCGCCTGGTTGACGAGCACCGTGTTCGGGCCGTTCAGCGTTGCATTGTTCGCAGCGGACAGCACGCCGCTCGAATTGTCGAGCCGGTTGGCAACGGCGAGCATCAGATCGCGGCCCGCCAGCATCTGGGCGCCCAGGGTATTCGTCAGCGATTGTGCAGTGACCGTCACATCGCCGTTGCCGCCTATCACGCCCGCGCCGGGCTTGCCTGCCGCATTGCCGTTCGTGATCGATGCGCCTCCGTCGATCGTCGTCGCACCTGTCCCGACGTTGACGATCCGGCCATCACTGTTGTCGATGCTGCTGCCGGAAAGCGCCAGTGTCGATGTCGCATCGTTCGCCTCGATCTGCCCGCCGGTATTCCGGATCGCCCCCTGGGCGTGAACGTCCAGGGGGCCGTTGGCCTGAATCAGGCCGGCGGTGTTCGTCAACGCGCCGTTCGACTTTAGCGTAAGCGCCTGCGCCGACAACAGCGAGCCGGTCGAGTTGTCGATGCCGCCCGCCAGGACCGACACGTCGCCATTGCCGCCGATCGTACCGCCGGCCGTGTTCGACAACGCGTTCGTCGAGGTCACGCTCAGGCTGCTCGCACCGATGTTCTTGATCGAACCCGTGTCGTTCGCGAGACTGTCGGCCGCCACCGTCAGGCCGTTGTTCGCCTCGATCGTGCCGCCGCCGTTATCGATCCGGTCTTGCGCAGTCAGCGTGACGCTGTCGGCTCCGACGTAACCTCCCGCACGATTGTCCAGCGACTGGACGGCAACGGACGCCTGCCGCTGCGCACTCAAGGTGCCGGCCTGGTTCGACAGCGCGGCCGCTTGCAGCGCGAGTGCACCGTTCGTTGCGATCTGCCCGCCGTTGTTCGACAGCGTGCCGGTCGCGATCGACAACGTGCCGCTGCCGGCGTGCGCGATCTTGCCCTGGTCGTTGATCAGTGCGGTCGGCGAAAGGCTCAGGTCGGTGCTGTTGGTTTGCAGCGTACCGCCGGTGTTGTCGAACGTCCCGGAGACGGCCGCGAGCATGGCGCCCGTGCCGGTTTGCGTGATCGACCCGCCGCGGTTCGCGAGATCGCCGGCAGTCAGTGCCAGTTGCGCCGCGTTGACGGATCCGCCACCGTTGTCGAGCGACATCGCCTTGATGGCCGCCACCTGACCCGCCGCGATACTGCCGGCGGCGTTCGTCAGTGCTGCGCCTGCATCGAGGTTCGCATTTCGCCCGGCCGACAGCGTGCCGCCGCCGTTATCGAGCGACTGGCTCGTCGCGCGAATATCCTGCCGGGCGGTCACCGTACCGTGATTGACCAACTGACCGGCCTGGAGCGTGACGTCGCCGTTGCCACCTATCACGCCGCCCTGCGCGCCATCCGCCGTCGGTCCGCCCGCATTCGTCAGCAGTCCCGTCGTCGTCACCGACAACCCATCGCCATTCAGCGACGTAACGCGCCCGCCCGAGTTGTCCAGCGTCCCACCGGCCACCGTCATCCCGGCGGCGCTCTGGATCGTGCCCTGGTTGTTCAGGATCGAGCCGCCGCGCACCTCCGCGGCAGCTTGCGACACGAGTGTGCCCGACCGGTTGGCGAGCTGCCCGGCTGCCTGCACCAGCAGCGGCCCTTGCGCCGACACCTTGCCGCCCTGGTTCGATACGTTGCCGCCCGTGAGCGTGATGCCGCTATCGCTCGACACGCTACCGCGATCGTTGACAAGCGTACCGGTCGCATTCGCCGTAATGGCACCCTGCGCACTCGTCTTCGCGTCCGACAGGTTGAGGTCGCCCGCCGTCGCGTTCAACGCGAGCGCGCCGTTCGCAGCCGTCTGGCTGCCGGCAAGATTCACCCCACCGCCGGTGAGCGACGCGTTGCCGCCGGCCAGGTTCTGACTGGTCGCCGTCAGTTGCCCCGATGTCGTGACGTTCAGGTCGCCGCTGTGCCCGACGGTGCCGTCGTTGCTCACGCCCGCGCCGAGCGTGCCGGTCGAGTTCACCGAGCCCGCCGCAATCGTCGCGTTCTGTTGCGCAGCGAACGTGCCGCTGTTCACGAGATCAGCCCCCGTGTTCGCCGATACCGATTGCTCCGCATAGATCGTGCCGCTGTTGTCGATACCACCCGCTGCCGACATCGCGAGATTGCCAGTCGCCGTGGTCTTCCCGGTCAGCACGAGCCGGCCGTTCGACTGCAGCGTCATGTCACCGGCCTGGGCCGCGATCGTGCCGGCGTTACGCACGCCGACGCCACCTTCGGTGCCGACCAGATAAATCCGCTCGCTATACATCCCGCCGAGCTGGCCGACGTCGATCGCGACGCCAGGCGCGGCGCCGTCGCCCTGGATCGGCTTCGCTGTCAGCGTTTCGTGATCAACCTGGTTGGCACCCGCGACGACATTCAGGTTCTTCGCGTAAATCGCCGCATTTGCCTGTATGGCGCGGGCAATGATGTCGACCTGGTCGACGTTCGTCGCATTGAGCCCCGCGCCCTGCACGGTGACGAGACCGCGATTGACGTTGTAGCCGGCGAGCGACCCGTCCGCGCCGTAATATGGCTGTCCGGTCGTCAGCGTGGCACGCGACGTATTGATGAAGCCGCCGCCGTCGACGACGATGCCGGCCGGGTTGGCCAGCACCACTTCCGCGCGATTTCCGGCGACTTCGACGTAACCGCGAAGCTGCGACGGGTTCGCGCTGTTCACTTGGTTGACGATGATCCGCGCCGACTGTCCGGGCCCGAAATTAGGATTCCCGTTGATGTAACCGGCCTGCTGCGTATTGACGAGCGTCGGCGAGTTGTTGAGGATCGCGCCGTTTTTCTGAACATCGAACTGGTTGTAGGTATTGACCGACACGCCCGCACCCGACGGCTTCGCGATGTTTACCTGCGGCAGCCCGTTCTGCGTCTGGATCACGTGGGTGGTGGTGCCGGGCACTGGCGCGATCTGCGCCGATGCAAACGAAGGCACGGCCGCCAGCGACGCGACCGCGATCAGCAAGCCCGAGCTGCCGCGCGAACGCCGGCCGGCCCGGCTCTCACCGGATTCGGTTTTCCCCGCGGCAGTAGCTGTCTCTTCGACCGCCATCACCATTCCCCGGAGCCTGGAATACACCAGGCGGTAGGTCTTCTTGTTCATCGTCCGACATTGGTGTCTTTTTAATCCGATGAACGTTAGCAAATCAACCGTCAGGAAACCATAGGATGAATGTGAACAATTGCCAAGCGTCGTAAATATGTGAAGCACACTAACTTAAGACTTGTCTGATTGCATTTTTTATCTTCGGCTAATTCCCTTCCTCCAGCGCAGAATCGACGAAAATTCCTTGGCATTGCTTCCCGACCGTTTTCACGTCAGGTACGAATCGCACCAACGTCGGCCCCTGGTCTGTCACACAGGAAATAGTCAAAATATGTTTCGTTTAACCGCTTTATCAGGATACCGAGTGTGCCTTCGTATTTTTTCGAGGAATAAACAACCACCCTCTCCGCCGCAAAGAACTCCAGCTCTGCATTATCTTAAAAATGACGACTCATTCCAGTAACCGAGAACAGCGCATTTCCATTGACGCGACTGTTTTGAATATTCAACCTCACTTCGCCCGCTCATGCTCCCCCAACCCGATCGCCTTGTAGTCGTAAGTCGGATAGAACTCCGTCCGATACGCACCCCACGCCGTGTCTTCGAGCACCCGATTGACCTCGCGCACCCGCGATGCCGGCAACCGCAACACGACGATCTGCCCGATCCCCATCGTCACGGTCCAGCTCACCACTTCGACGCCCGGCGGCGGAAACGCCTTGTAGAACCCCTGCTTCGCCAATTGCGCGTTCAGCTCGGCGAGCGGGCGCGACTGATCGTGTTTCAGGAAGACGGTGAGCAGCACCGCATTGTCGGGCGTCGCCGCAGCCGAACCAGCGGGTACGGTCGATGTCTGGCCGATGGCCGGCGCGCTGCAGGTCACGGCCGCCACCAGCGCCGCGGCAACGGCCAAAGTACGAACCGGAAAATGAAGAGATACCGTCATGACGCGACTCCATCGTTTCGTGGCTGGAGCCGCCATCATGCGCTGCCGGGCAAATCGCCGCAGGCAGCCGGCGCAACGCTTACGCCGCGCGTGCGCCGTCGCGCTCCCGCAGCACGTCGATGAATGCGCGCAGCTTCGCCGGCACGTGCTTGCGATTCACGTAATACAGCCACATCGGCGGCAGCGTCCGGCACGCGCCCGGCAACACCTCGACGAGCGTGCCGTCGCGCAAGTCCTGTTCGATGCGCTCGCGCATGAACGCAAACGCGATCCCGACACCGGCACGCGCCGCGTCGATCACCGCATCGGCATCGTTCGTCACGAATACGCCTTCCGGATCGAGATCGACATCGCGGCGCCCGTCGTGCAGCAGCCATTTGTGCAGCCGCCCGCTCTCCGAAAACCGGAAGCGGATACATGCGTGACGTTCGAGCGCCGCAATCGACGCCGGCGTGCCGTACCGCGCCAGATAACCGGGCGACGCGACCAGCGCGCACGAAAGCGCCGGCGCGATCCGCACGCCGATCGTCCCCGGCTGCAGCCGGTCGGCGAGGCGAATCCCCGCATCGAACCCGTCCTTCGCGATGTCGACGAGTTCGTTCTCGTAGCGGATCTCGAGCCGCACTTTCGGATAACGCTCGCGGAATACGGCCAGCACCGGCGCGATCACGAGCGTGCGCGCCAGCGGCAGCGCGGTGACGCGCAACACGCCGCTCGGCTCGCTGCGCGTATCCCTCAGCGCGTCGCGCGCGTGCACGACCTGCCGGTACGCAGGCTCCGTCTGCCGCCAGTAGTGCTGCCCGGCTTCCGTCAGGCTCACGCCGCGCGTGCTGCGATTGAACAGCTTCACGTTCAGCTCGCCCTCGAGCTGCCCGATCGCGAGGCTGACGGCAGCCGGCGTCAGGCCGAGCGCGGCGGCCGCCCGCGTGAAGTTGCCGGCCGTCGCGACCGTCATGAACACGTGCAGCCCGGCCATCGGATCGCGTCGGCTCATCATTAGAAAAACTTGAAACTCTTTCGAGCGGAATGCGGATTCTCCCATATACCGCACCTGCCTACACTGGGGCCTGTCGTCCCACCGGAGCCTCGCATGGACCCGCTCACCGCCGCGCTGCCGCTCGCAGCCGCCCGCCGTACGATCGACGCAGCACTCGCGCATGCCGCGTCGCTGCAGGTCGCCGGCGTCGCCATCGCAATCGTCGATGCCGGCGCGAACCTGCTCGCGTTCGAGCGCACCGACGACTGTTTCCTCGGCGCGATCGATCTCGCGCAGCGCAAGGCGCTGACGGCGGTCCGCTTCCGCATATCGACCGGCGCGCTCGGTGCGATGTCGGGCGACGGGCTGCTGCGCGGGATCGAGCACAGCCACGGCGGGCTCGTCACGTTCGGCGGCGGCGAACCGCTCGTCGACGGCAGCGGACGCTGCGTCGGCGCCATCGGCGTATCGGGCGGCAGCGTCGACGAAGACACCGCGATCGCCCGGCACGGCCGCGACCGCTTTCAGGCAACCCTTCCCACCACAAGGTAAGCACATGGCACGGAAACGCATCCTCATTACCGGCGCAGGCACCGGCTTCGGCCGTGAAGTGGCGCTGCGGCTCGCCGAACGCGGCCACGACGTGACGGCCGGCGTGCGCGTCGCCGTCGAGATCGACGCACTGACGGACGCCGCCGCGCAACGCGGCACCACGCTGCGCGCCATCAAGCTCGATGTCACGTCGGCCGACGATCGCGCCCGCGCGGCCGAGCTGGACGTCGACGTGCTCGTGAACAACGCGGGCGTCGGCGAAGCCGGCGCGCTCGTCGACCTGCCGGTCGGGATCGTCCGCGACCTGTTCGACGTCAACGTGTTCGGGCCGCTCGAACTCACGCAGCACGTCGCGCGCGGGATGCTCGCGCGCCGGCACGGCAAGATCGTGTTCGTGTCGTCGATCGCGGGCCTGATCACCGGGCCGTTCACGGGCGCCTATTGCGCGTCGAAGCACGCGGTCGAATCGATCGCGGAGGCGATGCACGCGGAGCTGGCGCCGCACGGAATCCGTGTCGCGGTCGTGAACCCCGGCCCGTACAGCACGGGTTTCAACGACCGGATGATGGAAACGACGCGGCGCTGGCACGATCCGGCCGTCCACACGGTGACGCCCGAGCGGCTGACGTTCCCGCTCGAACAGCACGATCCGGAAGAGATGATCGCGAAGATGGTCGACGTGATCGACGGCGACGGCGGCGCGTTCCGCAACCTGCTGCCGCGGTCGTCGGAAACGTTCGTCCGTGCCGAACAGGCGCGCGCGTGGGAGCGTCAGCAGTAACGCAAACCGGCGGCGGCCGGCGGTTCATGCAGGAACGCCGTGCCCGCCGCCCGGCCTGTCGCGTGCGACGTTCGCCGTCGACGGCCTTCCCGACGGACGGCCCGGCGCGGCTCGTCGCAGGCCGACGCGTCGCCCGGCGCCGGGCCCGCAAACCGGCGGGCCGCGTCGCGCCACACCGCTCGCGGTCAGTACACGTCCCGCATGTAGCGGCGCGCCTTCGCGAGCCGCGCGACGTAGTCGTTCGCGGCTTCGTCCGACATGCCGCCGTGCTCGGCGACGACGGCCCTCAGCGCGGCATCGACGTCCTTCGCCATCCGCGCGGCGTCGCCGCACACGTAGAAGTGCGCGCCCTCCTCCAGCCACGCGAACAGCTCGGCGCCCTGCTCGCGCATCCGGTCCTGCACGTAGATCTTGTCGGCCTGGTCGCGCGAGAACGCGAGATCGAGCCGCGTCAGAAAACCGCTGTCGCGCATCGCGCCCAGCTCGTCGCCGTAGTAGAAGTCCGTCCGCGCATGCTGTTCGCCGAAGAACAGCCAGTTGCGCCCGCGCGCGCCGCGCGCCTGCCGTTCGTGCAGGAAACCGCGGAACGGCGCGACGCCGGTGCCCGGGCCGACCATCACGATCGGCACGTCGCCGTTCACCGGCGGCCGGAAATGCGCGGATTTCTGCACGAACACGGGCACGCGGCCGTCGTCCGCGCGATCGGCGAGGAACGTCGACGCGACACCTTTGCGCGCGCGCCGGCCGTTGTGATAGCGCACGGCCGACACGGTCAGGTGGATCTCGCCCGGGTGCGCGCTCGGGCTCGACGCGATCGAATAAAGACGCGGCTGCATGCGCTTCAGCATCCCGACGAGTTCGTTGCCCGACAGCTCGACCGGAAACTCGTGCAGCACGTCCGCGAGTTGTTGCCCCCACAACCATTGCTTCAGGTCGCCCTTGCGGTCGTCGCCGAGCAGCGACTTCAGCGCGCCGTTCGCGCTGCGCGACGCGATGAACGCGAGCGTGTCCGGATGCGGGCGCGTGATGTCGAAATGACGCGCGAGTGCGTCGCCGAGGCGCACGTCGCCGACACCCGCCACCGACACGGGTGCATCGGCCTTCAGCGCGGTGACGGACAGCAGCTCGTCCACCAGTTCCGGGCAGTTGGTCGGCCACACGCCGAGCGCGTCGCCGGTTTCGTATTCGAGGTTCGCGCCTTCGGTCGACAGCGACACGTAGCGCGTGTCCTTCGCCGCGCCCGGACGGTTGAGCCGCAGGTTCGCGACGAGCTTCGACGGCGCCGGATGCGCCTTCGTCGGCAGCAGCCCCGACGGGCCCAGGCCGCCGGACGGCACCGCGTGCAGCGCGGCATCGGCCTCCTTGATCCGCGCGACGACGCGTTCGAGCCACTGGTCGGCGTCGCGCTGGAATTCGACGTCGCAATCGACGCGCGCGCACAGGTGTGCCGCGCCGAGTTCCGCGAGCCGCGCGTCGAGCCGGCGGCCATGGCCGCAGAACTGGTCGTAGTTGCGGTCGCCGAACGCGAGCACCGCGAAGTGCACGCCGTCGAGGCGCGCGGCGCTGCCGGCCTGCAGCGCTTCCCAGAATTCGCTGCCGTTGTCGGGCGCGTCGCCGTCGCCGAACGTGCTCGTCATCAGCAGCACGTATTGCGCACCGGCGAGCGACGCCACCGGATAGTCGGACATGCACGCGGTGCGGATCTCGAAGCCCGCGTTCATCAGCTGCGTCGCGTAATCCTCGGTCAACGATTCGATGTTGCCGGTCTGCGACGCCCACAGCAGCACGACCTTCGGCCGCGCGCGCACGATCCGCACGCCGCCCGACGCGGCGGCATCGGCCGGCAGCGCAGAGGCCGCGGCGCCCGGCAAGCTCGCCGGCAGCGAGCGGCTGAACAACCCCGCGAGCATCCCGTCGAGCCAGAACCGCACCGGCGGCGTGAGCGGCGCGCCGGCCGGCAGCACCGGCACGCCGCCCTCGCGCCGGCCGGCGCTTGCCTTCAGCCCGCTGACGAACCCGGCCACATACAGCCGTTCGGTGTCCGTCAACGGCGGCGGCGCGAAGTCGGCAACGCCGAGCGCGGCCGCGAAAGTGTCGATGTCTGCCATGTCGGATTCCTGTGAAGCAGTCGCCTGCACCGTCGCCGGCGCGGGCCGTGCGTCGCCGGCGCGGGCATCGGGTTGCGCCGTCTGGTCGTCGGCGGACGCGATCGCAGCGGTCTCGACGCGCCGCAGCGCGACCGCGCAGTATTTCAGTTCGGGTTGCTGCGATTCGGGATCGATCGCGTCGTTCGTCACCGCGTTGATGCACAGGTCGTCGCCGTACACGTCGTTCCAGTGCATCGGCGCGAAGCAGTCGCCGCGCCGCACGCGCTCGGTCACGACGGCCGGCAGCACCGCGCGGCCGCGCGCCGAGCGGATCTCGACGCTGTCCTTCGCGGCGATGCCGAGCGCGCTCGCGTCGTCCGGATGCAGCTCGACGAACGGGCGCGGGTTCAGCTTGTTCAGCATCGCGACCTTGCCCGTCTTCGTCATCGTGTGCCACTGATGCTGCAGCCGCCCCGTGTTCAGCACGATCGGGTACGTGTCGTCGGGCAATTCGGCCGGATCGACGTGCGGCCGGGCGAAGAAGCGCGCCTTGCCCGACGGCGTCGGGAACGCGATGCGCGGCGCGTCGTCGCCGTCGGCGGCCGGGCGCAGCGGCTGGCTCACGCCGTCGTTCAGGTAGCGGATCGGGTGCCGCTCGCGCGCGGTGCCCGGCGCGACCGGCCACTGCACGGGCCCGTCGCGCAGCGCCGCATGGCTCGCGCCGCGCAGGTCGTAGCCCGTCGCCGGATTCGAGAAGCGGACGATCTCGTCGAACACGTCGGCCGCCGACGCATAGTCGAACGCATCGCCGAACCCCATCGCACGCGCGACTTCCGCGACGATGCGCCAGTCGGGCAGCGCGTCGCCCGGCGGCGCGACCGCCGCGCGCATCAGCGTCATGTTGCGCTCGGAGTTGATCATCACGCCGTCGCCCTCGGCCCACAGTGCACCGGGCAGCAGGATGTCCGCGTAGCGGTTGGTTTCGGTATCGAGGAACGCGTCCTGCGCGATCACGAGTTCCGCGGCCTGCAATCCGGCGATCACGTTCTGCCGGTTCGGCACGGTCGCGACCGGGTTCGTGCAGATGATCCAGCATGCCTTGATGTCGCCGGCCGCCATCCGTTCGAACAGGTCGACGGTGCCGTTGCCGGTTTCCTTGCGCAGCGTGCCGGCCGGCACGCGCCACAGCTGCTCGACGAAACGGCGATCGTCGTCGGACGCCACCGAGCGCTGGCCCGGCAGGCCGGGGCCCATGTAGCCCATCTCGCGCCCGCCCATCGCGTTCGGCTGGCCCGTCAGCGAGAACGGCCCGCTGCCGGCGCGGCAGATCCTGCCCGTCGCGAGATGCAGGTTGCAGATCGCGTTGGTGTTCCACACACCGTGCGTGCTCTGGTTGAGCCCCATCGTCCAGCAGCTCATCCATTCCTGCGCGTCGCCGATCCATTGCGCAGCAGTGCGCAGGTCGGCTTCCGCGAGCCCCGTGATTTCCGCCACGCGCCCGGGCGTGTAGTCGGCGAGGAACGCGGGCATCGCGTCCCAGCCTTCGGTGTACGCGTCGATGAACGCGCCGTCGGTGCGGCCGTTCGCATGCAGCAGGTGCAGCAGCCCGTTGGTCAGCGCGAGATCGGTGCCCGGCCGGATCTGCAGGAACAGGTCGGCCTTGTCGGCGGTGCCGGTGCGGCGCGGATCGACGACGATCAGCTTCGCGCCGGCCTTCACGCGGTCCATCATCCGCAGGAACAGGATCGGATGGCAGTCGGCCATGTTCGCGCCGATCACGAAGAACAGGTTCGCGCGATCGAAGTCCTGGTACGACCCGGGCGGGCCGTCCGCGCCGAGCGACTGCTTGTAGCCGGTGCTCGCGCTCGCCATGCAGAGGCGCGAGTTCGACTCGATGTTGTGGGTGCCGACGAAACCCTTCGCGAGCTTGTTGACGAGGTATTGCGCCTCGATCGACATCTGCCCCGACACGTAGAACGACAGCGCGTCCGGCCCGTGCGCATCGAGCACCGCGCGCAGGCGGCGCGCGGTGTCGGCGATCGCGTCGCGCGCCGGCAGCGGCACGAGGTCGTCCTCGCGCGCGCGGCGCACGAACGCGCGGTCCAGCCGCCCCGAGCGGCGCAGCGCGACGTGCGCCGACGAGCCCTTCGTACACAGCCGCCCGAAGTTGGCCGGATGGTCGGCGTCGCCGGACACCTTGACGACTTCGCCTTCCTCGACATGCAGCACCATCCCGCAACCGACGCCGCAGTATGGGCACACGCTCTTGACGGGGGTGGCGGTCATGCGCGCTCCGGGGCGGTCAGGCCGCGATCCACACGAAGCCGTCCTCGACCCGCGACGGATACGTGCTCACCGACTGCTCGGGTGCCTCCAGGCATTCGCCGGTGCGCAGGTCGAAATGCTGCTTGTACAGCGGCGACGCGACGACGATGCGCTCGCCGAGGCTGCCGATCAGCCCGCGCGACATCACGGCCGCCTGCGACACGGGATCGACGTTGCCGATCGCGAACACGCCGCCTTCCTCGGCATGCGCGACGTGAAAGACCGCGACCTGCTCGCCGTTGATGAGCGCGCACACGCCGGTGTTCGGCACGATGTCGTCGAGCGCGCACACGCGGGTCCAGGACGGCGGCAGACGATCGTTCATGATGGGCTCCTTGGAAAAGACACGGGTGTCGGTCAGGGTCAAACGGTGGCGGGTTCGGTTGCGGCCTGCGTCACGCCTTCGGCGACGACGGGAATCGAAACGGGCTTGCCGCCCGCCCGTTCGCCGGGCGTCGCGGGCCGGATCTGGCCGCGCGTCTCGACGAATTCGATGGTCGTGTCCGGCGCATCGCTGTTCACGAAGTGACGGAAGCGCCTGCGCGTGTCGGGATCGGTGACGGCCCGCTTCCACTCGCACTCGTAGGTGTCGACCACATGCTGCATGTCGGCTTCGAGTTCGGCGCCGATCCCGAGCCGGTCGTGCACGACGACGTCGATCAGGTAGTCGAGGCCGCCTTCGAGGTTGTCGCGCCATACGCTCGTGCGCTGCAGCCGGTCGGCCGTGCGCACGTAGAACATCAGCAAACGGTCGATGTAGCGAACCAGCGTCGCGCGGTCGAGGTCGGACGCGAGCAGTTCCGCGTGGCGCGGCTTCATCCCGCCGTTGCCGCATACATACAGGTTCCAGCCCTTCTCGGTCGCGATGATGCCGACGTCCTTGCCCTGCGCTTCCGCGCACTCGCGCGTGCAGCCGGACACGCCGAACTTGATCTTGTGCGGCGCGCGCAGCCCCTTGTAGCGATTCTCGAGGTCGATCGCGAGGCCGACCGAATCGTCGACGCCGTAACGGCACCACGTCGAGCCGACACACGACTTCACGGTGCGCAGCGCCTTGCCGTATGCGTGGCCCGATTCGAAACCGGCCGCGATCAGTTCCTCCCAGATCGACGGCAGCTGCTCGACGCGCGCACCGAACAGGTCGACGCGCTGGCCGCCGGTGATCTTCGTGTAGAGCCCGTACTTCTTCGCGACCTGGCCGACCGCGATCAGCCCTTCCGGCGTGACCTCGCCGCCCGGCATGCGCGGCACGACCGAATACGTGCCGTCGCGCTGGATGTTCGCGAGGTAGTAGTCGTTCGAATCCTGCAGCCCCGCGTGTTCCTTCTTCAGCACGAATTCGTTGAAGCACGACGCGAGGATGCCCGCCACCGCCGGCTTGCACACGTCGCAGCCGAGGCCATGGCCGTGCTTCGCGAGCAGCGCGTCGAAGGTCGTGATGCGCTCCACGCGAATCAGGTGGAACAGCTCCTGGCGCGAATACGGGAAGTGCTCGCAGATATGGTTGTTGACCGCGAGGCCCTGCTTCTTCATCTCGGCCTTCATGATCTGCGTGACGAGCGGCACGCAGCCGCCGCACGACGTGCCGGCGCCCGTGCACGACTTCAGCGCGCCGAGGCTCGTCGCGCCGTCGGCGACCGCCGTGCAGATCTGCGACTTCGACACGTTGTTGCATGAGCAGATCTGGGCGCCGTCAGGCAGCGCGTCGACGCCGAGCGCCGGCTTCGCGACGCCGTCCGACGACGGCAGGATCAGGAATTCCGGCGACTCGGGCAGCTCGATGCGGTTCAGCATCATCTGCAGCAGCGTGCCGTATTCGGCCGCGTCGCCGACCATCACCGCGCCGTGCAGGAACTTGCCGCAGTCGGACACGACGAGCTTCTTGTAGACCTGGCGACGCTCGTCCGCGTACTGGTAGGTGCGGCTGCCGGCCGTCGTGCCGTGCGCGTCGCCGATGCTCGCGACGTCGACGCCCATCAGCTTCAGCTTCGTGCTCATGTCGGCGCCCGCGAACGCAGGTGCGTCGTTCGTGTCGCCGCCCAGCTGCTTCGCGACCACGCGCGCCATGTCGTAGCCGGGGGCGACGAGGCCGTACACCATGCCGTTCCAGGCCGCGCATTCGCCGATCGCGTAGATGTCGGCGTCGCTCGTGCGGCACGCG
Source organism: Burkholderia cepacia ATCC 25416 (assembly GCF_001411495.1). Taxonomy (NCBI): domain Bacteria; kingdom Pseudomonadati; phylum Pseudomonadota; class Betaproteobacteria; order Burkholderiales; family Burkholderiaceae; genus Burkholderia; species Burkholderia cepacia. Next base: position 2,992,296 of record NZ_CP012982.1, on the reverse strand, counting down.
TCATCGATCGCGACGCCGCCGCGCGGGCCGATTTCCAGGCCGCACGCACGCGCCAGCTCGTCGCGTGCGCGAATGCCGGCCGAAAACACGATCATGTCGGCATCGAGATGGGAGCCGTCGGCGAACGCCATCCGGTGCGTGCCCTCTTCGCCGTCGACGATCTCGAGCGTGTTCTTGCCCGTATGCACGGTCACGCCGAGCGCCTCGATCTTCGCGCGCAGCATCCGGCCGCCGCCGTCGTCGACCTGCACGGCCATCAGCCGCGGCGCGAATTCGACGACGTGCGTGTCGAGCCCCATGTCGCGCAGCGCCTTCGCGCATTCGAGGCCGAGCAGCCCGCCGCCGATCACGACGCCGCGCTTCGCGTGCGTGCCGCACGCCTGCATCGCCTCGAGATCCTCGATCGTCCGGTACACGAAGCAGCCCGCGCGATCGTGCCCCGGCATCGGCGGCACGAACGGGCGCGAACCCGTCGCCAGCACCAGCTTGTCGTACGCGAGCGTTTCCCCGGACGCGAGCGTGACCGTATGCGCGGCGCGGTCGATCGACGCGACGCGCGCGTTCAGGCGCAGGTCGAACTGCGGATGACGCTCGAAGAAGCCGGGTTCGACGAGCGACAGGTCGTCCGCCGACTTGCCCGCGAAGAATTCGGACAGGTGCACGCGGTCGTAGGCCGGGCGCGGCTCCTCGCCGAGCACGGTGACCTGCAGCGCCGCCGACGCGCCCGCTTCCGCCGCGACGCATTCGAGGAGCTTGTGGCCGACCATCCCGTGGCCGATGACGATGAGTTTCATGATGACGTTTCCCTCGGTCGATCAGTTCGCGACGCTGCCGGCAGCCAGCGCGCGGTCGCGCAGCTCGGCTTCGCGCGCCTTGTGTTCTTCGCTGAAGCGCACGGCCATCGCGCACAGCGCGGTCGCGGTGACGGCAAGGCCGAGCAGGCCGAGCGTGTGCTGCACGTCGCCGACGCCTTTGAGCAGGAAGCTCGCGGCGACCGCGCCGACGTTGCCGCCCGCGCCGACGATCCCCGCGACGCCGCCGAGTGCCTTGCGGTCGATGAAGGGCACCAGCGCGTAGGTCGCGCCGCACGCCATGTGCGTGAAGAGGCCGAACGCGAGCATCGCGACGAGTGCGATGCCGACGCTTTGCGCATGCGAAAACCAGATCAGCCCGAGCCCTTCGCCGACGATCAGCGCGCACAGCAGCATCGCGCGCACGTCGAGGCTGCGGCGCGCGGCGACCTTGTCGGACAGCCAGCCGCCGAGCGCACGGGCGAACAGGGCGAGCAGCCCGAACATGCCGACCGCGAAACCGGCGTCCTTCAGCGACAGGCTGAAGTGATCGACGTAGTACAGCGCGGCGATGTTGTGGATGAACACCTCGACGCCGAAGCACGCGCCGTACGTGATGAACAGCATCCACACGCGATAGTTGCCGCAGGCCGCGAAGAAGCTCGCCCAGCCGCCCTTCTTGCCGCTGTCGACCGTCACGCCTTCCTTGCGCAGCGCGACGAAGTCGCCTTGCGGGCAATCCTGCGTGAAGCGCCAGTACGCCCAGGCCATCGCGAGCATCGCGACGCCCGGCACGACCAGCGCGATACGCCACGACGAATCCTCGCCGAAGCCGAGCATCAGGCCGGCGGCGACGAGCAGCGGCATCAGCGCCTGCGTCGCGCCCGCGCCGGCATTGCCCCAGCCGGCCGTCGTCGCGTTCGCGGTGCCGACGACGTTCGGCGCGAACATCACCGACGTGTGGTACTGCGTGATCACGAAGCCCGCGCCGATCGCGCCGATGCCGAGCCGGCAGATCAGGAACGACAGGTAGTCGTGCGTGAACGACACCGCGAACACGGGGATCGCGCCGAGCAGCAGCAGGCCCACGTACACGCGGCGCGGGCCGAAGCGGTCGCACAGCGGGCCGACCAGCAGCCGCACGGCGATCGTCGCGGCCACGGCCGCGATGTTGATGTTGGCGACCTGCGCCGCGCTCAGGTGGAATTCGCGTGCGATCAGCGGCATCAGCGGCGCGCACGCGAACCACGCGAAGAAGCACACGAAAAACGCCATCCACGTCAGGTGGAACGCGCGCATCGGCGCGGTGCGGAGGCTGAAGAGATCGATACGGGTAGCTTTGTCGGTCATGTCATCCGCCAAACGAAAAACGGCGTCCTGCGCACCCGGTCTCGTCGAGACCCGATGCGTAGGACGCCGTTGCCCATGAAGCCCGTTGCCGGGCGCGTCTGTAATCGGTACTGCCGGACGAATCGCCATTGATTCGCCCGAACCGGCTTACGCAAACGCCGTGCCATGTCGCCGCGAATCGGGCCCGCAGCCCCGCCGCGCAAGGCTGGTCCGGCGTCGTGCGGCGCGCGGCGACAGCCGGCGCACGATGCGCGGTGATGCAGCGAGGCACAGATGTGGTGCGATGCAGCACTGTCGCCGTGCGACATCGCGGTGCGCGCGGGCAGGGCACGATGCACGCCGATGCGGCATTGCGGGTGCCGGCGCGCGGCGGCGGCCGACGGGCACGGGGGCCGTACTTGGCCCGCAATTGGCCCGTATTCGGCCCATACTCGGCCCGCATTTCGCCCGCACGTGGCCATCGCGTGGCGCGGTGCGCGCCGTTCCCGCCGCGCGGGCGCGACGGGCGATGCCGGTTGGCCCGGATATTGCTGAACCCGCTGCATGACACCGGCAACGGCGCCGGTGGGCAGTCCCCTCAAAACCGGGCCCGTCGTGCAGGCGGGCCGCCCAGGACAACGGCGTCCCCCCGTGCGCGGCACGGCCGGATGCCGATACGTCGACCGCCCGCCGCCGCCGCGCAACAACGCGCTATCGGCCGCCGCATGCAGGCGGCACTGGAACACGACATGACGACAGGCAAAGTCACCCTGCTGGGCGCCGGCCCCGGCGATCCCGATCTCCTCACGCTCAAGGCCGTGAAAGCGCTGGCCGCTGCCGACGTGCTGCTGCTCGACGATCTCGTCGCGCCCGGCATCGTCGAACTCGCGCCGCAGGCGCGCGTCATCCGTGTCGGCAAGCGCGGCGGTTGCCGCTCCACGCCGCAGGCATTCATCGAGAAGCTGATGCGCCGTTACGCACTGCGCGGCGCGCACGTGGTGCGCGTGAAAGGCGGCGAGGCGCTGCTGTTCGGGCGCGCTGGCGAAGAACTCGCGACGCTGCGCGCCGCCGCGATTCCGGTCGAGATCGTCAACGGCATCTCGTCGGGGTTCGCCGCCGCCGCGAGCCTCGGCATCTCGCTCACGCACCGCGCGCATTGCCACGGCGTCACGTTCGTCACCGCCCATCGTCAGGACCACGGCGAACCCGACTGGGCGCGTCTCGCCGCGACCGGCACCACGCTCGCGATCTACATGGGCATGAGCCGCGTCGACAGCATCGCCGCCGGCCTGCTCGCCGTGCTGCCGGCATCGACGCCGGCCGCGGCCGTTCAATGGGCCGGCACGCCCGACGAACGCCGCTGGACCGGCACGCTCGGCGATCTCGCGCGCGGCATCGACGCAGCACGGCTCGGCAGTCCGGCCGTGATCCTCGTCGGCGGCGCGGTCGGCGAAACGGCCGTGGCGGAGGTGCCGGACGCGGGCGCAGCGGGGGCCGCGATCGACACGGCCTTCTCCCGGGCCGCGTAGCATGCGCGACACCACGCGGCACCGGCCGCCCACCTGTCATGAAAACAGCGGCGCCGTTCGCACCGGCTGCCGGGTCGCCGCGCGCGGCACCGGCACGACGTGCGCGCGGGGCCGCCTCCGATCCGCGCATCGCGCCACGATTTCGACGCCGCCGTTCGCATCATGAGTGCGCCCGCTTCCTCCCCCCGCCTGCGCGTGCTGCTCGTCACCGATACCGACAAGCCGATCGGCGAGCTCGGCGACGCGCTCGCGCAGCTCGGCTACGACATGCTGAACGACGTCGCGACGCCCGCGCGCCTGCCGGCCGCCGTCGAGGAGCAGCATCCCGACGTCGTGATCATCGATACCGATTCGCCGTCGCGCGACACGCTCGAGCAGCTCGCGGTCATGCATGCGACCGCGCCGCGCCCCGTGCTGATGTTCAGCCACGACGCCAACCAGTCGCTGATCCGCGCGGCGGTCGGCGCGGGCGTCAGCGCGTATCTCGTCGAAGGGCTGTCGGCCGAACGCCTTGCACCGATTCTCGAAGTCGCGCTCGCACGCTTTTCGCACGACGACGCGCTGCGCCGCCGGCTCGCCGATGTCGAGCGCGAACTCGCCGAACGCAAGCTGATCGACCGCGCGAAGCGGATGCTGATGGACCAGCGCAGGCTGTCCGAAAACGACGCGTATGCTGCCCTGCGCAAGCGCGCGATGGATCAGGGCCTGCGCATCGTCGACGTCGCGCGGCAATTGCTCGACGCGTCACCCCAGTCATGAGCGCCATGGATACCACCTCTCCCGTCGCGCCGGAACGCGCGCATCTTCGCCTCGGGTTCGTCGCGCTGAGCGACGCGGCCCCGCTGATCGTCGCACAGCACCTGAACCTCGGTGCGCGGCACGGCCTCACGCTCGAACTCAGCCGCCAGCCGTCGTGGGCCGCCGTCCGCGACAAGCTGCTGAGCGGCGAGCTCGACGCCGCGCACGCGTTGTACGGGCTGGTCTGCGGGCTGCAGCTCGGGATCGGCGGCCCGCAGACCGACATGGCCGCGCTGATGGTGCTGAACCGCAACGGCCAGGCGATCTCGTTGTCGCGCGGCCTCGCCGACGCGTACCGCAACAGCGGCAGCGTGCGCGACGCGTTCGCGACGCTCGGCCGCAAGCCGCTCCTCGCGCAGACGTTCCCGACCGGCACGCACGCGATGTGGCTGAACCACTGGCTCGCGTCGCACGGTGTCGATCCGCTGCGCGACGTGCGCAGCGTCGTGATCCCGCCGCCCGAGATGGTGGCCGCGCTCGCCGGCGGCGAACTCGACGGCTTCTGCGCCGGCGAACCGTGGCATGCCGTGGCCGAGGCCTGCGACGCGGGGCGGACCGTCGCCGTCACGAGCGAGATCTGGCCCGATCATCCGGAGAAGGTGCTCGCGGCCCGGCGCGATTTCGTCGCGCTGTATCCGGCCACCGCGCGCGCGCTGATCCGCACGCTCGTCGATGCCTGCGCGTGGCTCGACAGCGCCACGCACCGTCGCGAGGCGGCCGGCTGGCTCGCGTCGCCCGACGCGCTCGGCGTCCCGGCCCGGCTGATCGCGCCGCGCCTGCTCGGCGACTACGGATCGGGGCCGTTCGCCGTGCCGCCGCTGCCGATCCGCTTTCACGACGGCGGCGCCGTGAACCGCCCCGATCCGCGCGAAGGCGAGTGGTTCCTGTCCCAATACCGGCGCTGGGGCATGCTCGACGGTTCGCACGACGACGCGGCGATCGCCCGCGCGATCGCGCAAACCGCGTTGTATGATGCTGCCGTCGCCGAAAGCGGCGCACCGGGCCCGTCGCGGGCGTGAGGCGCGCCGCGTGATGCAGGCGGCGCGCGCTCCCGCGCCACGCCTGCCCGGGCCGCCTGTCGGCGCCCGGCATGCGGCCCCCGGGGCGCCGCACGACCCCTCCGTCCCCGATCCGATTCGATGCCGAAACCCACGCGCGCGCCGCTCGACGTGCTGCTCACTGAAATCCGCGCGTGCCGTGCCTGCGAAGCCGACCTGCCGCTCGGCCCGCGCCCGGTCGTGCGTGCCCATCGCGACGCGCGCATCCTGATCGTCGGGCAGGCGCCGGGCGCACGCGTCCATGCGAGCGGCATCCCGTGGGACGATGCGAGCGGCAAGCGGCTGCGCGGCTGGCTCGACGTCGACGCCGACACCTTCTACGACGAAACCCGCTTCGCGATCGTGCCGATGGGCTTCTGCTACCCGGGCCGCGGCACGAGCGGCGACAACCCGCCGCGCCCCGAATGCGCGCCGCTGTGGATCGACCGGCTGCTCGCCGGGTTGCCGTCGATCCGGCTCACGCTGCTGATCGGCCAGTATGCGCAGCGGCATTTCCTGCGCGACGCGCGCAAGGCCACGCTGACGGACACCGTACACGCGTGGCGCGACTATGGCCCCGACGTGCTGCCGCTGCCGCATCCGTCGCCGCGCAACCAGGCGTGGTTCAAGCACCACCCCTGGTTCGACGCCGACGTCGTGCCCGAGCTGCGGCGCCGGGTCGCGCCGCTGGTCGCCCGGTAAACGAAATCACCGCCGTGTCGCGACGCTTCGCGACACCCCGTCATCCGTATCGAATCAAGCATGAACGACACCCCTACCGACCTCGACTTTGCCTGCAACGGCTGCGGCGGATGCTGCCGCGACCTGCGCATTCCGCTGACGATCGACGAGGCCACCGCGTGGCTGCAGCGCGGCGGCCACGTGGAGCTGCTGTGCGATGCGATGCCGTGGCTCGTCGAGCCCGAGCCCGACAACGCGTTCGCCGCGTACAAACGCGCACGCTCGACCGCCGCGCTCAGCGGCTCGCTGCCCGTCCGCGTGACGGTCATGCTCACGGCGTCCCACGCGGGGCCGTGCCCGAACCTGCGCGACGACCTGCGGTGCGCGATCTACGACGAGCGACCGCTCGTGTGCCGGATCTACCCGGCCGAAGTGAATCCGTTCGTGCCGCTGGCACCGGCCGGCAAGCAATGCTCGCCCGACGCGTGGCAGCAAACGCCGTTCGTCCGCGGAGGCACGATCGTCGACGCGGCCACCCACGAGAACATCGCGCGCTCGCGCGCGGCGAGCGAAGCCGAAACGCCGCTGCGGGCACGGTTGTGCGAGAGGCTGGGGATCGACACGGCGGCCGTGGCCAACGAAGGGTTCGCGATCCACGCACCGCCGGCCGCCACGCTGCTCGCCGCGCTGATGGATCTGCGCACATCGGAGTCCGCACCGGCCGGCGCCGACGCCACCACCGCCTGGACGCTGATCTCGAACCGCGCGACGACGGTGGACACGCTCGCATCGGTCGGCGGGGCAAGCCGGCGCGCCGGCGGCGACAGCCCGCACGCCCGCTACCTCGGTTTCCACCCCGACGAATGACCGCCGCGCGGCACGCCGCGAGCGGTTCCGGGCCAGGCCGCAAGGTGGCACGGATCGCCGTCGCGCCCGGTTCGCTGTACCATCGCGGCTCAACCGCGTCACGACCAGCAGAATCCTTCATGCCCTCCACCGCCCCGCCGCGCCTGTACGGGATGCCCGAACGCAGCGACCGGCTCGACTTCTACATCCGCGACCAGGCGTCGCGCCAGGCGATCACCGAGCCGCACCGGCACGCGTATTTCCAGATCCAGTTCAATCTCGGCGGCGACACCGAGCAGCGGATCGGCGGCGTCACGCGGCCGTTTCCGCGCGGCGCGCTCGCGTTCGTGCTGCCGCACCGCGAGCACCTGATCCCGCATCCGGAAGGCGCGCACTTCATCGTGATCAACTTCAGCCAGGCGTTCCTGCGCGCCGATCTCGACGTCGACCCGCTCGACCTCGAGGACGTGCCCGCCCACCGCTTTCCCGAGCTGACGCCGTTCCGCTTCCAGGAACACCTCGACTTCATCCTGACCGGCGACACCTACGACGAAGCGCGCCGCCTCGCGCTGTGCATGCTCGACACCGATCGCGTGCGCACGTTCGGCTCGACCACGTTGCTGCGCGGCTACCTGCTGCAGCTGATCGGGCTCGTCTGCACGCAGTACGCGGGCGCGCTCGACAAGCTCGCGCAGCGCGGCGCCCAGCGCGCCGGCCGGCGCGATGCGCTCGCGCGCGTGCTGCGGCACGTCCGCGCCAACCTCACCCGCGAGGACCTGACGCTCGCCGCGACCGCCGAGGCGGCGTTCCTGTCGCCCAACTACCTCGCGCACCTGGTCCGCAAGGAAACCGGCAGCACCTTCACCGATCTCGTGACGGAGCGCCGGATCGCGCTCGCGCAGTCGCTGCTGGCCCACACGAGCCGGCGCATCGCGGACATCGCCCGCTCGGTCGGCTTCCGCGACGAAGGCTATTTCGCGCGGCGTTTCCGCGCGCGGGTCGGCGTGTCGCCGAAGGCGTACCGCGACGCGAACGCCGCGCTGCCGGACGGCGACGACACGCCGGCAGCGCCCGACGCGTAGTTTTGTCCCGGTAAAACGCAGTTGCGTCGCATCCGGCGGCACGGGCGTCGGGTATCGTTGCACGCATGCCGGCCCGTGCGCCGCACGGGCGCGGCATCCGTCTTCCCACCGAACGAGGCCATCCGATGTCCGCCTATGTCATCGACGCTGCCGAGCGTCCTTCCATCGAAGTCGACCAGTCGTCCGCGCGCTTTCCGGTGCGCCGCGTCTTCTGCGTCGGCCGCAACTACGCCGACCACGCGCGCGAAATGGGCGCCGATCCCGACCGCGAACCGCCGTTCTTCTTCACGAAGCCTGCCGACGCGATCGTCCCGGCCAGCGGCACCGTCCCCTATCCGCCGCTGACGAACGACCTCCATCACGAAATCGAGCTGGTCGTCGCGATCGGCAAGGACGGGCGGTCGATCGACCCGGCCGACGCGCTGTCGCACGTATGGGGCTACGGCGTCGGCGTCGACCTCACGCGCCGCGACCTGCAGGCCGAAGCGAAGAAACTGAGCCGTCCGTGGGACTGGGCGAAAGGCTTCGACGCGTCGGGCCCCGTGACCGCGCTGCGGGCGGCGTCGGCCACCGGTCATCCGGCCAAGGGCCGCATCTGGCTCGCGGTCAACGGCGACACGCGCCAGCAAGGCGACCTGGCCGACATGATCTGGGCCGTGCCCGATGTCATCGCGTACGTGTCGCGCTCGGTCGAATTGAAGGCCGGCGATTTGATCTTCACGGGCACGCCGGCCGGCGTCGGCGCGCTGCAACCGGGCGACCGCGTGACGGGCGGCGTCGACGGCGTCGCGACGTTCGAGTTCGTCGTGGGCGCGAAGCCGTAAGCCAGAAGCCGTGACGCAGCAAGCACGGCGGCCGCCCGCGCGGGGCCGCCGTGCGATATCCCGATTTCGGTCAGTCGTAGCGGCGCAGGAATGCGTCGGCGACGGCCGGCGGATTCAGCGCTTTCGCCGATTCGTTTTCCAGCGCTTCGGCCGCGTCGTCGTCGCTGATCGACACGAACAGCGTGATCGCCGCCCGTTCGTCGCCGGTGCCGAACAGGCCCTCGCGGTCGAGCAGGCGCAGCGCACCGATCATGTCGGCGTGCAGTTGCCGCGAAAATTCCGGGAATCTCGACCGGACAAACTGCGGGCTCAGCACGTCATCGGCGAGCTTGCCGCAGATCGCATTGAACGGCGACGCTTCCGCCGCCGCATATGCCCATTCCGAAAAGCCCCACGCATACCACGGGTCGTCGTCCGCGACGGCCTGCTGCTCGCGGATCCGGCGCAGCCCCTCGACCGAATTGGCTGCCGGCACCACCGTCATCGCGCCGCTGTCGGTGTACAGCGCGAACGCGTAGAAATGCTCGTCCGGGTGCAGCGCCCGCAGCGCCCTGAATGTCGCTCTCGCGGCGTCGGCAATGTCTCGCTGGAAATCAGAAAAGTCGCTCATCGCTCCCTCGTCCAACCGCCCTTCGCGCGCCGGAGCATGCTCGGCGCGCGGCGGGTTCGTCGTCTCCCGATATTCGATCGATTGTCCGCCAATCGCCCGCGGCACGGTAGCGGTGCCCGCATCCATGCCCGCACCGATGCCCGATCCGGCGCGGCGATGCTGCGTATTCGCGTTCACCGCCCGGCGTCCCGCGCGTCGAACACCCGCACGCAGACGGCCGCCGCCAGCGCGATCGCGGCCGACAGCAGCATCATCGCCAGCGGCGCATAACCCGCGTTGCCGGGCGTCAGTACCGCCCCCGTCAGCGACGAAAGCGCGGCGCCGCCGGCGATCGTCATCGCACCGGCCAGCCCCGACGCGCTCCCGGCCAGCGTCGGGCGCACCGACACCGCGCCGGCATGGGCACCGGGATTCGTCAGCCCGTTGCCGATGCCGACCAGCACGCACGGCCCGAACCACGCGATCGCATGGGTCGCGCCGCCGAACATCGACGCGAGGCCGATCAACGGTCCCGCGCATGCAACGATCCGCCCGCACAGGATCGTCGTGGCCAGCGCGAAGCGGCGCGCGTAACGCGCGGCCAGGAAGCTGCCGCACACGAAGCCGGCCGTGATGGTTCCCATGTAGAAGCCGATCTCCGCGGGCGCGATGCCGAACACCGTTTGCGCGGCCGGCGGCGCGCCGGCCAGGAACGCGTAGAACGAGCCGGTCGAAAACGCCATGCACAGCGCGTAGGCCCAGAAACGGCGCGCGCGCAGCAGCGCCGGATACGCGCGCAGCTGCTGCCCGAGGCTCGACGACCGGTTCGCATGGGTTTCGACGAAATCGAACCCGCACCAGACGAACAGCGCGACGCCCGCCGCGCCGAGCAGCCAGAAGCTCGCGCGCCAGCCCGCCGTCTGGTCGAGCGCGCCGCCGAGCGTCGGGCCGAGCATCGGCGCGAACGCGGCCGCCATCGCCGCATAGCCGATCCGGCTCGCCGCGCGCGCACCGCCGCCGGTATCCCGGATCGTCGCCATCGACACCGGATAAACCGACGTGATCGCCGCCTGCATCAGCCGGCATGCCAGAAACGCCCGGATATCGGTCGCCATCGCACAGCCGAGCGAGCCGAGCGCGAAGATGCCGACGCTCGCCAGCACGACCGGCCGCCGCCCGAACCGGTCCGACAGCGGCCCCATCACGAACTCCAGCGACGCGGCCACCGCCGCGTAGCCGCCGAGCGAAAGCGCGACGAGCGCATAGTCGGCGCGCAGGTCGCGTGCGATTGCCGGCAGCGACGGCAGGAACAGGCTCAGCGGCAGCACCGAGCACGCGCACAGCAGGATCAGCGTCGCGTGTCGCGGCGACGCCCGTTCGGAAGCGATCGGCAGGTTCGGTTGCAAGCGGATGTCCTCCGCGCACGTGCCGCACGGCCGTGCGCAATGCAAAAAAAAGCCCCCGAACGAGTCGGGGGCGCAGGGATGCCGGCGCGGTGCCGCTACCGGACCCTGCGCCTGTGTACGACTACGATGAAGGTTGCTGCTTTCATGCCGGATGGCTCCTGGTTGCCTGGCTGGCTTCGTGCGGTGTCGGACGATACCGGACGATGGTAGGCGGACGATACCGACCGCGTCAACGCCCTAGCGCGCACGCACCGACACGAACTTCCGCGCGTTGTTGCGCTGGATCAGCACCGCGATCACGCTGCCGCCGTTCGCTTCGAGCGACTGCACGTCGTCCGGCGTCTCGAGCAGCGTGTCGTTGAGCTCCAGCACGACGTCGCCCGGCCGGATGCCCGCGTTCGCCGCCGGGCCGTGCACCGCGTCCACCATCATCCCGACCGCGAGCCCGGTCGAGCGGCGCTCGTCGTCGCTCAGCGCGTGCATCGTCAGCCCGAGGCGGTCGCCGCCGTCGCCCGCGCCCGCGCCCGCACTCGCTCCCGCTCCCGGCCCCGGTCGTGCGGCCGCCTTCGGCGCGGCCATGCCGACGGTCGTGCCCGCGTTGCCGGCGGCCTCGTCGGCGCCCGTGATCGTCAGCCTCACCGGCGCGCGATTGCGGATCACGCGCAGCGGCGTCTTCTGGCCGGGCGGCAGCGCGGCGGCCAGGTCGTTCAGCTCGGCCGAACGGCCGATCGACTTATCGCCCAGCTTGACGATCACGTCGCCGGGCCTCACGCCGGCCGCGGCGGCCGGCGAGCCGGGCGCCACGCCGTTGACGAGCGCGCCCGCCGGACGCGGCAGCCCGAACGCGGCGGCCAGCCCGATGCCGACATCCTGCACGTCGACGCCAAGCGCGTTGCCGGACGACGGCTCGCCCGGCTCCTGGGACTGCTGCGCCTGTGCCTGCATCTGCTTCTGCAGTTGCGCACGCACCTTTGCGGCAAACGCGATCGGAATCGCGAACGTCATGCTCGCGTAGCGGTCGGTGCCCGTATACACCTGCACCGCGATGCCGATCACGTCGCCCGCGCGATTGAATACGGGGCCGCCCGAGTTGTCGGGGTTCGGGGCGATGTCGGTTTCGAAGAACGGAAACGCGCTGCCGTCCGGCAGCCGGCGCGACGTCGCGCTGACGATGCCGGCCGTGACCGTGTTGCCCGATCCGTCCGGCGCGCCGATCGTCATCACCGGTTCGCCCGCGCGTACCTTCGCCGAATCGCCGATGCGCACGAACGGCAGTTTCGTCGCGGTAACGCGCAGCACGGCGACGTCGCTTTGCGGATCGACGGCCAGCACGGTCGCCTTGAATTCGCGGCGGTCCGTGAGCCGCACGGTCACGTCGGTCGCATCGTCGACCACGTGCGCGGAGGTGAGGATCAGGCCGTCGGCGCTGACGATGAAACCCGAGCCGGTGCCCGATACCGCACGCGGCGCCGTGTCGGGCGCCGGCGTCTGCGGGCCCTGCGCGGGAGGCGGCGCGCCGCGCCGGAAGAATGCGGCGAGCGGATCGTCGGGATCGAGGATCGTGAACGACTGGACACCGGCCTGCTGGTCGGGTGCGGCGGTCGTGACGGTCACGACCGCCGGTCCGTAGCGGTCGACGATCGCCGGAAAATCGACCGGCATCGCGTAAGGCGTCGCACTCGGCCTTTGCTTCGTCGCGGGTGGCGTGGCGGATGGCGACAGGGTTCCGGAAACGGCGGCCGGCGAAGGCAGCAAACAGCCGGCAAACACGCCCCCGATCAACGCGGTGCGAAGCACGGCGCGAGCAAGCGTCTGGCGAACCACGGTGCACCTCCCCCGGGAGTCGCGGCGCCGACATGCGCGAGACGCGCAGGCGCCTGACAAGCACCGGTACACGCATCCATTTATAGTCCACGCGGCCTGTTCGAACATACGAATCGAAACCCGTATGCCGGGGTGGCCGGCAAGTGCGGAGCCGCGATGGCGGTCGTTTCGAACAAAGTCGGCAATTCGTCAATCCGCACAAGTCCGATTGTCGTGCGCGGCGGTGGGCGGTTTGTGCCGGTATGCGGAGCCGAACCCGGCGGTTGCATCCGGTCGATGGACGAAAAACAGCCCGCTGGCAGCGGTGAACTTGCTGCCGCCGACCGCCGAGAAGCGGTATCGAGTCAAAGGTCGGCGGCTTCCTGCACCTGGTCGCCGCGCCGCCGGCTCAGGCAACGCGTACGCACGTCACGCCCCGCCCACCCGCTCCGCGATCGCCGACAGCATCCGCAACATCGGCTCGAACGCGTCGGCCGACGTATTGCCGAAACCGAGCACCAGCCCGTTGCCTGCCGATGCCGCATCGATCGAAAAGCCCGACAGCGGGAACGGCCCGATGCCGTGGGCGCGCGCCGCGTCGACGATCGCGCGATCGCGGTAGCGCGCAGGCATCCGCAGCGCGAGATGCAGCCCGCACGGCCCGCCCTCGATCTGGTGCGGCACGCTCAGGCTGCCGTCGAGCGCGGCGAGCAGCAACCGCCGCCGGTCGCGGTACAGCCGGCGCATGCGGCCGAGATGGCGGCCGTACTCGCCCGTCTCGATGAAATCGGCCAGCGCGAGCTGCACGTGGCGCGTGCCGCCGCGCAGCATCTCCGGCAGCACTGGCCGCACCGCGGCCAGCAGCGCGTCGGGCAGCACGAGAAAACCGATGCGCAGCGCCGGAAACATCGTCTTGCTGAACGAGCCGAGATAGACGACGGGCGAATCGGGCGCGAGCCCGTGCATCGCGCCGATCGGCTCGCCGGTGTGACGGAATTCGCTGTCGTAGTCGTCCTCGATGATCCACGCGCGATGCCGGCGCGCGGCATCGATCAGCGCGAGCCGGCGCGAGATCGACAGCACGGCGCCGGTCGGGAACTGGTTCGACGGCGTCGTATAGACGAGGCGCGGCGTCCGCTCGCGCCAGTCGTCCGCTTCGGCGCGCAGCCCTTCCGCGTCGACCGGCATCGGCACGACGTCGAGGTCGGCCGCCTGCATCGCGGTGCGCGCGCCGCGATAGCCAGGCTCCTCGACCCACACCGTATCGCCCGGGTTCGTCAGCAGCTGCGCACACAACGAGATCGCCCCCTGTGCGCCTTCCGTGATCACGATCTGCTCGGGATCGCAGCGCACGCCGCGCGTCACGGCCAGGTGGCGCGCGATCGATTCGCGCAGCGCGCGCTCGCCGAGCGGATCGCCGTAGCCGAGCAGGTCGCGGCCGCTGCGGCGCAGCGCTCGGTCGATCGCGTGGCGCCACGCGTCCACCGGGAAATGCGTCAGCGCGGGCACGCCCGGCCGGAAACCCTCCGTTTCGCCGGTGCCGATGCGGCTCGGGCGAATGCGGCCGAGCCGCTGCGCGACGGCCGGCGGCGCGGCACGCCGGCGCGGCGGCGCCGGCCGCGACAACCCGACGACACGCGTGCCGCGGCGGTCGGACTGCAGGAAGCCTTCGGCGACGAGCTGCTCGTAGACGGCGGCCGTCGTATTGCGCGACACGCCGAGCATCTCGGCCAACGCACGCGTGCCGGGCAGCCGGGTGCCGGCCGGCATCGCGCCGCCGAGAATCGCGTCGCGCACGCGGCGCAGCAACTGGCGCTGCAGCGAAGGCGCGCCCGGCGTGCGCGCCAGCGGCGCGTCGAGCGGCAGCAACGGCGCGTCGCCGGAAGGCAGGATTGTCGTCATCGGAACATCGCAGCGTGAAAATGTCGGAACGTGGTGGACGGCTAGTTGCGCACCGCCGGTCGCGGACGGCCAGCGGCGCACGGCTCGTGGCACCATAAATTTGCCAGTCTCTGGCGCTTCTCATGGTACCTCGCCACGACTACGATCGTCTGCATGCCGGCATGTCGCCGGCCGCCAACCGAAGCGAGATCGACCTTGTCCACGCTCACCAACGCTTTCCAGCAATCCATCGGCCACCCCGTTCCCGACTGGTCCGCATGCCCGCGCCCGGAGCGCATCGTGCTCGAAGGCCGCTACTGCCGGCTCGAACCGCTCGACGCCGAGCGCCACGCGGCCGACCTGTACGCCGCCTACGCCCAGGCGCCGGACGGCAGCGACTGGACCTATCTCGCACACGGCCCGTACACCGACGAGTCGAGCTACCGCGACTACGCGCGCGGCGCGCAGGCGAGCGCGGATCCGCTGCACTACACGGTGATCGACCGTGCCACGGGCCGCGCGGTCGGCACGCTCGCGCTGATGCGCATCGATCCGGCCAACGGCGTGATCGAGGTCGGCTCCGTCACGTTCTCGCCGCTGCTCAAGCGCACGCCCGTCTCGACCGAGGCGCAGTTCCTGCTGATGAAGTACGCGTTCGACACGCTCGGCTACCGGCGCTACGAATGGAAATGCGACGACCTGAACGTGCCGTCGCGCAAGGCCGCCGCACGGCTCGGCTTCCGCTACGAAGGCACGTTCCGGCAGGCGATCATCTACCGCGGCCGCAATCGCGACACCGCGTGGTTCTCGATCATCGACGGCGAATGGCCGGATGTCCGCGCCGCGTTCGACGCGTGGCTCGCACCGGAAAACTTCGACGCGCAGGGTCAGCAGCGCCAGTCGCTCACCGCGATCCGCCACGCGCAGGCGCGCGCGCGCGATGCGGCCGGCCGCGCGCACGACGCGACGCGCGTCACGGTGCGCCCGCTCGTCGCCGCCGACGAAGCCGCGTGGCGCCCGCTGTGGCAGGGTTACCAGAAGTTTTACGACACCGCGCTGAGCGACGCGGTGTTCGCGACGACGTGGGCCCGCCTGATGGATCCTGCCGAGCCGATGTTCGTGCTCGGCGCATTCGACGCATCGGGGGCGCTGATCGGGATCGTGCATTCGATCTACCACCGCTCGTGCTGGACCGAAGGGCCGTACTGCTACCTGCAGGACCTGTACACCGCGCCCGACGCACGCGGGCAAGGCGCAGGCGGTGCGCTGATCGAGGCCGTGTACGACCATGCCCGCGAAGCCGGCGCGAGCCGCGTGTACTGGCTCACGCACGAAACCAACACGACCGCGCGCGCGCTGTACGACAAGCTCGCGAACAACGCCGGGTTCATCCAGTACCGGCACGACGTGAAGAAATGACGTGACGCCGCGGCCGGCCGGCGTTCAGCCGCGAACGTCGGCAGGGGCGTATGCGTCGTCACCGTCCGCCGTGACGCCACACGCCGCGGCGGTTGCACTGGGCACCGACGCCGGGCGGATCATCTCGTCGCCATTGGCCGGCACGGGCCGCCGCACCGGCCGGAACACCGGCTCGCCCGGCTCGATCGGCTGCCCCGAGATCGCGCAACGGCCCGGCTGCAACGCGACGCGCAAGCGCCAGCGCTGTTCGCCGTAATGGCAACGGCCGCTCTCGACCCAGCGAACCAGCAACGCGTCGTCGCCGGCCTCCAGCACCGTGACGAACAGTTGCGGGCGCAACGGCGAGACGGCCGCAGCGGCATGCTCGGGAGCAGGCGCTCCGCCGAGCGTCGCGAGCGGACGCGCGGCGCCGCCGCGCGGCGGCATCGCATCGTGTTCGACCCGTGCCGGCGCATCGCACGGCACGTCTTCTTCGCAAATCAGGCTATCCATGGTGTTGAGCATGCTTGACGGATTTCCGTGCAGGTTGAACGGCGCCGCGCTCAGCGCCGGCCCATCGGTTCGCGCAGCAGCGACAGGCCGATCGCCGCGCCGGTGACGGCGGCCGCGAGCATCAGTCCGATGCCGCCCGACCAGCCGAATGCACCGACGATCGAGCCGATCGCCAGCGGCCCGATCACCTGTCCGAGATAGTTGCCCTGCACGACCCAGCCGATGCTCAGCGGCGCCAGCGACGGCGTCGGCGCGGAGCCCGGCGCGCACGCGAGGATCGTCGCCGGCAGCATCCCCGCGATCGCCGAGAACGCGAAACCCAGCGCGACCGCGAGCGGTGCCGGCGTGGCCGCGCTGAAGAGCCCCGCGCCCGCCGCGCCGATCGCGACCGACGTCGCAGCCATGACGATCCCCGGCCGTGCGCCGCGCGACAGCAACCAGCCGGCCGTCAGGTTGCCGATCACGCACGCGGCGACGATCGCCGCGCTGATCAGCCCCGCCGCGCCGACCGCGACGCCGAGGCGCTGCATCAGGAAAACCGGCAGGAACGTCATCGCCGCGAAGAACTGCACGTTGTAGGTGGCGAAACCCAGCGCGAGCAGCGTGGTCGACCGCGACGCGAGCACGTCACGCAGCGCGGGCCCGATGCGCGGCGCCGCGGCCTGCCGGGCCGGCGCACCCGCGGACGTCGTGACGGGCACCGCGGCGGCCGCGGCGAGCGTCAGCGCCGAAGCCGCGAGCCAGCCGTTGCGCCAGCCGCCGAGCAGCGGCCCGACCAGCATCGACAGCGCCATGCCGGCCGGCATGAACGTGCTCCACAGCCCGAACGCGAGATTGCGCCGCTCGGGCGGCGTCACGCGATTCAGCACGGCCGGCGCGGCGACCACCACGATCACGAAACCGAGCCCCTCGGCGAAGCGCGTGGCGAGCAGCAGCGCGAAACTGCCGGCCGACGCGCCGGCGACACTCGACAGGCCGAGGATCACCAGGCCCGCGATCAGCATCCGCCGGTCGCCCCAGCGCCGTACCAGCAGGCCGGCCGCGATGCCGCCGAACACGCCGACGAACGGAAACACCGACATGATCCCGCTCAGCGAAGCGAGCGAGCCGCCGAACTCGTGCTGCAGCGACGGCAACGCGATCGTCGCCTTGCCGACGTGCAGCGCGGACACGATGCTCGCCAGCACGACGTTCGCGACGGCGGCCCGGTAGCTGCGCGACGGCAGCGTCGCGGCATCGGCCGCGACAGGCGATTCGGTCATCTCCACCTCCGTTGGAGCGGCCGCGTGCAACGGGGTGCGTCACGCGTCCGCGATCGGACTGGCGCACATGATACAAATTGAAGTTAACTTTAAGTAAAGGGGTATCGCGCGCAACGATCCGTTTCGCCGATCGCGGCAATGGGCCCGCGCGGCGGCGAGCGGCCGACTGATTTAAGCTGTCGGCTTCGCCCCGACCACGTTGCGCCCGCATGCCGACCGCCTATCCCGCTCCCGACGCCCCGCTTCCGCTCGACGCAGCCTGGTCGACCTTCCCCCGCCGCAAGGCCGCCGTGCGCATCTTCGTCGCCGGCTACTGCGCCGCACGCGACCGGCGCGATGCGCCGCTGCACGACGGCCCGGACGGCCAGGTCGTGCGGTTCGACGCCGGCATGGGGCGGCCTTTCGAGCACTTCGTGATCGAGGGCGCGCCCGCGTATGGCGACGGCCCGTTCACCGTCGGCGCGTGGATCACGCGCTACGGCGCCGCGCCGCTGCCGCCCGCACTGGAAGGCAGGACACGCCGGTTGTCGGACGAGCATTTCATGGCCGCCGATATCGACACGCTGTCCGGCGACGATGCACTCGCGCAGGCGCTCGGGTGCCACACGCCGCGCGACATCGAAACGTTCAATGCGGACGCCCCGTTCCCGCCATTCCAGCCGAATCCGGCCGCGTTCCTGTTCGCGCATCGCCTGGACGGGCAGATCGCCGCCACCGCGCGCTACGGTTTTGCGTCGGCGCACGACATCGTCGTCGACCGCGTCGCGACGGCAGATGTGTACCGCCGCCGGGGTCTCGCGATGCAGTCGCTCGCCGCGATCGTCGCGCACGCACGGCAACGCGGCGCGCAGCGCGTGTGGCTCGTGTCCACCGAGGCCGGCCTGCCGCTGTACCGCGCCGCCGGATTCACGCGGCTCGCACCGGTCGCCGTCGACGAAATCGTCGCCTGACCGCGCGTCGAACGGCGCCGCGCGTCTCGGGATTCGTCTCATTGCACTGAGACGAACGTCCCAGCGTCTCACCGGCGTGCCGTTCAGCAGTTGCAGCAAATTTCGCGCGTCTCCCCCGCCGAATCTTTTCCTGTCAACGGAACAAGCGAATGGTGCATCGCATCACGCACGTTCCGTTGAATCGCCATCCGGCGTACCCGCTCGAGCTGGCCCCGTTCCTGCATACCGGTCGATCGCGCAATCGCGCAACGGGCACACCGGCCAACCATGCCGCGTGCCCGACGACAACCTGACGGAGACAGCAACGTGAGTACACCGGCATCGACCACCGCCCCCAGCATGAAGGCCGCCGTCTGGCACGGCCGCCACGACATCCGCGTCGAACAGGTTCCCGTTCCGGCGCGCCCGCCGGCCGGCTGGGTCACGATTCGCGTGCACTGGTGCGGGATCTGCGGCTCCGACCTGCACGAATACGTCGCGGGCCCCGTCTTCATCCCGGTCGACGCGCCGCATCCGCTGACGGGCCTGAAGGGCCAGTGCATCCTCGGCCACGAGTTCAGCGGCGAGATCGCCGAGCTCGGCGCGGGCGTGACCGGCTTCGCGGTCGGCGACCGCGTGACGGCCGACGCATGCCAGCATTGCGGCACCTGCTGGTATTGCCGGCACGGGCTGTACAACATCTGCGAGAACCTCGCGTTCACCGGGCTGATGAACAACGGTGCGTTCGCCGAATACGTGAACGTGCCGGCCGAGTTGCTGTACAAGCTGCCCGACGGTTTCCCGACCGAGGCCGGCGCGCTGATCGAGCCGCTCGCGGTCGGGCTGCATGCGGTCAAGAAGGCCGGCAACATCGTCGGGCAGACCGTCGTCGTGGTCGGCGCGGGCACGATCGGCCTGTGCACGATCATGTGCGCGAAGGCCGCGGGCGCCGGGCGCGTGATCGCGCTGGAGATGTCGGCCGCGCGCAAGCAGAAGGCGCTTGAGGTCGGCGCGAGCGTCGTCATCGATCCGAAGAGGTCCGACGCGATCGCCGAAGTCAAGGCGCTGACCGACGGCTACGGCGCCGACGTGTCGTTCGAGTGCATCGGGCACACGGCCACGGCGAAGCTCGCGATCGACGTGATCCGCAAGGCCGGCAAGTCGGTGATGGTCGGCATCTTCGAGGAGCCGGCACCGTTCAACTTCTTCGACATCGTGTCGACCGAAAAGGAAGTGATCGGCTCGCTCGCGTACAACGGCGAGTTCGCGGACGTGATCCGCTTCATCGCGGACGGCCGCATCGACGTGCAGCCGCTCATCACCGGGCGCATCGCGCTCGGCGACATCGTCTCGCACGGCTTCGAGGAACTGGTCAATCACAAGGACCGTAACGTGAAGATCATCGTTCGGCCCGCCGTCGCCTGACCGCTCGCGCGGCCGCGGCACCGATTCGCGCCGCGGCACGCCTGCTGCAGCATCGTCCTGAAGCGTCGCCCGTACACGGGCGGCGCACCTGCCTGCCATTCCCGTCCAGCCCCCTCCTTGCCGCCGTCGTCCGAAGCGGACCTGATGCCGCATCTCACGACAGACGCGCGGATCAAGAATATTCGTAATCCAAACCATCTGCCGTAGCGCGCCGCGGGTTCGATACGCGATCAGGGTTTCTCCGGATCAAGCGCGATTCGCCCGATGTCGACAGGGCACTGATGCAAGGCGATCCTGTGCAACGCGAGATCCGGCCTCCCGGCCGGGATCGCGGCCGCCCCGTGAAGGCGGCCGCCCCCCACAAAACCTTACGGCGTCACGGCGCCGACAGGCCGAGAATACGGGCCCACCCGGGACAGCTTGCAAACATGGTGTGTCATGAATCGTTCATTCTCGTTTAGCCGGGAACACGCATACAACATTCGATCGCTGACGATCCTGCAGAAGACGCATATCGGCTTCGCGCTCGTCACCACGCTGCTGGCCTTGCTCTGCGGCACGATCATCTGGGGGAGTTTCCGGCAATACCGGCAGGAAAACGCCGACCTGCAGAGCTTCGAATTCGTCCGCGGCGCGATGAGCGCCGCCAACGTGATCTCGGCCGAACGCGGCCCGACGAACGACCTGCTGGTGCGCCTGCAGGACGACGGCGCCGCCGAGATCCGCAACCTGCTCGCCGCGCGCGCGCGTTCCGACAACGCGCTCGACCGTTTTCGCGCCGGCATCGCGCAGGCAGCCGTGCTCGACGACCGCGAACGCGGCAACCTGCTGCATGCACTCGACTCCGTCCGGATGACGCTTGCCGATGCGCGTGCCGAAGTCGATGCGCTCGACGCGCGGCCGCTCGCGTCACGCACCGTTCACGATATCCAGCACGCGCAAGCGCGCCTGTTCCGGATCGTCGACACGCTGTCGCTGCTGATCGACGGCGCGATGACCGACACGGCGATGCGCGATCCGCGCACGTCCGGTGCGATCCTGCTCGCGCGGCTCCTCGGCGATCTCCGGGAATACGCGGGGCGCACGGGTTCGCTGCTGATCGCGCCGATGTTCGCGCGGCAGGCGCTCGATCGCGCGCAGCTCGCGGACATCATGCGGATGCGCGGTCGCATCGAGCAATTGCGCGCGCTGATCGACGGCGCGATCGGCACGCAGCTCGACGACCCCGACGTCGCACGCGAATATGCGCAGCTCAACGCGGCCTTCGACGCGCACATCCTGCCGCTCGTCGACGCGACCGTCGCCGGCGGCCGTGACGGCGCGTATGCCATGAGCGCCGCCGATTTTTCCCGCGCGATCGTGCCGCATTTCCGGCCGAGCGAGCTGCTGCGCGACCGCGTGATCGACCTTGCCCGGCATCGCGCGATCGGCGACCGGAACGCCGCCCGGATCAGGGTCGGGGTGTCGGCGTTCGCCACGACGCTGTGCATCGCGATCCTGGCCTCGCTCGCGCGCGGCATGCAGCGGCTGCTGTCGAAGCCGCTCGATGTGCTCGGCCGCCGGATCGTCGCGCTCAGCGAAGGCGATACGTCGCACGTCGCGATGCCGCGCGGCGTCGGGCCCGAGATCGTGCAGATCCACGCGTCGCTGGAAACGTTGCGCAACGCGACCATCCGCCGCGACATGCTCGAGCGCCAGCGCAACGACATGCTGACGCTGTTTTCGCACGACATGCGCGCCCCGCTGACGTCGCTGATCATCCTGATCGACACGCAGGCGCAGCGGGCGGGCGACGCGCAGATGAAGCAGCAGTTCGCGAGAATCGCCAGGCTGGCGCGGCACACGCTGGCGATGGCCGACGGTTTCGCGCAGCTGTCGCGTGCGGAGGCGAGCGAATACGAACGCGTGCCGGTCAACCTCGCCGACCTGATGAACGAGGCACGCGATGCGGTGTGGCCGCTCGCGCACCGGAAATCCATGTCGATCGACGACGTGCCGCGGCGCGACGACACGATCGTGCCGGGCGACCCGGCGCTGCTGTCGCGCGCGCTGATCAACCTGCTGGACAACGCCGTCAAGTACAGCGCGCCGCTGACGAGCGTCGAATGCAAGGTCGAGCCGGGCGCCGACGGCAAGACCGTGCGCTGCACGATCCGCGACAGCGGGTGCGGAATCAGCAGCGCGGACCAGACGCGGCTGTTCGAGCGCTACCGGCGCTTCCGCACCGCCGGCCAGCCGGAAACCAGCGGCGTCGGGCTCGGCATGGCGTTCGTCAAGGCCGTCGTCGAACGGCACGGAGGCCACATCCACGTGCACAGCGTCGTGCTGCAGGGCACCACCATCACGATCACGCTGCCGGCCGCGGCGGCGCCATGACGATGGTGCCGGCGGTGCCGGCGGAAAGCGGCCGAAGCCGTGCCGCAGCCCCGCGCGATTCTTCGATATACTGGACCGAACCCTTTTCGGGGCAACCGGTGGCCACCACACCCATTGCGCGTTCGCCCCAACCTGCGTGGAATTGCTCACCGTGAAACCGCGAGCCGGACTGATTCTCGAACTCTTCGTCAACCTGGTGCTGCCCTGGGTTGCCTACCGGGCCGCGCAGCCGTATTTCGGCGAAACCGGCGCGCTGTACGCGTCGGCGGTCCCGCCGGTCATCTGGTCGATCGTCGAATTCATTCGCTCACGCCGCGTCGATGCGGTGGCGGCCATCGTGCTGCTCGGCATCGCGCTGTCGATCATCGGGATGGCGTTCGGCGGCAGCGCACGCACGCTGCTGATGCGCGAATCGCTCGCGTCGGGCACGATCGGCGTCGTGTTCCTGCTGTCGCTGTTCCGCGAACGCCCGCTGATCTTCTATCTCGCGCGCGCCACCATCGCCCGCGAGATGGATGGCGGTGCCGCGCATTTCGAAGCGGTCTGGAACGCGCAGCCGGGGCTGCGGCAGATGCTCCGGCGCATGACCTTCGTCTGGGGCGGGTTCATGACGCTGGAAATGCTGCTGCGCTGCTGGATGGTCGTGACCTGGCCGGTCGAACGCGTGCTGGTCGTGTCGCCGATCATCGGCTATACCGTGTTCGGCTGTCTGCTGACGTGGACGTTCTGGTACCGGCGGCGGATGCGCGTGCGCAACAGCGTCCACATCCCGGGCCGCGACGGCGTCACCGAAACCGCCGGCCGCTGACGGCTCCCGGCCGGCATGACCGGAAGGCTGCTGTATGATGCGCGGCGTCTCGTCCGACGAATGCCGCTCCTGTCATGTCCCTCTCGCTCCTTCCATCCGCCACGATCTGGCTCGCCCTGTTCGCGGCCGCCGCGTTTGCGTGGCATCGCCCGCAGCACGGGCTGAGCGTCGGCCTTGCCGCGCTCGCTTATGCGTGCGCGCTGGCGTTCGGCAAGCTCGCGCCGCTCGCGCTGGCGCCGCTCGCGTTGCTGGCCGCGGCCGCCTGGGGCGTGATGCCCGGGCGCCCGCGCGCGGTGCGCATCGCCGCGCACGCCGTCTTCGCCGCACTCGCGGTCGCGCTCAGCCTGCACCTGCTTCCCGGCTTCCACAATCCCCTCGTGATCGCCCCGACGCGCTTCACGCCGGATGCCGTCCCGTTCACGATGTACCTGAACCTGGACAAGCCGCTCGTCGGCCTGTGGCTGGTGTGGGTGCTGCCGTGGGTCGCCCCGGACGTCCCGCTGTCGCGCGCGCTGCGCACCGGCGCGGTGGCGGCCGTCGCCACGGCGGCCGCGTGCCTGGCCGGCGCGCTCGCGTTCGGCATGGTCGGCTGGGCGCCCAAGTGGCCGGCGTCGGGCTGGCTGTGGCTCGTCAATAACCTGCTGCTCGTGACGCTCGCCGAGGAGGCGCTG
The DNA here is from genome assembly GCF_001411495.1 of Burkholderia cepacia ATCC 25416. Classification (NCBI taxonomy): domain Bacteria; kingdom Pseudomonadati; phylum Pseudomonadota; class Betaproteobacteria; order Burkholderiales; family Burkholderiaceae; genus Burkholderia; species Burkholderia cepacia. The sequence goes on along the minus strand of NZ_CP012982.1, from coordinate 2,968,318 downwards.
TTCCGCGGCTACGTGCAGGGCGGGCTGACGCGCGCGTTCGGTGCGTTCGCGTGGGGGCCATGGGCCGCGCTGGCGATCGGCGCGGTGCTGTTCGGCGCCGCGCACGCGGCCGGCGGCTGGTCATGGATCGTGCTCGGCACGGTGGCCGGCGTCGGCTACGGCCTCGCATGGCGGCGCGGCGGACTGCTCGCGTCCGCGCTCGCGCATGCGGGGCTCAACGTCGTCCACTTCGGACTGTTCACCTACCCGATGCTCGCCGCCGCGCGCTGACGGCCGCGCGGCGCCGCTCAGTCGAACCCGGCGACCGCGTGCGGCACGTACGGGCGCTCGAGCGTGGCGATCTCGTCGTCGGTCAGCTTCAGCTCGAGCGCGGCCAGTGCGTCGTCCAGTTGCCGCGGCTTCGAAATACCGACGATCGGCGCGGTGACCCCGGCCTTCTGCGCGACCCACGCGAGTGCCACCTGCGCACGCGGCACGTTTCGTGCGGCCGCGATCGTCGCGACGGCGTCGACGACCGCCCTGTCCGACTCCGCCGTCGCGTCGTAAAGCCGCTGGCCGACCGCGTCGCTCTGCTGCCGCTCGGTCGACTCGTCCCAGTTGCGCGTCAGGCGGCCGCGCGCGAGCGGGCTCCATGGAATCACCGCGATCCCCTCGTCTGCGCACAGCGGCAGCATTTCCCGCTCTTCTTCCCGATACAGCAGGTTCAGGTGGTTCTGCATGCTGACGAAGCGGGTCCAGCCGTGCTGCTTCGACGTATGCAGCGCCTTCGCGAATTGCCACGCGGACATCGACGACGCGCCGATATAGCGCGCCTTGCCGGCCTTCACGACGTCGTGCAGCGCCTCGAGCGTCTCCTCGATCGGCGTGCCGTAATCCCAGCGGTGAATCTGGTAGAGATCGACGTAATCGGTGCCGAGCCGCTTCAGGCTCTGGTCGATGTCGGTCATGATCGCCTTGCGCGACAACCCCGCGCCGTTCGGCCCCGGCCGCATCCGGTAGAACACCTTGGTCGCGATCACGATCTCGTCGCGTTTCGCGAAATCGCGCAGCGCGCGGCCGACGATCTCCTCCGACGTGCCGTCCGAATAGATGTTCGCGGTATCGAAGAAGTTGATGCCGGCTTCGACCGCCCGCTGGATGATCGGGCGGCTCTCCGCTTCCGGCAGCGTCCACGGGTGCGAGCCGCGCGACGGTTCGCCGAACGTCATGCAACCCAGCACCAGGCTGGACACTTCCAGCCCTGTCGATCCGAATTTCACGTATTCCATTGCACGCCTCGCGATTGAAGTTGAGCTGACGGCCGGATGCGCGCCGCGCATCGGCCGGACCGTCGCATGGTATCCCGGGCGGCAAAAAGACGTGCGGCGTCGCCGCATCGGACGAAGGGGCGTTCGCCGGCGCGAGGTCGCGAGGTCGCGAGGCCGCGCAGGGCGCCGGCTGCGCGGGACGTGCGCTGCGGCGCGGGCTGCTTACTTGGCCTGGTCGGCGATTGGCTGCAGGAACGCGGAAAAGCCGGTCAGCATGATCTGCACGCCGATGCACAGCAGCAGGAACGCCGACACGCGCTTCGCGACCTTCGTGCCTTCGCTGCCGAGGTAGCGCGACAGCAGCGCGGAGCGGCTGTAGACCTGCCAGATCACGACCGCGACCAGCACGGACACGGCGATCGACACGATGCTCGACAGCATGAACTCCGACAGCTTGTGCGTGCGGTTCGCGTTCAGCGCGATCGCGGTCGCGATCGAGCCGGGGCCGACCGTCAGCGGCACGGTCAGCGGGAAGAACGCGCGCGTCATGATCGCGTTCGCGTCGATCGGCTTGACCGGCGTGTCGCCGCCGCCCGGCCCGTCGGGTTCGTTCAGCATCTGCCAGCCGGCCACGGCAACCGCGAAGCCGCCGCCGATCCGCAGCGCTTCCATCGAAATCCCGAAGAAATGCAGCACCGGCGTGCCGGCGAAAAACGCGACCAGCAGCACGATGAACGAGTTGAACGCGACCTTCCGGGCGAGCAGGTCCCGCTCGTGTTCGGTGAGCGCCTCGGTCCGTTCGAGAAACAGGAACGCGATGCCGATCGGGTTGATGATGCCGATCAGGCCGGTGAAGCCGAACAGGATCTCGGAGATAAGGCGGTTGACGATCATCGGATGAAGAATCGGTCGGGGCTGGGCCGGCGGGGCGCCGGGGGTCACGCATTGTAGAGCAAGCGCCCGCGGCGCAAAATGCGGGCTCGCCCGTTGCGCCGTCGATCGTCTCCGCTTGCGCTTATTCGGCGCCCGCCTCCCATGCCGGCGGCCGCTTCGCGAAGAACGCGGCGAAGCCTTCCTTCGCTTCCGGCGTCGCCCGCACGCGGGAGATCGTCTGCGCGGTGAACGCCGCGCGCTCGTCGGACGACGGATACTCGCCGATCGTGTCGAAGAAGCGCTTGATCTCCATCAGCGCGTTCGGGCCGTTCCGGCCGAGTTCGGCGAGCGTCCGGTCGAGCGCTTCGTCGAGCGACTCGAGCGGCACGGCCTGGTGGATCAGGCCGATCGCGACCGCCTCGCCGGCGGCGAGCTGCGTCGCGGTGAGCGCGAGCCGCCGCGCCTGGCGCTGACCGACCGCCTCGACCAGATACGGCCCGATCACGGCCGGCAGGATCCCGAAGCGTGCCTCGCTGACCGAGAAGCGTGCGTGATCGCTCGCAATCACGATGTCGCACGCCGCGCACAGGCCGACGCCGCCGCCGAACGCGTGACCTTGCACGCGCGCCACCGTCGGCTTCGGGCATTGCCGGATCGCGCGCATCATCGCGGCGAACCGCTCCGCATCGCGCAGGTTCGCGGCCGCGTCGTTCGCGCTCGCGCGCTGCATCCACTGCAGGTCGGCGCCGGCGCAGAACGCGCGGCCGTCCGAACGCAGCACGATCGCGCGCACGTCGTCGCGTGAGCCGAGCGTGGTGAACGCGCCGGTCAGTTCGGCGATCATCGTCTCGTCGAACGCGTTGAGCACGTCGCCGCGCTGCAACGCGACGGTTGCGATGCCGCGCGCATCGACCGTGACGGCCAGGGTATTCAATCCATCCATCGAACAGGTTTCCTCGGGTAGAACGGCAAACATCGGAATTACGCGGCCTGGCGGCGGTCGATCACGCGCCGGGCCTTGCCGGTCGCGGTCGCGGGAATGCCGCCCGCCGCCAGCACCGTCACGCCGGACGACACGCCGACCATCGTCTTGATCCGGTGCTGCAGCTCGCGCGCGAGCGCCGCGCGATCGCTTTCGGTGACGGACGCGGCCGCTTCGGAGCGCAGTTCGACCGCGAGGTCGAGCCGGTCCATGTGACCGTCGCGCGACAGCGTGATCTGGAACTGGCCCGACAGCTGCGGCAGCGCGACGACGATCTCCTCGATCTGGCTCGGGAACACGTTCACGCCGCGCACGATCAGCATGTCGTCGGAGCGGCCGGTGATCTTCGCGAGCCGGCGCATCGCGCGCGCGGTCGGCGGCAGCAGCGCGGTGAGGTCGCGCGTGCGGTAGCGGATCACCGGCATCGCTTCCTTCGTCAGCGACGTGAACACGAGCTCGCCCTGGCTGCCGTCGGGCAGCACTTCGCCCGTGACGGGATCGATGATCTCCGGATAGAAATGGTCTTCCCAGATTACCGGGCCGTCCTTCGTCTCGACGCATTCGCACGCAACGCCCGGCCCCATCACTTCCGACAGCCCGTAGATGTCCAGCGCGTCGATGCCCACGCGCGTCTCCACTTCCTCGCGCAGCGCCTGCGTCCACGGCTCGGCGCCGAAGATGCCGATCTTCAGCGACGACTCGGCCGGGTCCATCCCCTGTCGCACCATCTCGTCGATCAGGTTCAGCATGTACGACGGCGTGACGAGGATGATCTTCGGCTCGAAATCGCGGATCAGTTGCACCTGCTTCTCGGTCTGCCCGCCCGACATCGGCACGACCATGCAGCCGAGCCGTTCCGCACCATAGTGAATCCCGAGGCCGCCCGTGAAGAGGCCATAGCCGAACGCGTTGTGCAGCGTGTCGCCCGGGCGGCCGCCGGCCGCGCGGATCGAGCGCGCGGTCACGTTCGCCCAGGTATCGATGTCGCGCGCGGTGTAGCCGACCACCGTCGGCTTGCCCGTCGTGCCGCTCGACGCGTGCACGCGCACGACCTGCTCGCGCGGCACCGCGAACAGCCCGAACGGATAGTTGTCGCGCAAATCGTTCTTGGTCGAGAACGGGAATTTCGCGAGATCGGCGAGCGACTTCAGGTCGTCCGGGTGCACGCCGGCCGCATCGAACGTGCGGCGATAGTGCGGGACGTTGTCGTATGCGTGGCGCAGCGACCACTTCATGCGCTCGAGCTGCAGTGCCTGCAGTTCGTCGCGGCTGGCGGTCTCGATCGGCTCGAGGGCGGCGGCGGGATGCGTCGGGTGGGTCATCGGGGTGCTCCTCCAATGGAGTGATGTCGTTATCGTGTTCGAGGTGACGAAGCCGGCGTTACGACCGGAACGTGCGGCCGGCCGCATGCAGTGCGGCGATGCGCGGCGACACGCGATAGCGGTCCTCGCCGTAGCTCGCCGCCAGGTTCGACAGCACGCGAAACACGCGGCCGATGCCGATCGCATCGGCCCACGCGAGCGGGCCGCACGGGTAGTTCACGCCCTTCTCCATCGCGAGATCGAGATCGGCGGGCGAGCACACGCCCTGGTTCACCGTGTCGGCCGCCTCGTTCGCGAGCATCGCGACGGTGCGCATCGCGACCATGCCCGGCACGTCGGCGATGCCGACGACGCGAAAACCCGCCTGCTGGAACAGGCCGACCGCGTCCGCATAGGCCGCGTCGCTGCACTGGAGCGCACGCGTCAGCGCGACGAGCCCGGCCTGCGTGTAATCGCGCGCCAGGTCGACCAGCACGAGATCGGCCACGCCCGTCTGCGCGGCGCGCGCGGTCGCGGTGCGGCCGTCGGTCAGCGCGATCGACGCGCGGCCGGCCGTCGCGAGCAGGTCGTCGGCATGCGCGCCGGCCTGCCGGGCGCCCGCGATGCGTTCGGTGAAGCGCGTATGCAGCGCGGCTGCCGGGCCGTCCTGCGCAAACAGTGCGACGTCGGCCGGCGCGGCGCGCGGGGCTTCGAGATCGGGCGCGGGCGGCGTCGCGCCGTCCGTATACGAATAGAAACCGCGCCCCGACTTGCGCCCGAGGAAACCCGCGTTCACGAGTTCCTGCTGGATCAGAGACGGCGTGTAGCGCGGGTCGTTGAAGTACGCGCGGAACACCGATTCGGTCACCGCGAAGTTCACGTCGTGGCCGATCAGGTCCATCAGCTCGAACGGCCCCATCCGGAAGCCGCCGGCCTCGCGCATCACCGCGTCGATCGACGCCGGCGCACCACCCTGTTCGTTCAGCACGCGCAGCGCCTCCGCGTAATACGGCCGTGCGACGCGGTTCACGATGAAGCCCGGCGTCGATTTGGCCATCACGGGCTGCTTGCCCCACGCGGCGGCGGTCGCAACCAGCACCTGTGCGACTTCGGGCGCGGTCGCGAGCCCGCTGACCACCTCGACGAGCGCCATCAGCGGTGCCGGGTTGAAGAAATGCAGGCCGGCGACGCGCTGCGGCGCGCGCAGCCCGGCCGCGATCGACGTGATCGAGATCGACGACGTGTTGGTCGCCAGCAGGCACGCGTCGTCGACATGGCGCTCGAGCGTCGCGAAGATCTCGCGCTTCACGTCGAGCCGCTCGGCGGCCGCCTCGACGATCAGCGCTGCACCTGCGAAATCGGCCAGCGCACGCACCGCGCGGAGCCGGCTGCCTGCCGCATCAGCCTGTGCCGGTTCGAGCCGGCCCTTCTCCGCGAGCCGCGCGAACTGCGCGCGGATGCCGGCCAGCGCCTTGTCGCAAGCGGCTTCGTTCAGGTCGTACAGCAGCACCGTATGGCCGGCCGCCGCCGCGACCTGCGCAATGCCCGCGCCCATCGCGCCGGCACCGATCACGCCGACGACTGCCGACGGCGCCAGCGCGCCCGGGTTCACCGAATGTGCAGAAGAAACAGCCATCGCTTGCGATCCGTCATGAAGTGGAAGTGCGAGCGATTATAAACCGACCGGTCGGTAGATTTATGTCAGGGCGTGCCCGAATTTGTCGTGCAAGAGACCGTTACGGAAACTGCAAAGACAAAAAATTCGAACGTTCGGGGCACTTTTTGCAAACCGAAAGGTCAATGAAAGCGTTCGAATATGAGATAGCGACCCCCGAACGCCTGATAAAATCCGGCAAACCACCGGATTTCAGGGGGAAACCGCGTGTCACGCCGCCACTGCCGTCCATTGCCGGCCGCCCTTCCGGGGTCGGAACCGAGCCTCCGGCACGCGCGTCGTCTCACGCGCCCGCCTCGCGGTTTGCGGCGGGCGCATCGAATCGTTTCATCCCGCGACGGGCTCCGGCCCGCCCGCGCCCCTCGCTGCCTCGCGGCGGCGAACCCAGGGCAGCACCGTTGCGTGCTGCCATCTTTCGGTTTCATCATCCTCGTTCGGCGGATAGTACGGCCGGGCTTCGTCAACCCGTGACGGCGCGTCGCGCGCCGCCACTCGCATAAGGAAACCCTCCATGCCGCTCTCGTCCAACCAACTCCCGCACTGGACCCTCGTGGCCCCGCTTGCCGCATGGCTGGTCCTCGCGCTGTCGCGCGTCGTGCCGGCCGAAGGCCTCGTCATCGCGGTGTTCGCCGCCGCACTCGCCGGCGCCGTGTTCGCCGCCGTCCACCACGCCGAAGTCGTCGCCCATCGGGTCGGCGAACCGTTCGGCACGCTCGTGCTCGCGGTCGCCGTGACCGTCATCGAAGTCGCGCTGATCGTGTCGGTAATGCTCGGCGCCGGCCCCGAGAAATCGGGCCTCGCACGCGACACCGTGTTCGCCGCCGTGATGATCATCTGCAACGGTATCGTCGGCATCTGCCTGCTGGTCGGCGCATGGAAGCACGGCGAGCAGGACTTCCAGGGGCGCGGCGCGAGCAAGGCGCTCGCGGTGCTGGCTTCCCTGTCCGTGCTGTCGCTCGTGATGCCGAACTACCTGAACGCCGCACCGGGCCCGTTCTTTTCGAAATCGCAGCTCGCGTTCGCCGGCGTGTCGTCGCTCGTGCTGTACGGCGCATTCGTGTTCGTGCAGACCGTGCGTCACCGCGACTACTTTCTCACCGCGCACGACAGCGCGAACGAATCGGTGCACGCGGCGCCGCCGAGCAGCCGCACCGCGCTGATCAGCCTGCTGCTGCTGTTCGCGAGCCTCGTCGCGGTCGTGCTGCTCGCGAAGCTGCTGTCGCCGGCCGTCGAGCATGCCGTATTGCGGCTCGGTGCGCCCGAAGCCGCGGTCGGTATCGTGATCGCCGCGCTCGTGCTGCTGCCGGAAGGGCTCGCGGCCGTCACCGCCGCACGCGCGAATCGCCTGCAGACCAGCATGAACCTTGCGCTCGGGTCGGCGCTCGCGAGTATCGGGCTCACGATCCCGACCGTCGCGGCCGTGTTCATCTGGGTCGGCCAGCCGCTCACGCTCGGCATCGGCCCGATGGAAACCGTGCTGCTGGCACTGACGCTGCTCGTCAGCACGCTGACGCTCAGCCAGGGCCGCACGACGGTGCTGCACGGCGTCGTGCACCTGTCGCTGTTCGCCGCCTACCTGTTCCTGTCGATCACCCACTGACGCCCACCTGCGCGCGGCCCGGCGAATCACCTCCGCCGGGCCGCGCGCCGTCCTTCACGTCCCTTCCTTTTCGTTCACTTCACGCCGCCGTCAGCGCACCGGAATCACGAGATGCTGGCCCGCCAGGATCAGGTTCGGGTTGGCGAGGTTGTTGCGGCGTTGAATCTCGCGATAGCGCTGGCCGCTGCCGAGCTTGCTCGCCGCGATCATGTTCAGCGTGTCGCCCGCCTTCACCACGTACGTGTGTTCGCCCGACGCGGCCGCGGTCGTCACCGCCTGGTCGCTGACGAAGTACTTGCGCAGCAGCTCGAGATACTGCGGCGACTGCTTGAGCTTCGCGATCGCGGCATTCAGGTAGATCAGCAGATCCTGGTCATCCGCGCGCACGCCGATCTTGTACGCGATGTTCGAGCCGTCGAGCTTGGTCACCGCGAATTTCAGGTCGGTGCCCTTGATCGAGCTGACCGCGAACGGATAGTCGTAGATGAACGCATCGACCGTATGGCCGTCGATGCTCTTCGCGATGAATGCCGGATCGGAATCGTCGACTTCGACGAATTTCACGTTCGGATACTGGCGCGTGACGAACGCACGCACGTCCGGGTCGCCCTTCAGGATGCCGACCGTCTTGCCCGTGAGATCGTCGGTCGAGCGGATGGCGGAGCCTTGCCGCACGATCAGCGAATAGCCGAAATCGTCGACGTACGGCACCGAATAGACGACGCCTGCCGGCGTGTTGTCCGGGAACGTCAGCCCGTCCATCGCCACGTCGACCACGTGGTTCCCCTTCGCGTCGGTATCGAGCAGTTGTTTCGGCACGCCGGGGTACGTGTCGACCTCGTGGCGCGTATCGACGACGACCGGCTTGCCGCCGTGCGAGAACGACGGGTCCGCGAACAGCAGCCGCGCGAACTCGACGTTGAAGCCGTGCGGCGAGCCCTTGTCCTCGCCGAAGAACGGTTCGCTCGGGTTCTGCACCGAGATCCGCACGATGCCGTTTTCCGCGATCGATTTCAGCGTGCTGGCCTGCGGCGTGAAGCCGGCCGGCAGCACGCTGGCCGACGGCGGCGTCTGCGCCGCCTGGCCGCTGTCGCCGTTTTGCGCGGATGTCGAGGCCGGGGCCGCGTCATGCGCGGGAATCAGCGTCGACAGGCCGCCCTGATGAACGATCCATACGCCGACGAGCACTACCAGAAACGCGATGGCGCCAAGCAGTTTTTTCATGGTTGCGTGCCTGCAGGAAGTTATTGTTGTTTCGACGGCAGTTGCGCGGGGTTCGCCGCATCGAGCCCGGGCGCGTGCGGGGCGTTCGCCACCGCCTGCTGCTGCGCCTGCTTGACCTCGGGGTTATCCATCAGCGACGTCTCCATTTCGGAGAACGCCTTGTTGACCGAGCGCATCACCGAATCGACGGCCACGTCGGTCTTGATCTGCTCGAACGTGTCGGACGCCTGCCGGCCCGCGAGCTTGTTCATCTGCTGCGCCGCCTGCGACATGTCCCACATCGCCTTCGCGCGGTCGATCGCCGACGCGAAGTTCTTCAGCTCGGCCTGCACCTGCTTGTAGCGCCCCTCGCGGAACGAGAGCAGTTGCTTCATCGTATCGAGCTGCTGCCTGAAGCGCGGCGCGTCGTCCGGATACTGCTTCTCGAACAGTTCCGTCTTGTTCTCGAAGTTCTTCACCTCGGTACGGAACGCGGTGATGCTGTCCGCGAATTTCTGTGCCGCCTGGCGCTTTTCCGCGAGCTGGTTGATCAGCGTCTCGATCGGATTCGCCTGCGCCTCCTCGACGATCATCTTCACCTTCTGGTTCGCGAACTTCATCGCGACGACCGGCGCCAAGTAGATCGCGCCGAGACCGATCACGCCCGCCGTGACCAGCGCGATCACCCCCTTCAGGATGAACAGCGCGGCCGGTGCCGCGATCGCGACGCCGGCGATGATGATCGCCCACTTGACCAGCTTGACCTTGCCACTCCCCGAACTGCCGTTTGCTTCTTCATTCGAAAGCTGCGACATGAGTTTTTCTCCTTGAACCTCGAACCGAACTGCTTGCGTGTGCTCTTTCAAGCTCAATCGAAATGCTTCGGACTTCGGTGCCGCCGGGCAGCCAGGCAAAGCCGGCGGCGCAATACAAGGACGGGCGCGACGGGCGTCACGAGACGCCGGTGTAGGCGCCGTTCAGGATGCGGTAATGAAGGATGGCGGACGGTGCCGCGATGCGGCGCGCCGGACGGGCGCCGTTCATCGTCGCGGCTCGCGCGCGAACGGGAAAGCGTACCGAGGCACGGTACGAAACGGGATGACGGATACGTGACGCGGCGGGCGTCGGGAGAAGCGTGGTTCCGGCGGGCCGACAGACGCGGGGCCGGTATTCCGGTACGAGTGCGTAAAGGCTCATCGTTGTTCTTCTGCGTATCGCGGGTGCAGGAACCGCGCGGCCGGCGCGTCCCGCTCCAAATGCACGGACGTATCCTGCGCCGACCGGCATGCAGCGTCAAGCAGTTGTCGCAGTGCAGCGAAGCGCTGCGTTCCTCCGCTGGAACACCGGCAGCGAAACGGCTTTCAGTACGGTAAGGATTCGCAGGACTGCGACCCGTCGTGCTCGGTCAGGATTGCTTGTCATCGCATGCGCCCCCTTCCGGACTGAAAGCTTGTCACATCGCCCGGGCGGATTCCCCGGCGCATCACGTCACCGCGCCGCCCTGCTCCTGCGCGAGAAACCGCTCGACCATCGCGTTGAACACCGGCAACGCAGGATTGTCGTTGTCCGTGCGCCATGCGAGATACAGCTCGGCCGCCACGTCGGTGCCCGCCAACGGCCGGAACACCACGCCGTCGACATGCAGTTCGCGCGCCGACGCCGGCACGAGTGCGGCGCCCAGGCCCGCGCGCACGAGGCCCAGGATCGTATGCGTCTGCCCGACGTAATGCAGGTAGTTCGGCAGCCGCCCCGCGTTCGCGAACAGGCCCGAGATCAGGTCGTGGAAGTATTTCCCCTCGTTCGGCGAATACGCGATGAACGGCTGCCGGTCGAGATCGTCGGGGCCGATGCGCTCGCACGCGGCGAGCGGCGCCCCCTCCGCGACCGCGACCAGCATCGGTTCGCGCTGCACGAGCCGGTATTCGAGCGGCTGGCGGGCGGCCCGCTGGCGCACGAAGCCCGCGTCGAGCATCCGTGACGCCAGCGCGTCGATCTGCACGGTCGACACCATCTCTCGCAATTCGACGTCGACGTCCGGCAGCGCGTGCGCGGCATGCGCCAGCAGCATCGGGATCATCCGGTACGCGCTGACCGCCGTGAAGCCGAGCGTGATGCGGCCGGCGCCGCCGTGCGCGACGCGCTGCGCGGCCTGCTCGGCCCGTGCGGAGAATTCGAGAATGTGCCGCGCGTCGCGCAGGAACCGCTCGCCGGCCGCGGTCAGGCTGACCTGCCGGCTGCTGCGTTCGAGCAGCGCGATGCCGAGCGCATGCTCGAGCAGCTGGATCTGCCGGCTGAGCGGCGGCTGGGTCATGAAGAGCCGCCGGGCCGCGCGACCGAAATGCAGCTCCTCGGCGACCGCGACGAAGCAGCGAAGCTGGTGCAGTTCAATCATGCAATTCTTGAATCGATCGATAGTCTCTGGACGTTAGACCGATATCGATACGATTTCCATACTCGATTGCACCCGATGCACGGCCCGGGCCTAGCAGGACGTCAAGCTCGCTTGCGGCCGCCGGGCGACTGTTCGGTGGTCAGCCGGTCGAGTTCGCGCAGGTCGTCCTCCAGCGCGGGCGTGAGCGTCGTGCGCAGGTGGTCGAGGAACGTGCGGATCTTCGCATCGAGATAACGACGCGTCGCGTAGACGGCATACACGCTCACCGTCTGCAGCCGATACTCGGGCAGCACGCGGATCAGCCGCCCTTCGCGGATGTCGTCGAGCACCGTATACAGCGCGACGCACGCGATCCCGCGCCCGGCGCGCACCGCGACACACAGCGCGTCCGGCACGTTGACCTGGAACGGCGCGGGCTGCAGCTCGTAGATGGCCTCCTCGCCATCGCTGCGCTCGAGCCGCCATTCGCCGGCCGGCGATGCGGGCGTGTCGAGGCGCAGGCACACGTGGTTCGGCAATTCGTCGGGCGTCTGCGGCGTGCCGTGGCGCGCCAGGTATTCGCGCGACGCGACGAGCACGCTGCAGCTCGTGCCGCAGGTCTGCGCGACGTAGCCCGAATCGGGCAGTTGCGACGCCGTCACGATCGATACGTCATAACCCTCCTCGACGAGATTCGGCATCCGCTGCGCGAGCGTCAGCTCGACCGACACGTCGGGGTTGTCCTCCTGGTAGCGGACGATCGACGACACGACATGACTCTGCCCGAGCCCCGTCATCGCGTGGATGCGCATCTTGCCGCTCGGCCGCAGCAGTGCGTTGCGCGCCTCCGCGTTCGCGTAGTCGATTTCCGCGAGGATCGATTTCGCGCGCTCGAAATAGCGTTCGCCGCTTTCGGTGAGGCCGAGGTGGCGCGTCGTGCGATGCAGCAGGCGCGTCTGTACGTGCGCTTCGAGGTTCGAAACCGCGCGCGACACCTGCGCGGTGGTCGCGTCGATTTCCTTCGCGACCGCAGTAAAACTGCCGGCTTCGACAACGCGCACGAACAGGCGCATGTTTTCGAGCATGTCCATTGAATTAGCTTGGGGAGAGTCAGTGGGGAGGCGTCGGCAGCGCTCGCGTCAGGTGGGGAACGGAACGCAGCCGCGAACCACGTCGAATCGATCACCGTGCCGGGAGAAAGGCGGGAGAGCGGGCATCGCGTACGTGGTTCTGGCATGAAGGGGGGATTCAGTGGCCCGAATTGTACGCCGCTACAGACAAATTTGCGCTATTGCCACGACCATAAACTTTCATCGGATGAAAGGTTTTTGCAAGACATGCGTGTCGCGCACATGCACCGCCTTGATGCGGCGCGACAATTTATATCACAACACGATATAATTCGCGGCTCGTCGCCGCGCGCGCCCGCGCTGTCATCTTTACCGCTTACCGTCCATGTCGTCAGGCTCCCCTTCGTCGCGCCGCACGTTGCGGCAATGGCTGCACAGCTTCATTCCCCAGCCGATGTCGCTGGGCTGGCGCGAGCGCCTGCGTTCGTGCACGGGCGCGCTCGTCGGCATCGCGACAGTCGGCGTGACCATGCGCGTGCTGCCTGGCGTACCGGGCCTCGTGCCGCTGCTCGTCGCGCCGATGGGCGCGTCGGCCGTGCTGCTGTTCGCGGTGCCGGCGAGTCCGCTCGCGCAGCCGTGGTCGATCATCGGCGGCAATCTGGTCGCGGCGACGGTCGGTGTCGCCTGCGCACAATGGATCGCCGATCCGATCACGGCCGCCGCGGTCGCGATCGCGTGCGCGATCGGCGGCATGTTCGCGCTGCGCTGCGTGCACCCGCCGTCGGGCGCCGTCGCACTCACGGCCGTGGTCGGCGGCCCCGCGATCCATTCGCTCGGGTTCAGCTTCGTGCTGGAGCCGATCGCGCTGCAATCGGCCATCCTGCTGTCCGCCGCACTCGCCTATCACACGCTGACCGGGCACCGCTACCCGCACGGCGGCGTGCGCCCCGAAGCGAAACCGCAAGCGGGCGCCGCCGCACCGGCGCGCGGCCGCTTCACACGCGGCGACCTCGACGCGGTGCTCAAGCGCCGCAGCGAATGGCTCGACGTCGATCCGGACGACCTGGAAGCGCTGCTGCGCGAAACCGAGATGCAGGCCTACACACGCACGTTCGGCCAACTCTTGTGCGCCGACCTGATGACGAAGGATGCGATCGAAGTCGCGCCGTCGACATCGGTAATGACCGCGCTCACGCTGCTCGACCGCCATCGCGTGAAGGCGCTGCCCGTCGTCGACGGCGAAGGCCGCCTGACCGGCATCGTCACGCGCGCCGACCTCACGCGCCCGCTGCGCCGCCCGACCCCGTGGTGGCAACGCCTGTCCGCGCGGCTGCCGCAATCGTTCGGCGGCCAGCCGGCGAGCGTCGCCTCGGTGATGACACGCGACGTCGCGTGCGTGCCGGAAACGATGCCGATCACCGCGCTCGTCCCGCTGTTGACGCATTCGGGCCACCACCACATTCCGGTCGTCGATGAATCGCACCGGCTCGTCGGGATCATTACCCAGACGGATCTCGTCACGGGCCTTTATCGGCAGACGCAAATGCTCGAGGCTGCCTGACGTATGCCGCGCTCGTAACGCCATGTAGCGGCCGGTGCAACGCGGAGTGCATCCTATCCGCACGAATTCGGCCATTTATATCATGTTGTGATATATTTCACGCTACCGTAACCGACTGATCGACCGCCTCCGATGAACGATACCCGACGCGCGCTGACGAAAAGCGATTTCCAGCAACTGTCCGAGTTCCGCTACCAGATGCGCCGCTTCGAGCGCTTCTCCGAGCGCGCCGCGCAAAGCGAGGGCGTGACGCCGCTGCAATACCTGCTGTTGCTGCACATCAAGGGCTACCCGCATCGCGAATGGGCGACCATCGGCGAACTCGCGGAACGCCTGCAGGCGCAGCATCACGGAGTCGTCGCGCTGGTCACGCGCTGCGAAGCGCTCGGCCTCGTGAAGCGCAAGACGAGCGAAGCGGATCGCCGGCAGGTCGAGGTTCATCTCGAGCCGGCCGGCGAGACGCTGCTCGCCCGCCTCGCGGCCATGCATCGCGCCGAGCTGAAGTCGCTCAAGGACGCGTTCCAGGTTCCGCAGATCGATTACTGACCCATGCTTTTTCCACGCCGATGAATGCACCACACAAACGCGATTTCTCGACCAACGAACGCCTGCCCGGGATCGCGTTGCTTGCCGCCGGGATCGGCCTGCTCGGCACGCTTGCCGCGTTCGTGCTGTTGAGCCTGATCCATCTGTTCACGAACCTGTTCTTCTTTCAGCAGTTCTCGTTCGTCGACCGCTCGCCCGCGAACAACACGCTCGGCGCGTGGGTGATCGTGGTGCCGGTGATCGGCGGGCTGATCGTGGGGTTGATGGCGCGCTTCGGTTCGGAAAAGATCCGCGGCCACGGCATTCCTGAGGCGATCGAGGCGATCCTGTTCGGCAAGAGCCGCATGTCGCCGAAGGTCGCGATCCTCAAGCCGCTGTCGTCCGGCGTCGTGATCGGCAGCGGCGGCCCGTTCGGCGCCGAAGGCCCGATCATCATGACGGGCGGCGCGCTCGGCTCGCTGATCGCGCAGTGCGTGCACGTCACTGCCGCCGAGCGCAAGACGCTGCTCGTCGCCGGCGCGGCCGCCGGCATGACGGCCGTGTTCGGCACGCCGGTCGCCGCCGTGCTGCTCGCGGTCGAACTGCTGCTGTTCGAATGGCGTCCGCGCAGTTTCCTGCCGGTCGCACTGGCATGCGCGGTGGCGGGTTTCGCCCGCGCCGTGTTCTTCGGCGTCGATCCGCTGTTTCCGCTGACGACGGCCGCGCCGACGCCCGTCGCGCTGCTGTCGTGCATCGTCGCGGGCCTGCTGTCGGGCTTGCTCGCATGCGGGCTGTCGGCCGCGCTGTACCGCGTCGAGGACACCTTCGCGAAGCTGCCGGTGCACTGGATGTGGTGGCCCGCGCTCGGCGCGATCGTGATCGGCATCGGCGGCTGGCTCGAACCGCGCGCGCTCGGCGTCGGCTACGACGTGATCGGCGACCTGCTGCACCAGCACATCGCCTTGAAGATCGCGCTCGCGCTGCTGCTAGTGAAAGCCGTGACGTGGGTGATCGCGCTCGGCTCGGGCACGTCGGGCGGCGTGCTCGCTCCGCTGCTGATGCTCGGCGCCGGCCTCGGCACCGTGCTGTCGCCGATGTTGCCGGGCGGCGACCCGACACTGTGGCCGCTCGTGTGCATGGCCGCGACCCTCGGCGCAACGCTCGGCGCCCCGCTCACCGCGATCGTGTTCGCGTTCGGCCTCACGCATGACGCGAACGCGCTGCTGCCGCTGCTCGCGGCGACGCTCGTCGCGCACGGCTTCGCAACCATCGTGATGAAACGCTCGATCATGACGGAAAAGATCGCACGCCGCGGCTATCACATCTATCGCGAATACGGCGTCGATCCGCTCGAGCGGCACGACATCGGCGAAGTGATGACGTCCGCCGACCTGCTCGTCACGATCGACGGCGCGGCGACGCTCGATGCCGTCGAGTCGCAGTACTTCGGCGCGAAGCAGAAGCACCGTGCGTACCCGGTCGTGCAGAACGGGCGCCTGCTCGGTCTCGTCGATCGCGCGACGCTCGATGCGCAGCGCGCACAGGCTGCACCCGACACGCCGATCTCGCGCGCGTTCGCCAATCGTGCGCCGGCGGTTGCCCAAGCGCACGAATCGTGCCGCGTCGTCGCATCGCGACTCGCGATGCTCGGGCTCGAGCGCCTGCCCGTCGTCGCCGACGAGCAATCGATGCGCATCACGGGCATCGTATCGCGCAGCGACCTCATCAAGCCCGCGTTGCAGCACTTCGACGACGAACAGAAACGCGAACGCTTCCGCCCGATCGTCCCGGCCAACCTGCGCGACATCGGCACGCGCAAGGCCGGCTGATCCACCGCGCCGCGCGGCACCCTCGCCGCGCACAACCCGCTCTCGTCACCTCTGCGCACGACGCGGCACGCCCGTCGCGTGCCGCCTCGCATTCCGTCGCTTTCAGGGCAATCGCATGAAGGGGCGTTAACAATCAAGGAGTTACGCGCGGGGTTGTAAACCGAGGCGAATCAAGCGTTTACTACTATCTTTTGCGGAGGCATCGGATGGAGGAAACGCAAGCCTTGAGCATCGAAGACGCGTTCGGCGAGTTACGCGATCCGCGCAGCCGAACGCCTGCGCACGACCTGTCAGAGATGCTGGTGGTGGCGCTGTGCGCGATTCTCTCGGGAGCGGATAGCTGGGTAGCCATTCAGATCTGGGGTGAAGAGAAACTGGAGTGGCTACGCGGCTACGTGCCGCTGCGCAACGGCATCCCGTCCCACGACACGTTTGGACGGGTGTTCGCGGCCCTGAACCCACGTCAGTTCGAGGCGTGCTTCACGCGCTGGATGAGCGGTGCGTTTCCAACCTTGTCCGGCGAGGTCATCGCGATCGACGGCAAGACGGTGCGTGGCTCGCATCGCAATGGGGAGCGTGCCATCCACCTTGTTTCGGCCTTTGGAAGCGGCCTGGGCGTTGTACTGGGGCAGGTGCGCACGGCCGACAAGAGTAACGAGATCACGGCGATTCCGGAACTGCTCGATGCACTACTGCTCAAGGGTGCAATCGTAACGATCGACGCCATGGGCTGCCAGCAGGCGATTGCTCGCCAACTCGTCACGAGCGGAGCCGACTACGTGCTGGCGGTCAAGGAAAACCAGCCGACGCTGCTGGTGGAAGTTCGCACCACGCTCGAAGCCATCGACCGTCTTGCATCCGATGACCGATGGGACTGTTCGAGTGAATATCGGGAGGTCGAGAAGGACCACGGCCGGATCGAAACACGTCGTTGCCTGGTCAGTGATGTGATGAACACATGGCGCGCGGCCGCGCTCTGGCCGGGCATGCGCTCGATCGCTATGGTCGAGGCCACGCGTGAGATCGGCGAGACGGTGTCGGTCGAGCGCCGATATTACGTGAGCAGCCTGCCCGCCGATGCAACGCGCATTGCACACGCCGTACGCTCGCACTGGCGGATCGAGAACTCGATGCACTGGGTGCTCGACGTGGCGTTCGGCGAAGATCAATGCAGGGTGCGGGTCGAACATGCGGCGCAGAACTTTGCAATTCTGCGCCGCATTACGATGAACCTGCTGCGCAAGGACACGCAAACCAAGGCGGGCCTCAAGATCCGCCGGCTCAAGGCCGCCACCAGCGACAACTATCGCGCTCAACTCCTTGGCTGGTAAGCCCCTTCATGCGATTGCCCTGCCGTCGCTTTCCCTGTTTAAAGTTGGTTAACAATTCGACGGCCGAAAGTTTGTCATCATGGTGCTCATGCGACGGGGCCATCAATCAGCCATTCCACTGCGCGATCAAATAAAGAGTTGCGGCACGGCATGCACATGCATGCCGCTCGCCGCGACCATCACTTCACCACATGACCGGGCAGCGCGCGGACCACGTCGCGCATGACGTCGAACCGCACACGATGCATGCCGTGCCGCAGCAAAGTGCACAGCATCGGAGTCGCCATTTGGCAAGCGCGTTAACAACTTGTTTCGGAATAGCCGGAACCGTGCTTGTTCGATGCGATCTCACTTGCACGCAGTCCTGCTGCGCATCCCACTCAATCAATCACGACTCGAGGGAGATAACGTGAACGCGAAATACTTACCGCTCATCGCATTGACCGTGGCATTTTCTGCTCATGCAGCCGATTCTGCCCTCCAAAACGTGGGACAAAGCCAGAAACCCGCCGATCAGGTCGCGCAATGCATCGCCAAGACCTGGGCCGACAAGTCGCAGCAACAAGTGACGTCGCAGTATGAACTCGCGAACGGCCTCGCCATGGCCGTGTATGCGCCGGGTCAGCAGCCGCCGAACGGCGCCGCGGCCGTCGTGCGCCCGGCCAACGCCGCGAATGCAAAGACGTGGGTCGGTTTCCGCGGCGGCGACGCATCGTCGGCCGGCGACATCAACGCCTGCCTGTAAGAGAACAGGCGCTCCGGATGGCCTTGCGCCATCCGCTTGTGACGAGCCCCGCTTCGGCGGGGCTTTTCTTTTGCTGCGCGCGTCTTACAGGTAGCTGCAGACGTAATCGAGCGTCTCGAGCACTTCGATGTCGAAACGGCTCTTGCCCGGCACCGAGAACGATTCGCCGGCGCCGTAGGTCTGCCATTCGCTGCTGCCGTCGAGCTTCACGCGGCACTTGCCGGCCTGCACTTCCATCAATTCGGGCGCATCGGTGCCGAAGTTGAGCGCGCACGGCAGGATCACGCCGAGCGTCTTGCGCGTGCCGTCCGGGAAGAGCACGGTATGCGACACGCACTTGCCGTCGAAATAGACGTTCGCGCGCTTGACGACCGATACGTTGTCGAATTGGGTTGCACTGGTCATGAAATGCCTCTGATTGCTGGATGCCGGATGGCGATGTGGTTGGAGGCCGGCCGGAGCGGCGGGCCGGCCGCTATGATACCGGCTCGCGCGGCAGACGCCGCAATGACGTGCCCGCTGCGCAAGCCAGGTGCCCGCCGGGCGACGGCAACGCCGCACGCCCGATCGTCAGGATAACGACGCAACGACGGTCGCTGCCCGCGGGCGCAGGTTCACAGCAGCCCCTTGCGCCTCGCGGAATCGCGCAGGCAATCGAGCAGCATCGCCGCTGCCGGCGTCAGCGGGCTGTCGCGACGCGTGATGACCTGCACCGAGACGGCCGGCAACCGCTCGCGGATCGGCAGGACCGCGAACTGGTCGCGCGCCCACTCGCCCTGCAGCAGCTGCTCGGGCATCGAGGCAATCAGGTCGCAGCCCATCATCAGGCTGCGCGCGAGCCCGAAGCTCGGGCATTCGACGACGCGCGCCGGCACCGGCAACCCGTAGGCGACGAATGAATTGAACAGCACCTGCGTCGAACTTTCGGGCGACGGATTCATCAGCCAGTCGGCTTCGACGAGATCGGCGAGCGACGTGGCCGATGCGAGCGGATGCCCCTTGCGCGCGACGATCAGCGAACGGCTCGAATACAGTTCGGCGTGATCGAACTCGGCGGCCAGCAGTTCGGGCACGACGACGGCCACCGCGAAATCGAGCGAGCCGTCGTGCAACCGCGGCAGCGCGACGCCCGGAAACCCTTCGACGATACTGACGCGCGCCACCGGAAAACGCCGCCGGAACGCGCGAAACGCATCGGGCAGGATCGTCACCGCGGCGGCCGGCGTGACCGCCGCCGCGACGGAGCCCGTCATCGCCCCTTGCGCCTGCTCGATGTCGTCGCGGGCGCGCTGCATTTCGGCGACGATCAGCCGCGCGCGCACCTGCAACTGCTGGCCGAACGCGGTGAGCTGGACGCCGCGCGCGGTGCGCACGACGAGCGACACGCCGAGCGCGATCTCCAGCTCCTTGACCGCCTTCGTCAGTGCCGCCGGCGACACGTTCAGGCGCCGCGCGGCCGCGCGAATGCTCCCCTCTTCCGCGACGGTGACGAACGCTTTCAGCTGATGGTATTTCATGGCGGCGACGCGTGATCCGTGGAAACCCTGTGCTGCATGGCACACACGGGCTCAGGGTATTCCCGAGCGGCAACCGGTGGTGAGCACCAAAGCAATTTATCAGCTTCTGGTACGCAAAAGAAATTTATATGCTTGCTCGTCATATGTGCGTCAAACGCCCCAGCCGCCCCACAGGAGAGACCATGCTGCAAGCCGTGAACCCCGTCATCCCCGGTATCGCCGCGATCGCGCCCGAGCTGGTCGAGGTGCGTCGTCGCATCCACGCTCACCCCGAACTCGCATTCGAGGAAACGCTCACGAGCGACCTCGTCGCCGAGCTGCTCGCCGGCTGGGGTTACGACGTGCATCGCGGCATCGGCAAGACGGGCGTGGTCGGCGTGCTGCGCGAAGGGCAAGGCACACGCACGGTCGGGCTGCGCGCCGACATGGATGCACTGCCGCTCGCGGAAGCCACCGGCCTGCCGTACGCGAGCCGCCATGCGAACAAGATGCATGCGTGCGGCCACGACGGCCACACCGCGATGCTGCTGTGCGCGGCGCGCCACCTCGCGGCGACGCGCCAGTTCTCCGGCACGCTGAACCTGATCTTCCAGCCGGCCGAGGAAAACTTCGGCGGCGCGAAGGCGATGATGGACGACGGCCTGTTCGACCGTTTCCCGTGCGACGCGATCTTCGCGATCCACAACATGCCGGGCCGCGCGGCCGGCGACATGGCCTTCCGCACCGGCGCCGCGATGGCGTCAGCCGACCGTGTGACGATCACGCTGCGCGGTGTCGGCGGCCACGGCGCGATGCCGCATTTCGCGCGCGATCCGATGTCGGCCGCGGGCAGCATCATGGTCGCGCTGCAGACGATCGTCGCGCGCGAGGTCGATGCGCAGCATGCGGCCGTGATCACGGTCGGCAGCGTGCAGGCCGGCGAGACCTTCAACATCATTCCCGAAACCGTCGTGATGAAGCTGTCGGTGCGCGCACTGAACGCCGACGTGCGCGCACTGCTCGCGCGCCGCATCGAAGGGCTCGCGAAAGGCCAGGCGGAGAGCTTCGGCGTCACGGCGGAAGTCGACTACGACTACGGCTACCCGGTGCTCGTCAATCACGCGGAGCCGACTGCATTCGCGGCCGACATCGCGCGCCAGATGCTCAGCGCCGAGCGTGTCGAAACCGACGCCGCGCCGCTGATGGGCAGCGAGGATTTCGCGTTCATGCTCGAAGCGCGCCCCGGCTGCTACGCATTCATCGGCAACGGGATCGGCAGCAAGGGCGGCTGCATGGTGCACAACCCCGGCTACGACTTTAACGACGACATTCTCGCGATCGGCGCGAGCTACTGGGTTCGCATCGCCGAAGCCTGGCTCGCGGCCTGACGGCCCTTCATCCCATCGTTTCGCGCCAACCGGGGGAACCCCACATGGAAACGTCCGCCCTTTCGCTCGCCGGCACGCCGGTCGATGCTCGCGCCGCCGCGAAGAAACGCC
This sequence comes from Burkholderia cepacia ATCC 25416, assembly GCF_001411495.1. Classification (NCBI taxonomy): domain Bacteria; kingdom Pseudomonadati; phylum Pseudomonadota; class Betaproteobacteria; order Burkholderiales; family Burkholderiaceae; genus Burkholderia; species Burkholderia cepacia. Next base: position 2,947,010 of record NZ_CP012982.1, on the reverse strand, counting down.
GGCTGATCGCGGCCGCCGCCGTCGGCAACGCGCTCGAGTTCTACGACTTCACGGTCTACAGCTTCTTCGCGATCCTGATCGGCAAGCTGTTCTTTCCCGTGCATTCGTCGTTCGGGCAATTGATGCTCGCGGTCGCGAGCTTCGGTGTCGGCTTCGTCACGCGCCCGCTCGGCGGGCTCGTGATCGGCATGTATGCCGACCGCGCCGGCCGCAAGAAGGCGATGATCCTCACGCTGTTGCTGATGGCGCTCGGCACCGCGACGATCGCCGTCGCGCCGACCTACGCGCAGATCGGCCTCGCCGCCCCGCTGCTGCTCGTGCTCGCGCGCCTGCTGCAAGGGTTCGCGTCGGGCGGCGAAGTCGGCGCGTCGACCACGCTGCTGCTCGAACAGGCGCCGCAGCATCGTCGCGGCTTCTACGCATCGTTCCAGTTCTCGAGCCAGGGACTCGCCGCGCTCGCCGGTGCGCTGACCGGCGTCGCGCTGACGTCGACGCTCAATGCCGCGCAGCTCGAAAGCTGGGGCTGGCGCGTCCCGTTCATCATCGGCACGCTGTTCGTGCCGCTCGGCTACTGGCTGCGACGCACCGTCGAGGAAGTGCCGGCCGCCGCGCCCGCCGCCACGCACGACGAGCCGGTCGCATCGCTGCCGCTCGCGGACGTGCTGCGCCATCACGGCAAGGCCGTGTTCGCGGGCCTCGGCGTGACGATCGGCGGCACGTCGATCCACTACATCATCGTGTTCTACATGGCGATCTACGGCGTGCAGGTGTTGCATCTGCCGACCTGGCTGTCGATGACGGCCGGCTGCGTCGCGGGCGCAATCCTGATGCTCGTGACGCCGATCGGCGGCCACCTGTCCGACGTCTACGGGCGCAACCGGATCGTCTGGTGGACGCGCATCGCGCTGATGGCCGCGATCTACCCGGCGTTCATCGCGCTGAACCGCTGGCCGGGCGCCGCATCGCTGCTGTCGATCATCGCCGCGCTGTCGATCGTGCACGCGATCAACATCGGCGCGACGGGTGCGATGCTCGGCGAGCTGTTCCCGCGTGCGGTGCGCGCGACGGGCGGCGCACTCGTGTACAGCGTGGGCGTTGCGATCTTCGGCGGCTTCGCGCAGTTTTTCGTCACGTGGCTGATCGCGGCAACCGGCAATCCGAATGCGCCGGCGTGGTATGCGATTGGGTGCGGTGCGTTCACGCTGCTCGCCATCCGCTGCATGGACGAGAAGGCCGGGAAGGCACTCGACTGACCGGTGGGCGATGCCGGATGCGCGATTGACGCAGTGCGTGAGCATCGGGCATGATCGCTCCATGCGCCACACCACGACCGCCTCCTCGACCACGACGCGCACGACCGCCTTCGGCGGGCTCGTGCGGCGAGTGCGCGCAAGGTCGTAGCGCCACGATTCCTCACAGGCCCCGCCGGTTCCGGACGGGGTCTTGTCGTTTCTCCGTCCGTATCGGTCACTCAGGAGAAACGCCATGCCAGAAGCCTCTTCCCCGAAACGCGCACTGCTCGTCGTCGACATGCAGATCGGCCTGTATCACGGCCCCGAGCGGCCGTACGACGGCGAACGTGTGCTCGCGAACATCAACCGGTTGATCGACCGCGCGCATGAAGCCCGTGCACCGGTATTCGCGGTGCGGCACACCGGCCCCGCCGGTTCGCCGATCGCGCCCGACTCGCCGCTGACCGCACTGCTGCCTGAACTCGCAATCGATGCCGCACGCGATACCGTGTTCGCCAAGACGCAGTCGAGCTGCTTCACCGGCACGCCGCTCGCCGCATGGCTGCATGCGGCCGGCATCGGCGAGATCGTGATTGCGGGGATGAAGACGCAGTACTGCGTCGACACGGCGTGCCGTGCGGCCGCAGATCATGGTTTTCGTGCGGTGCTCGTGACCGACGGGCATACCTGCATGGATACGCCCGAACTGCCGGCCGAGCGGATCATCGCGCATCACAATGCGACGCTTGGAGGCCCGTTCGCGACGCTCACCACGACCGACGCATGCGTGTTCTGACCGGCACCGGTCACGCCGCCGTCAAAGCAACAACGCACGGGCAGCAACCGTCCGTGCGTTGTTGCGTGCAAGGCGTATACCTTCGCCGCTCAAAACGTATGCATCATCCCCACATACGCCCCCGTCTGCGACTCGCCCGTCATCGGGCTCGTACCCGACGTCGCGTCGCGCGGCGTCGCGAGCAGCGAAAAGTTCGAGTTGCCGCCGTTGCGCACATACGCGACCGTGCCGTACAGGAACGTGCGCTTCGACAGGTTGTACGTGGTGCCGAGCACGTACATCATCGCGTGCCCCGACGGATCGTGCGACGCGTCGCCGCCGCCGTCGCCCACCTTCACGTAGTAACCGCCGCCCGTCACGGCCCATTGCGGCGTCGCGGTGTAGGTCGCACCGAGCCAGTAGTGATCGGCGCGATCGGCCACCCCGGCCGGGCTGTCCGGCGCCTGATAGTGCGTATACGCGCCCTGGATCTTGAACTTCGACACCTTGACGTTCGCACCGACGAAATATTCGCGCGACGCGGTGAAGATGTTGCTGAACTTGCCGTTGTTGTCGCGCAGCTCGTCGTAGATGCCGCGCACGTCGAGCACCGGCGAGTGGTACGAGATCATGATCCCGTCCGAGCGGCCGAAATCGTCGGCCGCTCCATAGTTGAAGCCGCGCGACTGGTTGCCGAACGCGTATTGCGCCTGCACGTCGAAGCCGCCGATCACGGGGCTGTGATATTCGATGTTGTTGCTGGTCTGCTGCCAGTTGCGGCCGCGCACGAGCGATGCCGACGAAAACGCCTGCTGGACGAACGGGTCGAATTCCCACACCCCGTCGCTGTCGATGAACAGGTTTCGGCCGGCCTGCAGCTGGCCCCACGTGTCGCTCTTCAGCCCGACATACGCGCGCCGCGACCACATGCGCCCGCCGCCCGTCGTGCCGTTCATCACCTGGAACGCGGTCTCCAGGTTGAAGACCGTCGACAGCCCGCCGCCTAGATCCTCGAAGCCCTTCAAGCCGAACATGCTGGTGCCCCAGTCGCCGCCTTCGGCACTCCAGCGGGTCGCGCTGCCGCCGTTCGGCTGCGCGATGTGGTTCAGGTATTCGATGCCGCCGTCGATGCGGCCGTACAGCATCACGCTCGTCTGAGCAAAAGCGGCCGCCGGTGTGGCGGCCGCGATCAGCCATGCGAAATGTTTGAGTCGCAAAATGATGCCCCCTCGGAGTCTCGACCTTCCAGCGCGCGCCCCATGCGCGCGCCCCGGGTCCGTTTATCCGCGATCGATCGAGAAACGTCCGGGGCCCGCCGCGCAAAGCGCCAGCAGGCCGCCGGAGATCGCGATGTTCTTGTAGAAATGAATCATGTTGTTGATCTGCTCGCCGCCCGTCATCGTCCAGTAGTGATGGCCGATGATGCCGGTGCCGATCGTATAGAGCGCCAGCAGCAGCGCGAGCGCGCGCGTCTGGAAGCCGACCAGGATCGCGACCCCGACGAACAGCTCCATCACGACGGAGATCGCGGCGGAAATGATCGGCGCGGGCGCGCCTTCCGAACCCATGAACGCGATGGTACCGGGGAAGTCGACGATCTTCTTCCAGCCGAACATCACGAACAGGATCACGAGCAGGATCCGGGCAAGCAGCAGCAGCACATCGCGCTGGGACGCGAGAAACGGTTGATTCGGTGTCATGGTGTCGATCAACGAAAGCGATGCGCATGGCGCAAATACGCCCGGCGCACCGGATTGCGAATGAACCAGGACGGGCGGCCGCCTGCGCCACCCGTCCCGCTCTGCAACAACCGGCATCGGGCAACAACCCGATGTGCTGTGCTCCTCCTCTTGTCAGTTATCGCCCTGCTTCGTCGCGCGCCGCATCAGCGCAGCTTCGCGACGTCCTGCTCGGTCACCTTCGCGGCCGGATTGCCGAACTGCCCGGTCAGGTAGTTCGTCAGCGCGGCGATCTGCGCATCCGACAGCTCGTGGCGGAACGCCGGCATCCCGACGTCCTCGCTGCCGGCCTTGCGCTGCACGCCGTTCAGGATCACCTGCACGAGGTTGGTCGGATTCGGTGCGCCCACCGTCGAGTTGTGGAACAGCGGCGGGTAATAACCGTCCGGCGTGCCCTTGCCCTGCATCTGGTGGCAAGTCGCGCAGTTGCCGAGATACAGCCGCGCCGGATCGATGCCCGACGACGCGAGTGCGGCGCCGCGCAGCGTCAGGCCGTCCTCGGCCGGCTTGCCCCACGACGAGCGCGACTGCTTCGCGTCGCCGCTGGCAACTGCCGGCACCGTGCGAATGTACGTCGAGATCGCGCCGATGTCGGCTTCGGTCATCTTCGAGAAGCTGTGCTCGATCGCCTCGGCCATCGGCCCGGCCGCCTGCGCGAGACCCGGCACGGTGCCGGTGCGCAGGTACTGGACGAGCTGCTGCTGCGTCCAGCCGCCGATCCCGGCGTTCGGGTCGGACGTGATGTTGTAGCCGTCCCAGCCTGCCAGCACCGAACCCGACAGGAAGCTGCCGCCCGTCTCGTCGAGCGACTTCTCCTGCATCGCGATGCCGCGCGGCGTGTGGCACGTGCTGCAGTGCGCGAGGCCCTGCACGAGATACGCGCCGCGGTTCCACTCGGCGCTCTGCGCCGGTTTCGGCTCGTACGCGCCGTCCTTCAGGAACAGCCAGTTCCAGATCTTCAGCGGCCAGCGCATGCTCAGCAGCGCAGGAATCTCGTTCTTCGGCGGCGCCTGCTTGACCGGCTCGACGCCGTGCATGAAGTACGCATACAGCGCCTGCACGTCGTCGTCGTTGATCTTCGCGTACGACACGTACGGCATCGCCGGATACAGGTTGTCGCCGTTCTTCGACACCCCGTGGCGCACCGCGCGCTCGAAGTCCTCGGCCGACCAGTTGCCGATGCCCGTCTCGGGATCGGGCGTGATGTTGCTCGTATAGATCTTGCCGAGCATCGGGATCGGCATGCCGAGACCGCCCGCGAACGGCTTGCCGCCCTTCGCGGTGTGGCAGGCCATGCAGTCGCCCGCGACCGCGAGGTATTCGCCGCGCTTGACCAGCGCCGGATCGGCCGCATCGGCCGCGCGTGCGAGGCCCGGCAGCGCGAGGCAGCCGGCGAGGAGGAAGGTGAGAGTAGATTTCCGCACGGTCAGACTTCCTTCTTCAGCGTGTCCGACATCCGCAGCGCAAGCGCCGCGATCGTCAGCGTCACGTTCACCGTACCGACGGTCGGCATCGTCGAGCTGCTCGAGATGAACAGGTTCGGATGGTCAAACGTGCGGCAGTCCTTGTCGACGACCGAGTCGCGTGCATCCGCGCCCATGATCGTCGCGCCCGTGATGTGGTTGTTCGGCGCGAACTCGTCGTTGAAGACGACTTCGGTGCCGCCCAGCACCTTCGCGGCCGTCGCGTAGACTTCGCGCGTGTGGACGGCGCCGCGCTTCACGTAATCGTCGATCGCATAGGTGATCTCCGGGCGCGGGATGCCGACCGCGTCGGTGGCCGTCTTGCTCGGCACGATGCGGTTCTCGGGCTGCGGCAGGATTTCGTGGAAGCAGTCGAACTGCACGTAGCGCGCGGAACGATCGCGGATCTGCGCGTCGAGCTCCTCGGGCTTCATCAGCTTGCCGGCCTTGAAGATCTTCTGCGTCTCCTGGTTGATGCGCGACATGTTCGACAGGTGGATCTTCTTCGCGGCTTCGGTCGCGCGGAACGGGCCGTCGCGGAAGCCGATCAGCGACGTCATCTCCTGCGGGCCGCGGCCCGGCCACAGCTTCTCGTTCGCGTAGAACGACACGCCGGTGCCAGGGTGGTCCATCAGGTTGCGGCCGACCATGTCCGAGCTGTTCGCGACACCGTTCGGGAAATCGCGGTTCGCGGACATCAGCAGGATCTTCGGCGTCTCGATGCCGTTCGCGGCAATCACGAAGTACTTGCCTTCGACGCGATGGTCGGCACCCGTCTTGTCCTTGTAGACCGCGGCGGTGATGCGCTTGTCCGGCCCGGTCTCGAGCTTGTAGACGACCGCGCTGTCGATCAGCTTCGCGCCGGCCTGCTCGGCCTTCTCGACGTGCACGATGCCGTTGTACATCGCGCCGATCGGGCAGATCGGCATGCAGTTGTTGTTCCCGCAACAAGTGGGCCGGCCGTCGTACGGGCGGCTGTTGCGCGCGACCGGCTCGGTCACCACGTGGAACTTCGGGTCATAGCCGTTGAGCGCGCTCTTGATCGTCTGCTCGTTGAACGACAACGGCAGCGGCGGCATCGGGTACGGCTCCTTGCGCGGCGAGTACAGGTCTTCCTCGGGGCCCGGGCCCCACACGCCGAGTTCCTCCTCGGCGCGCTGGTACCAATGCTCGATGTCGTCGTACTGGATCGGCCAGTCGCGGCCGACACCGTACACGGTCTTCATCTTGAAGTCGTTTGGGATGAAGCGCCACGCCGACGCGGCCCAGTGCCACGTCGTGCCGCCCACCGCACGGATGTACTGCGAGTTGAACTTGTGCTCGCCCTTCAGGATCAGGTAGTCGTTCGGCGGGCCGTATTCCGGATGCGGCGCCCACGCGCTCGACGGGTACGGGGCCATGAAGTCGGTCTTGTCGACCTGGTTGCGGAAGCGCTCGACGATTTCCCAGCGCGGCATGCGCGGGCCGGCTTCCAGCAGGATCACGGACTTGCCCGCCATCGCGAGCTGGTGCGCGACGATCGCGCCTGCGACACCCGAGCCGACGACGACGACGTCGGCCTTTTGCGTATCGGTATCGGCCATCAGGCTTGCCTCTCGATCGGTTTGTCGGCCCAGAAGCCGGGTTTGTTGGGGCAATACGACGGGATCACGAGCGTATCGGACACGACGCTGAACATTAATGCTTCTTCGTAGGTAATCACGACGTTGTCGACGATGCCGAGATACCACGCTTCAAGAATCTTCAGCGCGAGTGTTTCCTGATCGGGATTCAGCGAACCGGACGCGAGTGCGCCGGCGAGTTGCGGCAGGCTGTCGGCGGTCTTGAACGAACCCTTCTGCAAGGCCTGCAGGAAGCGCTGGCCGAGCACGCGGCTCAGCCCCTTCTTGCCTGTCAATGCTTCGGAGAGCGTCATGAACGTATCGAGCGGCGCGGTGCCGGGATCGTCGGCGAGGGCCCGCAACGCCAGCGAGCCCGTGAGGCCCGCCGCCGTCAGCGCCAGTGCGCCCTGCAGCCATTGACGCCGAGTGATGCCTGTTACGGCTGCGTCGCCAGTGCGACGCGAGTGGGGAGTGTTGTCGTTGTGCATGTTTCCTTTTCTCTCGAACACCGGATTCGGGAAAACCACGCTTGATATTTCTCAAACATTGGCGCGGACCTGAAATGTACGCGCACAAATCGGATCGAACAATCTTTTTATAGTCCATTAAATGTTCCGCAATCCGAGACAATCGACATTTCGCTGCTTTTTTGTATCGTCGGCGCGACAAAGTTGCGGCCGACGCACCCATGTCGTACACCGGCGACACACTGACTGCGCGCGACGATGCAGGCGCATGTCGGTCGGTTAGAATCGCGTGCAATCAAACAGAAAGCTTCCCTCCGAGGGCGATCGAGCGATGAAGCAGCACGACAAACAGAACAAAACGGAACGCATCCACCACACCACCCGGCTGCTCTGGCGCCTTGGCGCCGTCGCGGCGCTCGGCGGCGCCACGGCACTGTCGCTGCATGCCGGCGCGGCCCGCACGGTGAGCGTCTCGCCGCAAGGCACCGTCACCGAAGTCCGGCAGAGCGTCGTCAAGTTCGACGAACCGATGGTCGCGTTCGGCTCGGCGTCCGCGCCGAATCCCGCGCGCGTCACCTGCAACGATTCCGCGGCCGCGCGCGGCCAGGGTCACTGGCTCGACGACAAGACCTGGGTTTACGATTTCGAAAACGACCTGCCGCCCGGCGTGCGCTGCTCGGTCTCGCTCAACGACGCGTTGCGTTCGGTCGCCGGCAATGCGGCCAGCGGCCCGCGCCGCTTCACGTTCCAGACGGGCGGCCCGTTCCCGGTGAACGTCCGCCCCGGCTCGCGCGAGATCGAGGAACACCAGGTATTCGTGCTCAAGCTGAACGGCCCGGCCGAACCGCGTTCGGCGCTCGCGAACATCTGGTGCGAAGCGGCCGGCATCGGCAACCGCATTCCCGTCACGGCCGCCGACGACGATGCGCGCAACGCGCTGCTCGATCACTTCGGGCTGAAGAAGGATGCCGCGCGCGTGCTGACGCTGTCGTGCGCGCAGGCGCTGCCGGCGAGCGCGAAGATGCAGCTCGTGTACGGCAAGGGCGTCACGAGCCCGAGCGGGATCCCGAACGAAACGGAACGGCGCTTCGATTTCACCGTGCGCGCACCGTTCGCCGCGAGCTTCTCGTGCGAGCGCGAGAACGCGAAGGCGCCCTGCACGCCGCTGCGCCCGCTCACGCTGTCGTTCAACGCGCCGATCTCGCGCAAGAACGCCGAGGCGATCAAGCTGCGCGGCCCTGACGGTTCGCTGTCGCCGACCTTCGCGGCCGACGACAAGAGCGAGGAAGTCACCACCGTCACGTTCAACCCGCCGCTGCCCGAGCAGGCCGGCCTGACGGTCGAATTGCCGTCGGGCCTGCGCGACGTGACCGACCGACCGCTGTCGAACGCCGACCTGTTCCCGCTCGCGACGCGCACCGCGCCGATGCCGCCGCTCGCGAAGTTCTCGTCGGGCACCTTCGGGATCGTCGAGCGCTTCGCCGAACCCGATACGCCCGCGCTCGTGCCCGTCACGCTGCGCAACGTCGAAGCCGACCTGCATATCGACGGCCTCAACACCCAGGGCGCGCAGTTCTCGAACCTGAAGGTCGACGACGACACCGCGATTCGTCAGTGGATGCGCACCGTCGACCGCTTCGACAACTGGTCGATGACGGCCGGCTCGATCGACAGCCAGATTCCCGGCCTGCTCGAACGCAAGGGCCAGCACCCCGTCTACGTGCCGCGCGAAGCCGGCGAGAAGGCGCCCGCACCGAAGGATCGCCGCATCGACGTGCGCTCGCTGACCCTGCTCAAGGGCCAGCCCGGCGTGCAGGCGCTGACGCTGCCGAAGGCGGACCCGAAGGCGCTGCGCCCGTTCGAGGTCGTCGGCGTGCCGATCGACAAGCCCGGCTTCTACGTGCTCGAACTCGCGTCGCCCGCGCTCGGCCGCTCGCTGCTCGCGAAGCCGTCGAGCATGTACGTGCGCACCACGGTGCTCGTCACCAACCTCGGCGTGCACCTGAAACAGGGCCGCGAAAACAACCTCGTGTGGGTCACGACGCTCGACAAGGGCAAGCCCGTGCCGAACGCGCAGATCCGCGTGTCGGACTGCAACGGCGACGAAATCGCATCCGGCACGACCGATGCGCAGGGGCTGCTGAAGATCGACGGCGCGTTCGAATCGAAGCGCGCTTGCAACTCGTCCGACTCGGAGCAGCGCTTCGACGACTACTTCGTGTCGGCCCGCGTGAACGATCCGAAGACGGGCCCCGACATGGCGTTCGTCAGCTCGGGCTGGAACCGCGGGATCGAATCGTGGCGCTTCAACGTGCCGACCGATACCGACAGCGCACGGACCGTGCGCGCGCATACGGTGTTCGACCGCACGCTGCTGCGCGCGGGCGAAACCGTGTCGATGAAGCACTTCATCCGGTCCGAGACGCTGCAGAGCCTCGCGTTCCCGTCGCAATACCCGACGCGCGTGACGATCCGCCATCTCGGCACGGGCCAGACCTACAAGCTGCCGCTCACATGGACGGCCGACCACAGCGCGGACTCGCAGTTCACGCTGCCGGCCGCCGCGAAGCTCGGTGAATACAGCGTCGAGCTCGAAGGCGGCCCGGAAGACTCGCCCACGTCCACCTACTACAGCGGCAGCTTCCGCGTCGAGGCGTTCCGCCTGCCGGTGCTGAAGGGATCGATCGGCGCGCGCGACGCGCAGAAGAGCCCGCTCGTCGCCGTAAAGGAGGCGCCGCTCGCGGTGCAGATCGACTACGTGTCGGGCGGTGGCGCATCGAACCTGCCCGTGCAGGTGTCGGCGCTGATGAAGTGGGCATCGCCGCCGTTCGTCGATCGCTTCGAGGATTTCAGCTTCACGCCGTATCGCCCCGACACGAGCGACGGCAATGCCGACGACGATTCGCAGGACGGCGACAACGCGTCGTCGTCGAACAACGATCCCGACGCGACGAAGCTGATCGCCGACAAGCTGCCGCTGACGCTCGACCGCAACGGTGCGGGCTCGGTCACGCTGAAGGGCCTGCCCGACGTCGACGCACCGAAGCGCATCGCGCTCGAAGCGACGTTCGCGGACCCGAACGGCGAAGTGCAGACGATTCGCGGCGACACGATCCTGTGGCCGGCCGCGGTGGTGGCCGGCATCAAGGCGGGCCGCTGGGTCTCGGTCGGCCAGCGCGTGCCCGTGCAGGCGCTGGCGGTCGACCTGCAAGGCAAGCCGCGTGCGTCCGTGCCGATCGAGATCAAGGGCGTCGCGCGCATCACGACGTCGTCGCGCAAGCGGATGGTCGGCGGCTTCTATGCGTACGACAACAAGAGCGACACCCGCGACCTCGGCGTGCTGTGCTCGGGCAAGACCGACGACAAGGGCCGCATGGCCTGCGACGCGACGCTCGAACAGGCCGGCAACGTGCAGCTGATCGCGGTGGCCAAGGACGGCGACGGCCGCACGTCGAACGCGTCGACCTCGGTATGGGTCACGCGCGAAGACGAACTCTGGTTCGGCGGCGACAACACCGACCGGATCGACGTGATCCCCGAGAAAACCTCGTACGAACCGGGCGAAACCGCCCGCTTCCAGGTGCGCATGCCGTTCCGCTACGCGACCGCGCTGGTGGCGGTCGAACGCGGCGGCGTGATGGAAACGCACATCGTCGAACTGAACGGCAAGAACCCGACGGTCGACCTGAAGGTCGGCGACACGTGGGGGCCGAACGTCTATGTGTCGGTGCTCGCGCTGCGCGGCCGGATTCGCGAGGTGCCGTGGTACTCGTTCTTCACGTGGGGCTGGAAGGCACCGGTCGAATGGGCACGCGCATTCTGGCGCGAGGGCCGTCACTATGAAGCGCCGACCGCGTTCGTCGACCTGTCGAAACCCGCGTTCCGCTATGGCCTCGGCGAGATAAAGGTCGGCACCGGCGTGCACCGTCTCGGCGTGTCCGTGACGACCGACGCGACGCGCTACACCGTGCGCAGCAAGGCGCAGGCGCACGTGAAGGTCACGCTGCCGAACGGCCAGCCCGCGCCGGCCGGCACGCAGATCGCGGTCGCGGCCGTCGACGAGGCGCTGCTCGAACTGATGCCGAACAACAGCTGGGACCTGCTCGACGCGATGCTGCGGCGACGCGCGTACGGCGTCGAGACGGCCACCGCGCAGATGGAAATCGTCGGCCGCCGCCACTTCGGCCGCAAGGCCGTGCCGGCCGGCGGCGGCGGCGGCAGCGCGCCGACGCGCGAGCTGTTCGACACGCTGCTGCTGTGGAATCCGCGCGTGACGCTGGACGCCAACGGCAGCGCGACCGTCGAGGTGCCGCTGAACGACGCGCTCACGCGCTTCCGGATCGTCGCGATCGCGGCGGTCGGCCCCGACCGCTTCGGCACCGGCAGCACGTCGATCCGCAGTACGCAGGATCTGCAGCTGATCTCCGGCCTGCCGCCGCTCGTGCGCGAAGGCGACGCGTTCCGCGCGCAGGTCACGCTGCGCAACACGACCGACCGCGCGATGCAGGTCGTCGTGTCGCCGCGCGTGACGGGCCTCGATGTCGCACCGCAAACCGTGTCGCTGGCGGCCAATACGGCAACCGAAGTCGCATGGACGATCACCGTGCCCGAGCAGGCGCTCGACGCGGCCGGTGCGCTGAACTGGCGCATCGAAGCGGCCGAACAAGGCGGCAAGCGCGCGTCCGACGCGCTGGCGGTCGCGCAGAAGGTCGTGCCCGCGCTGCCGGTCACGGTACAGCAGGCGACGCTCGCGCAGGTCGACGGCACGCTGACGGTGCCGGTGGCCTCCCCGGCCGGCGCCGCGAACAACGCGCAAGGCTTGCCGCGCGGCGGCATCGCCGTGTCGCTGCAGTCGAAACTCGCCGACGGACTGCCCGGCGTGAAGCGCTGGTTCGAGCGCTATCCGTACCGCTGCCTCGAACAGCAGACGTCGCGCGCGATCGGCCTGCGCGATCCCGCGCAATGGCAGGCGCTGATCGCCCGCATGCCCGTCTATCTCGACAGCGACGGGCTCGCGAGCTACTTCCCGCCGTCGTCCGACGATTCGCACGCCGGCAGCGCGACGCTGTCGTCGTACCTGCTCGTGGTGTCCGACGAGGCGAGCCGTCTCGACCCGCGCTTCGCGCTGCCGGAAGACCTTCGCACGCAGCTCGAAGCCGGGCTCGCGCGCTTCGTCGACGGCCGCCTCGAGCGCAACACGTGGGCGCCGCGCCAGGATCGCGACCTCCGCAAGCTCGCCGCGATCGAAGCGCTATCGCGCTACGGCGCCGCGCAGGGCCGCATGCTCGGCTCGATCGAGATCGCGCCGAACCAGTGGCCGACGTCGGCGGTGATCGACTATCACGCGATCCTCACGCGCGTGAAGGACATCCCGCAACGCGACGAGAAACGCGCGCAGGTCGAGCAGATCCTGCGGGCACGCCTCACGTACCAGGGCACGCAGCTCGTGTTCTCGACCGCGCGCGACGACGACCTGTGGTGGCTGATGACCAGCAACGAGACCAACGCGGCCCGCCTCGCGCTGGAATTCGCCGGCGATCCGGCGTGGAAGGACGAGATGCCGCGCGTGACGGCCGGCCTGCTCGCCCTGCAGCGCCAGGGCGCATGGCAGACGACCACGTCGAACGCGCTCGGCCTGCTCGCGGTCGAGCGCTTCTCGCGCACTTACGAGAGCACGCCGGTTGCCGGCGCGACGAAGGTCGCGCTCGGCGGCGACGAGCGCACGATCTCGTGGTCGCAGGCGCCGGCGCCCGCGCCCGCCGACCCGGCTGCATCGACCACCCCAGCCACCCCGGCCACCCGCGCCGCCGCGGCCCGCAGCGTGATGCTGCCGTGGCCGCGCGCGTCGCAGGCACCGGCCACGCTGTCCGTCACGCAAGACGGCACCGGCCGCCCGTGGGCCACGATCGAAAGCCTCGCGGCCGTGCCGCTGCGTTCGCCGTTCGCGGCCGGCTACCGGATCACGAAGACCGTCACGCCCGTGTCGCCCGCCGTCAAGGGCGTGCTGACGCGCGGCGACGTCGTGCGCGTGCATCTCGACATCGACGCGCAGAGCGACATGACGTGGGTCGTCGTCAACGATCCGGTTCCGGCCGGTTCGACGATCCTCGGTTCGGGCCTCGGCCGCGACTCCGAAGCCGCGACGCAGGGCGAGAAGACGCCGGACGGCGCCTGGCCGGCGTTCATCGAGCGCGACTTCGACGGCTACCGTGCGTACTACGACTATCTGCCGAAGGGCAAATTCTCGGTCGAGTACACGGTGCGGCTGAACAACGTCGGCACGTTCGGGCTGCCGCCGACGCGTGTCGAGGCGCTGTACGCGCCGTCCGTGTACGGCCTGTGGCCGAACCCGCCGATGACCGTGAAGCCGGCCGACGCGGGCAAGTAACGAGTACGCGATGATCGATCAGGTATTGCCGCGGCCGGCGCGTTTCGCCGGCCGCGTATTCGTCGCCGTCGTGCTGGCCGCGCCGCTCGTCGCGCATGCGCTGCCGGGCTACGACGAAGTGCGCCGCAACTGGCGCAGCTCCGACTGGGTGCTGCTCGCGCGCGACGGCACGCCGCTGCAGCGCACGCGCGTCGACCTCACCGAACGGCGCGGCGACTGGGTGTCGCTCGCGGACGTGTCGCCCGCGTTTCGCGAGGCGATCGTCGTATCGGAAGACAAGCGCTTTTACGAACACAGCGGCGTCGACTGGCGCGGCATCGCCGGCGCCGCGTGGGGCAACCTGTGGAACGAACGCACGCGCGGCGCATCGACCGTCACGATGCAGCTCGCCGGGCTGCTCAGCGATTCGCCGCGCCGGTCGGGCCAGCGCTCGCTGCCGCAGAAGGCCTCGCAGGCCGTCAACGCGCTGCTGCTCGAACGCGGCTGGCGCAAGGACCAAGTGCTCGAGGCATACCTGAACCTCGTGCCGTTCCGCGGCGAGACGATCGGCCTCGCCGCGCTGTCTCAGGTGCTGTTCGGCAAGGCACCGTCGGGCCTCGACGCACGCGAAGCCGCGATCGCGGCCGCGCTCGTGCGTGCGCCCAACGCCACGCCCGCGAAGGTCGCCGAGCGCGCGTGCCGGATCCTGCGCGACATGCACGCGGAGCCGGCCTGCGCTTCGCTCGACGGCTACGTGCAGCTGGTCACCGCGCGGCCGGCCAGCGCCGCGCGCGACGACGGCGCCGCCCTCGCCCCGCACTTCGCGCGACGCATCGCGGCCGAGGTCCGGCCGGCGGCCGGCGCGCAGGTGCGCACGACGCTCGACGCGCCGCTGCAGCGCTTCGCGCGCGACACGCTGATGCGCGCGCTGACCGAACTCAACGCGCCCGCGCACCGGCGCAACGTGCAGGACGGTGCGGTCGTCGTGATCGACAACGCGACCGGCGAGATTCGTGCATGGGTCGGGTCGTCCGGCGCGCTGTCGAGCGCGCGCGACGTCGACGCCGTGCTCGCGCCGCGCCAGGCCGGCTCGACGCTCAAGCCGTTCCTGTACGCGCAGGCGATCGACGAGAAACGGCTGACGGCCGCGTCGCTGCTCGACGACGCGCCGATCAACCTCGCCGCCGGCGGCGGCCTGTACATCCCGCAGAACTACGACAAGGATTTCAAGGGCTGGGTGAGCGTGCGCAGCGCGCTCGGCGGCTCGTTGAACGTGCCGGCCGTGCGCACGCTCGTGCTCGTCACGCCGCACCGCTTCGCGCGCACGCTGACCGCGCTCGGCCTGCCGCTCGCGCAGGAAGGCGACTACTACGGCTTCAGCCTCGCGCTCGGCAGTGCGGACGTCACGCTGCTGTCGCTGACCAACGCGTACCGCGCGCTCGCGAACGGCGGCGTCGCCCGCCAGGTCGTCGACCGGCCGGCGCCGGCGCCGGCGCCGGCACCGGCATCCGGCGCATCCGCAGCCTCGCCCGCCCGCGCGGCCGACGGTACGCGCGTGTTCAGCGAGGCGGCCAGCTTCGTCGTGACCGACATCCTCTCCGACAACAACGCGCGCGTACGCACGTTCGGCTTCGACAATCCGCTCGCGACGCGCTTCTTCTCGGCAGTCAAGACCGGCACGAGCAAGGACATGCGCGACAACTGGACCGTCGGATTCACGTCGCGCTATACGGTCGGCGTGTGGGTCGGCAATGCGGACGGCTCGCCGATGTGGGACGTGTCGGGTGTCACGGGCGCATCGCCGGTGTGGTCGGCCGTCGTCGGCTACCTGCACCGCGACGTGCCGAGCCGCGCGCCGCGTGCGCCGGCCGGCGTCGAGACGCGCCGCATCACCTTCGAGCGCGACATCGAACCGTCACGCAACGAGTGGTTCGTCGCGGGCACGGCGGTCGACACGATCCGGCTCGCCGCGCCCGTCACGCCGGGCAAGGACGGCGCGCGTGCGCCGCTGACGATCGGCACGCCGACCGACGGCACGATCTTCGCGATCGACCCGGACATTCCGCCGAAGAATCAGCGGATCTGGTTCGAGCGCTCGGCCGGGCACGCCGCGAAGTTCGCGTGGCGGCTCGACGACAAGGTGATCGGGCATGCCGACCGCATCGCGTGGATGCCGTGGCCGGGCCGGCACCGGCTCGAACTCGTCGATGCGCGCGGCAATGTTGCCGACGCGATCGGCTTCGAGGTGCGCGGCGCGTTCGCGAAGGCGGCCGCGCGCAAGCCCTGAATGCGCGCTTCGGTCGGACGTTTCGACCTGACGCTCCGGCCTTACTCGCCGGCCGTGTTTGCCTTCGCCGGTTGCGGCTGCGACTGCGCGGAGAAATCGAGTGCCGGCGCGGTTGAAATCGCCGCTTCGTTCGCGACGCTGAAATTCGGGCGCGGCTGGTAGCCGAAGATCTTCGCGATCACGACGCCCGGGAACTGGCGGATCTGCACGTTGTAGTGCTGCACCGTCTTGATGTAGCGGCCGCGCGCGACCGCGATGCGGTTTTCCGTGCCTTCGAGCTGGGTCTGCAGGTCGCGGAACGCTTCGTTCGCCTTCAGCTCCGGATAGCGCTCGGACACCACCATCAGCCGGCTCAGCGCCCCGGACAGCTCGCCCTGCCGCTGGTCGAACGCCGCGAGCGCGGCCGGGTCCTTCGCCATCTCCGGCGTCATCTGCACGCTGCCCACGCGCGCACGGGCCGATGCCACCTCGGTCAGCACGCGCGCCTCGTGCGACGCGTAGCCCTTCACCGACGCGGCGAGATTCGGCACGAGGTCGGCGCGGCGCTGATACTGGTTCAGCACTTCGGACCATGCGGCATTGATGTCCTCGTCGGACGACTGGATCGCGTTGTAGCCGCACCCCGAGAGCGGGGTCAGCACGCAGCACACGAGCAGGATTCGAAACCATTTCATCATGGGTTGTTTCCGGTTGAACGCTCCGGGTGGAGCGGCAGGTGAAAGGAATCAGGCGCGCAGGCAGGCTGCGCATGGACGCTACCAGCGGCCCGATGCGCCGCCACCGCCGCTCGACCCGCCGCCGCCGCGGAACGAATCGGAACCCGATTGCGACCGGGAGCCGGACGAGGATGACGACGAAGACGAGCCGCTGCCCGTCAGCTTCGCCCAGATCACGGCGAGTACGCACAGCACGCCGAAGATGCCGGACAGCACTTCCCCGACCGAATAGTCCATTTCGCGCCCGATCGCGACGATCATGAACAGCGTCCCGCCCACGATCGCGGTGATTTTGCGCACGCGCGCCGACAGGAACAGGTTGATGCCGAGCAGGCACGGCCCGACACCGGCGGCCGCCGGAACGAACGCCGCGGCGCCCAGCATGGCTTCGAGATTGCCGTTGA
Source organism: Burkholderia cepacia ATCC 25416 (assembly GCF_001411495.1). Taxonomy (NCBI): domain Bacteria; kingdom Pseudomonadati; phylum Pseudomonadota; class Betaproteobacteria; order Burkholderiales; family Burkholderiaceae; genus Burkholderia; species Burkholderia cepacia. The sequence goes on along the minus strand of NZ_CP012982.1, from coordinate 2,929,959 downwards.
AGATCGCGCCGACCGGCAGCATCACGACCGGCACGACGGCCGCCACGAGCCAGGCGGCCAGGAGCGCCACCCCGCGGCGCAGCTTGCGCCACTGCGCGACCACGCCGAGCACGACGTTGGCAACCCCGAGCAGGAACCAGAACCGCACGCCGCCCGTGTTCGGGCGTTTCCGCTCGGGCAGGCCGTTCGACTGGTATTTTTCGCCGCCGGCTCGCGCGTCGCGGGGCGGCGGGTTCGCGGCACCCGTCACGGTCGCCGCGGCCGTTTCGTATGCTTCGTCGCGCCCGTCGAGCGCCGTGGCGGGTGTGGGCTGCTCCGGCGCGGCGACGTCGGCCGGCATCATTTCGTGCGTCAGCGCGTCCAGCGCATCGCTGATGCCGGCTTCAATGCGGTTCTCGCGGAATGCCGGCACGATCCGCTCGCGAATGATCCGGCCCGCGACGATGTCCGGAATCGTGCCTTCGAGCCCGTAGCCGACTTCGATCCGCACGGTATGGTCGTTGAGCGCGGCGACGAGCAGCAGGCCGTTGTTGACCTCGGCCTTGCCGAGTTTCCATTGGTCGAACACGGTGGTCGCAAACTGTTCGATCGTCGATTGTCCGGTCGACCCGACCAGCAGGATCGCGACCTGTACGCCGAGCCGTTGTTCGAGCGCGGCGAGGCGGTCGGTCAGCTCGGAGGCGCAGGCCGCGCTCAGCACGCCCGTCGTGTCCGTCACGCGGCCTTTCAACGGCGGTGCGGCTTCCGGCTTCGGGGCGACCGGATAGGCTGCGGCGGCGGCCACGTGTGTGCAGGCCGACCGGGTCGGGGTGGAAAGCGTGGCGGCCATGGACGCCGCGACGGCGACGCTGTCATCTTCGGCCGGCGCCGCGATGGCCGTGCCGCCGAACAGCAAGATCGCGCCCGCGAGCAAGGCAGCGGCCTTCCGGAAGCCGGACCTGCCGGTCACGCCCCTGGTGCCGCGTGGGTGCCGAATGCCGGTTCGGGCCGTGCCTGCCCGCGATGCCGGATCGCCTTCGCCGCCCGGCGCGCACGGCCGGCCCGTCTGTCGTTTCGAATTCATGTCGGAAACGGCGCGCCGGCTCCATCGGGAACGGCACGTTCTCTCGTCGTTTTTAATCGTCCCGCAGCATAACCAATTGTGAAAGGAACTGAAAGGTTTCCGGCCGACTTCCGGATCTCGTCATTCCAGCGTGCCGCTGCACGACGCGCTCGTCGCCAGGCCGCGTCCAGCCGCAGGCCGGCCAGACGACCGAAACGGGCAAGCAGTGCCCCGCTTCGGGACATAGAATGTGAACGGCGCCGCACCGTCGGCGCCTGCCGGTTGCCCCACTCTCCTCAAGGCCAGCGACCATGAACCTGCACCCCAGGCGTTTCATCCGCCCCGCGCTGGGCACGCTCTGCCTCGCCACCCTCGCAGCGCTTCAGGCGTGCAACGGCGATGCCTGCTTCGGCGTGGATGTCTGCTTCAACAACAACAACACGCAAACCGTCGCGCTGTCGGGCACGGCCGCGACGGGCGACGCGCTCGCGAGCGCGCAGGTGACGGTCAGCTGCGTGACGGGCTCGGCGACGACGCTGACGGACGGCGGCGGCAACTACCGCGTGACGGTCAATGCCGCGCTGCCGTGCGTCGTCACCGTGACGTCGGGCGGCACGAGCCTGCATTCGCTCGCGTACGCGGGCGGCACGTTCAATACGACGCCCGAGACCGAACTGATGATGGTCTATCTCGCCGCCCAGCTCGGCACGAACACCGCCGCATTGATCGGCAATTTCCAGGGCAATCCGCGCTACCAGCAGGCGATGAACAGCGCGAACACCGTACAGGCCGCGCAATCGGCCGTGGTGACGAACCTGCAGCAGCGCTATTCGGTCACGCTCACGGCGCCGGCGTTCCTGACCACGTCGTTCACGGTCGGGCAACCGGGTGTCGACAGCGATCTCGTCGCGCTCGCGAAAGCCGGCGCGATCGACGCGAACGGGATGCCGGATCCGGCTGCGGTTTCGCTGCTCACGCAGGCCGGCGCGACGCATCCGCTTTGACAAGCGGCCGGCGGCGGGAAGAAAGTCGCCCGTTATTGCCTGGTATCGCGCGTCAGGCGCGCGCTTCGGGCGCGTCGTCGGCCAGCAGCGCCCACCGTTCGTGGTCGCGCCATGCGCCGCCGATACGCAGATAGCGCGGAGAAAATCCCTCTTTCGTGAAGCCGAGCCGCCGAACCAGCGCAATCGACGCATGGTTGCCCGGCTGGATGTTCGCTTCGAGCCGATGCAGCCCGAGTTCGCCGAACGCGACACCGATCGCCGCGCGCATGGCGTCGGTCATCAGCCCCTTGCGGCTGAACGCCACCATCCCGTAGTACCCGAGATACGCGCTCTGGAACACGCCGCCGACGATCTCGTTGAGGTTCACCACGCCGACCACCGCCCCGGACGTGCGCTCGCGCGCGACGAATCCGACGTTCGGCCCCGTCAGGCAGCGGCCGAACCACTGGTCGAATCCCGCCTGATCGGTGAACGAGTCGACCCACGGCAGATGATGGCTCCGGCTCGCGCGATTGGCGGCGATCAGGTCGGCGGCGTCGGTTCGGGCGACGCGGTTCAGCAGGATCGGATTCATGGGGCGGTCGACAGGCGGCATTTACGCGGCCTCCCCACGCCCGCACGCGACGGGCGCGGCCTCGGCCTGCTGCTGCGACAGGTACCGCAGCAGTTTGGTGACCATCCACACGACGATGCAGGACAGCGCGACGAAGAAGACCGCGAGCGGCGTCAGGACATGGATCGACACGAAACCGGCCAGCCCCATCATCGCGGACGACACGAGCAGCAGCGCGCATCCGAGGATCGCGCTCGTCAGGCCGGCGATATGCGGAAAGAGCGAATTGCCCTTGGCCATCAGCGTCGGGTACATCGCGCCCGCGCAGAAACCCATCACGAGCACCGGCGTCGCGAGCGTCCACACGCGCAGCCCGACGGTCAGCGCCAGCACCAGCATCGCGACCGACGCCCCCGCCATCACGCGCGCGCCGATACGCAGCCGTTGCTCGGCACTCGGCAGCCCGCGCCCGTGAATGCGGTTCGACAGCCCGCCGAGGAAATACATGAGCCCGATGCCGAGCGCGAGATAACCGAAGAAGGTCGGCGGCTTGTGCAGCGTGGTCTGCACCATGAACGGCCCGACGATGTTGAACACCAGCAGGATGCTGTAGCACAGCCCCTGTGCGAGGAAGCAGCTCTGGAACACCGGGCTCGCCAGCACCTTGCCCGCGTTCGTCATCAGCGTGCGCGGCTCGAGATGCACCGGCTTCGGCAAGGTTTCGCGGTATCGCCACAGCAACGCCCACATCACCAGCGAGTACACCAGCAGGAACACGAGGCACGCGCGCCAGCCGAACCATTCCTGCAGGTGCGCGCCGATCACCGGCGCGATGATCGGCGCGAGCCCCCACGCGATCGACATGTACGTGAACGCGTGCATCAGCGCCTGGCCGGAGAACGAATCGGTGATGATCGCCTTCGCGAGCAGGTTGGTGGTCGCGATCCCGAAACCCTGCAGGCAGCGCGCCAGCACGAACGTCTCCAGGTTCTGCGCGCCGAGCGACAGCAGACAGCCGATTGTGTAGATCACGAGCCCGAACGCCAGCACGCGCTTGCGCCCGTATGCGTCGGCGACCGGCCCGAAGATGAGCTGGCCGAGCGCGTAGGCGGCCATGTAGCCGGACACGCTCGACTGGATCGCCTGCGGCGTGGTCGCGAACGACCGTGCCATGTCGGGCAGCGCAGGCACGTAGATGTCGATTGCGAGCTGGCCCGCGGACGCGAACAGGCAGATCAGGAACAACAGGAAACGCGGCGAGTTCGACTCGCGCGCGGGAGTGAGCGTGGCGTTCATGACGACTGGGGAGGATGTCGGACAGCGGTGACGCGGTCGTGCGATGTTCGAACCGCGAACACCCGTGCGTCATGTCGAATGCCGTATTGTGCCTGTTGTCGCGTCATGCCGCCGGATTCCCCTGGCACGGACGAGGTTGAATGCCGATTGCGGCATACCCGGAAATCCGCTACGGGCATTGCAGCAGACGCTTCCGGCCGCTTCGGCCGCTTGAATCCTGACTTGGGCCGGTACCTCGAGCGTCCCCGGCGACACCGATCGCGCGCGGCCCGGAGATCAAGACCTGATGCTGTTCCAGCCACTTGCCTTCCACACCGCAACCGCCGGCACGCACCGGCGGTTTTGCATTACCGAATGTCGATCAGCACCGCATCCGGTCAATACTGCGCCTGATCCGTCGGATTCCTGAACAGCTGCTTCATCTCCGCCGACAGCGGATAGTTGAGGCTCACGCCCTTCGGCGGGATCGGCTGCGTGAACCATTGGTCGTAGAGCTTCTCGGCCGCGCCCGACGTCTGCATCTTCGCAATCACGCCGTCGACCACGCGCTTGAACGCCGGATCGTCCCTGCGCATCATGCACGCGTAATTCTCGTGAACCAGCGGCGTGCCCGTCACCGTATACGCGCCCGGGTTGCGGTCCTTCGCGATCTCGCCGTACAGCAACGGCTCGTCCATCACGAACGCCACCGCGCGCCCGGTCGTGACGTTCATGAACGCTTCGGCGTGATCCTTGGCGCTGATGATCGTCATGTTCATCGCCTTCTCTTCGTTGAGCTTGCGCAGCAGGCGCTCGTCCGACGTGCCGGCCGTCGTCGCGACCGTCTTGCCGGCCAGGTCCGCGAAATCCTTCACGCCCGAATCCTTGCGCGTGCTGAAGCGGATGCCATAAAGAAAGATGCTGTTCGAGAACGCGGCCTGCTTCTGCCGTTCGAGCGTGTTCGTCGTCGATCCGCATTCGAAATCGATCGTCCCGTTCTGCAGCAGCGGAATCCGGTTCTGCGACGTGATCGGGATCTCCTTCACCGAGAGGTTCGGCAGGTTCAATTCCGTCTTCAGCTGGTCGACGATGCGCGATGCGATGTCGCGCGAGTAGCCGATGTTCTTCTGCTGGTTGTCCGAATACGAGAACGGCACCGACGATTCGCGAATGCCGAGCGACACGACGCCCGTGTCCTTGATCTTCTTCAGCGTGCCGGTGAGGGCCTGCGCGTGCGCGGTACCCGCCAGCGCACAGGACAGCGCGACGGCCAGCCAGCATAAGCGGCGATCCATGCTTTTCTCCTGACGAAACGTTGATCGAATCGCGATCCTACGCCCGACAAAATTCGCGTCGCATCAGGGAAAGCGTAAGCAACCTTCCACCGTGGCCGTGCATTGAAAGACGTTTGCCGTGCCGCGCAAACCGGCCCCCGCCGCACATTTCGCCCGACCGGCCGCACGCGGGCTCACCCCGCCTTCTGTGCCATACGTTCCAAACACGTGTTCGTGCTGCGGCGCAGCAACGTAATCGTTTGCGCCAGCCCCGGTTTTTCTCGTGAAACGCACTCAAGAAGCCGCCGCGCCAGCCGTTACCCAGTGCATGGCGCGTCGCAGCAAGCTTGCCGCGGCCGCCAGACAAAAACGACAAGGTCCGGGTCAGCCGGACCAGCGCCACCGCCGGCACGACGGTTATCTACGAGGATCGAGTTTCAACATGAGAACCAAGCGTTTCAATCTTGCGCTGGCGCGCTCCGCACATGCGCGCATGCTCGCCGGCATGCTGTCCGCCGCCGCCCTCCTGCCCCTCGCCGGTTGCGGCGGCGGAGGCGGCGGCGACGGCAGCAACCCGTCTTCTTCCAACGCGGCACCGGCACCGGCACCTGCCCCCGCCCCGACGCCCGCTCCCGGCACTCCGACGACCCCGCCCGCCTCGGCCGGCAACAATGCATGCGCGACGCAGCAGGCCGCCGTGCAGATGGCGGCGCAGGCCGCGCCGGCAGAAGCGCCGATCGATCACCTGATCGTCAAGCTGAAGACGCTGACGGCCACGCGCGCGATGGCGGCCATCGACAACGGGACGCGGCTCGACGCGGTCATCCAGCGCTCGATGACGCGCTGGACGGCACCGGTCGCCGGCAGTGCACGTGCCTATGCGAGCACGGTCGGGCAAGCCCCGGTGAACGTGCAGGTCGAACGGACGATCTCGAACGGCGCGGCCGTGCTGTCGCTCGGCCAGCGCATGGCCGCCACCGACGCAGCCGCGCTCGCGCAGGCATTCGCCGCCGATTCGGACGTCGACTACGCGGAACCGGATCACCCGATGCAGATCCGCGACACGCCGAGCGATCCGCTCTACAACCAGCAGTGGTACCTGTCCGACCCGACCGCCGGCATCGACCTGCCGCCCGCCTGGAACGTGACCAAGGGATCGCCGACCGTCGTCACGGCCGTGCTCGACACCGGCTACCGGCCGCATGCCGACCTCATGGGCAACCTGCTGTCCGGCTACAGCTTCATCAGCAACGTCAACACCAGCAACAACGGCCTGACGCGCACCCCTGACGCAACCGATCCGGGCGACTGGGTCACGCAACAGGAACTCGACAACGCAAACGGCCCGTACTATCACTGCGCGAGCCAGCCGAGCGACAGCAGCTGGCACGGCACGCGCGTGATGGGCGTGATCGGCGCGACCGCCAACAACGGCACCGGCATCGCCGGCGTGTCGTGGCTCAGCCAGATCCTGCCGGTACGCGTGCTCGGCAAGTGCGGCGGCGTGACGAGCGACATCGCCGACGGGATGCGCTGGGCAGCCGGCATCCCGGTGAACGGCGTGCCGACGAACCCGCGCCCCGCGAAGGTCATCAACCTGAGCCTCGGCGGTGTCGGCGCGTGCAGCACGACGTTCCAGCAGGCCATCGACGACGTGACCGCGAAGGGTGTGACCGTCGTCGTCGCAGCCGGCAACGACGGCTTGTCGACCGGGCTCGACCAGCCTGCGAACTGCCGCGGCGTGATCAGCGTCGGCGCCACCGATGCGACCGGCCGCCGTGCGTCGTTCAGCAACTTCGGCGCCGATGTCTCGCTGAGCGCGCCGGGCGTCAACATCCTGTCGACGTCGAACACCGGCACCACGACGCCGGGCTCGGACACCTACGGCCTCGCGAACGGCACCAGCCTTGCGACGCCGCAGGTGTCGGGCGTCGCCGCGCTGATGTTGTCGGTGAACGGCACCCTCACGCCCGCGCAGATCCAGCAGAAGCTGCAAGGCGGCGCGCGCACGACCAAGCTCGCGGCCGGCACGTCGTGCACCGCGATGCCGGCAGGCTCGGGCATTGTCGACGCAGGGGCCGCCATCGCGGCAGCCGGCCAGTAACCCGCCCCTGCTTCCACGCGGCCGCGCGCATGCCGATCACGCATGCGCGCGGCCGTTTCATTCGCGGCAATCCGGGGCTGCGCCACGCACACATCACCCCGATCATGTTTCCCGAAATAACGACCGACAAAAGGGTTGACGCTTCGCACAGCGACCCATTACCATCGCTCCCGTCTAATTACATGGAGTGTTCTGTGAACACCGATGCGAGTTGTAGTTGGTGCCTGACCAACTTGACTGCTGCCTGAGGAAAACGCGCAGAGCCTCGTCTTCTGCCGCATCCCGGGAAGCAGGATGCGGCGCCCTTCCGGCCTGACCGGCCAGATCTCCCGCCGAATTTTCGATGTTGTCGAACGCACGCGCCGCGCCGTCGCGCGCGTGCGTGTTGCGCGCGGCGTCAGCCGCGTGCGCCTTCCGTTCGCGTGCCGTCCGGCCGCGCGCCTTCGTGCGCGCGTCGCCTTCGATCGCCCGTGCCGATTACCCGCAACCGACAGGAGTGCAGATGAACTCGGACGACAGTAGTCGATTACCGCTCGCCGGTGCGACGCCGCGCATCGCCCCTCCGGCCGCACCGCACGCGCCGGCGAGCGTTCCCGCCATCACCGATCCACAGCCGATCGCGCCTGACGCGACGCGGCGGGGAGCGCTCGTGCGTCGATAACGTCACGGTCGCTCCCCGCCCGCCGCCTCGTGCGCAAGGAGCGACTCATGACAACACGACACAACACCTCGCACAAGAAACAACGCGGCTTCATCAAGGCCGGCGCCGGCCCGCAGAACGAACCGCGCATCATGCGCGCCGCGCAGGAAGCGGCCCGTCCGCTCGAAGACACGCTGAAGTCGCTGAACACCAGCACGCGCGGCCTCACCTACGACCAGGCCGCCGGCCGCCTGCAGCACGACGGCCCGAACGAAATCGCGCACGACAAGCCGCCGCACTGGACCCGCCAGCTGCTGCTCTCGTTCCACAACCCGTTCGTCTACGTGCTGCTGGTGCTGGCCGCCATCAGCTTCTTCACCGACGTCTACTTCGCCGCACCCGACGATCGCGACTACGTCGGCATGACGATCCTGCTGACGATGGTCACGATCAGCGCGCTGCTGCGCTTCGTGCAGGAATTCCGCTCGCTGCGCGCGGCCGAGAAGCTGAAGGCGATGGTCCGCACGACCGCGACCGTGCAGCGCGCGGTGACCGACACGTCCGAGCCGTCCCGCCGCGAGGTGCCGATGCGCGAAGTCGTGACCGGCGACATCGTGCACCTGTCGGCCGGCGACATGATCCCGGCGGACGTGCGCCTGCTCGCGTCGCGCGACCTGTTCATCAGCCAGGCCGTGCTGACCGGCGAAGCGCTGCCGGTCGAGAAGTACGACACGCTCGGCGCGGTCGCGGGCAAATCCGCCGGCACGCGCGCGGCCGGTGCGGCGACCGATACGTCGGCATCGTTGCTCGATCTCGAGAACGTCTGCTTCATGGGCACCAACGTCGTCAGCGGCACGGCGACGGCCGTCGTCGTCGCGACCGGCGAGGACACCTACTTCGGCTCGCTCGCGCGCAACGTCGTGAGCCACAAGCGCATCGAGACGAGCTTCGACCGCGGCGTCGCGAGCGTGAGCTGGCTGCTGATCAAGTTCATGTTCGTGATGGTGCCGATCGTGTTCATGATCAACGGGCTGACCAAGGGCGACTGGCTGAGCGCGCTCACGTTCGCGCTCGCGGTGGCCGTGGGCCTCACGCCCGAGATGCTGCCGATGATCGTCAGCGCGAACCTCGCGCGCGGCGCGGTCGCGATGGCGCGCCGCAAGGTCGTCGTGAAACGCCTGAATTCGGTGCAGAACTTCGGCGCGATGGACGTGCTGTGCACCGACAAGACCGGCACGCTCACGCAGGACAAGATCATCCTCGAGCATCACCTCGACCTGTCGGGCCACAAGAACGAGGACATCCTGCGGCTCGGCTGGCTGAACAGCTTCCACCAGAGCGGGCAGAAGAACCTGATCGACATCGCGGTCGTCGCACGTGCCGACGAGATCGGCGAGCGCGTGAAGCCGCAGGGCTACAAGAAGATCGACGAACTGCCGTTCGACTTCGTACGGCGCCGCCTGTCGGTCGTCGTCGAGGATACGCGCGGCACGCACCTGCTGATCTGCAAGGGCGCGGTCGAGGAGATGCTGGCCGTCTCCACGCACGTGCAGGATGAAGACGGCGTGCGTCCGCTCGACTTCGTCGCGCGCAAGCGGCTGCTCGAACAGGCGAGCGCGTACAACGAGGACGGCTTCCGCGTGCTCGTGCTCGCGACGCGCACGATCCCGCGCGGCGACGAGCGCCAGCAGTACCGCACCGCCGACGAACACGACCTCGTCGTGCGCGGCTTCCTGACCTTCCTCGACCCGCCGAAGGAATCGGCCGCGCCGGCGCTCGCCGCGCTGCGCGAAAACGGTGTCGCCGTGAAGGTGCTGACGGGCGACAACCCGATCGTCACGATGAAGGTGTGCCGCCAGGTCGGCCTCGAACCCGGCAAGCCGATCCTCGGCACGGAGATCGAAGCGCTCGACGACGCGACGCTCGCGCAGGTCGTCGAACGCACGACCGTGTTCGCGAAACTGACGCCGCTGCAGAAGGCACGCATCGTCAAGGCGCTGCAGGCGAACGGCCACACGGTCGGCTTCCTCGGCGACGGCATCAACGACGCCCCCGCGCTGCGCGACGCCGACGTCGGCATCTCGGTCGACAGCGGCGCCGACATCGCGAAGGAAACCGCCGACATCATCCTGCTCGAAAAGAGCCTGATGGTGCTCGAGGAAGGCGTGATCAAGGGCCGCGAGACGTTCGGCAACATCCTGAAGTACCTGAACATGACCGCGAGCTCGAACTTCGGCAACGTGTTCTCGGTGCTCGTCGCGAGCGCGTTCCTGCCGTGGGAGCCGATGCTCGCGACGCAGCTGCTCGTGCTGAACCTGATCTACGACACGTCGCAGATGCTGCTGCCGTGGGACAAGATGGACCCCGAGTTCCTGAAGAAGCCGCGCAAGTGGGAAGCCGGCAACATCAGCCGCTTCATGCTGTGGGTCGGGCCGACGTCGTCGGTGTTCGACATCACGACGTACATCCTGATGTGGACGGTATTCGGCGCGGGTGCGATGTATCACCTGAACGGCGGCGCGGGCGGCCAGATCGTGATGAACTCGGGCTGGTTCATCGAGAGCCTCGTGTCGCAGACGCTCGTCGTGCACCTGCTGCGCACGCAGAAGATCCCGTTCCTGCAGAGCACGGCCGCGCTGCCGGTGCTGCTGTCAACGTTCACCGCGATCGCGATCGGCTGCTGGCTGCCGTTCTCGCCGTTCGCGGAGTCGCTCGGCTTCATGCACCTGCCGGGCACCTTCTGGCTGTGGCTCGCCGCGACGATGGTCGGCTATATCCTGCTCGCGCAGATCGTCAAGACGATCTACGTGCGCCGCTACAAGCAGTGGTTCTGATGGTCCCGGCCTGAAGCCGGCCGGCCCACGCGCTTCGCCGTGGGCCGGCCGGCCCGCCATGCACGACACAGGTGATGCAATGAAGAGAATGCTTCCGCTCGCAGCCGCGAGCGCCCTCCTCGCGCCGTTCGATGCCCTCGCCACCCATCCGCTCGTCAGCGACGACACGGGCACGCAGGGCAACGCGAACCGGCAGTTCGAGTTCAACGCCGAGGAAACCTCGAAACAGGAAGAAAACGGCCGCCACCAGCTGTGGAACGCGACGCTCACGCGCGGGTTCGGCGAACGCGTCGATCTCTACGTGAACGTGCCTTACACGCATCTGCAGGCACGCTCCGACGAACATGGCGCCGGGCTCGGCGATGTCGAGATCGGCATGAAATGGCGGTTCGTCGAACGCGGCCCGCTGTCGATCGCGCTGAAGCCGAAACTGACGACGCCGACCGGCAACGACCGGCGCGGGCTCGGCACCGGCCGCGCGGGTGCCGGCGCAACGCTGCTCGCACAGCTCGACGTCGCGCGGTTTTCGTTCCTCGCGAATGCGGGCATGACGTACCAGCCGAATCGCCAGGGCGACCTGACGTCGATCTGGGCCGTGTCGGGCGCGGCGATCTACAAGGCGACCGACAAGCTGCAGATCGTGGCCGACATCGGCACGTCGCGCAACACGGAGCGCGGTGCCGGCGCGAATCCCGCATTCGCGATCGCGGGCGCGATCTATTCGCCGAAGCCGTGGCTCGATCTCGACATCGGCTATCGGCGCGGGCTGAACGACCAGACCTACGATCATTCGGTGATGGGCGGCGTCACGGTGCGGTGGTGACACGCAGGTGTGCGGCATCGAACCGCATACCGAACCGCCAGACGACGGGCCGCTTCCAGCGGCCCGTTTTTCATTGCGTGTCGTTCGCGCCGAACAGTTGCGCGCACACGGCGCGCCCTTCGTCGGTCAGCGCGGCGCTGCCGGTGCCGTCTTCGTTCAGCGTCGTCGTACTCAGGCCCGCGGCGTCGAGCTGCGTCAGCACGCGGCGCAGCGTGCTCATCGGCAGTTGCGTGCGTTTCGCGATCTTCGGCAACGACCAGGTCTTGCCGGCCGGATCGCTCGCGGCGTCGTTCAGCGTTGCGAGCGTCGCGACGAGTGCGGGATCGAGCGGGGATTCGTCGGATTCTGAGGTCATCGGTTCGGTCCGTAGCAGACAGGTATTCGTTCGCGCATTCAGCGCCGATTGCGGAGACTATATCGCTTCGCCCGTCAGGCGTCCTTGATCGCGGCGCGCATGAACGACACGAAGCGCGTGGTCACGGGATCGTCGCGATCCGACCGCCACGCCAGCCCGACGCGCCACTTTGCGTCCCGGCCATCGAGCGGCAGCACTGTCGCATCGCGCAGCAGGTACTGCGCGCGCGACGGAATGAACGCGACGCCGACACCGGCCGCGACCGACGTCAGCACCGACTGCACGTCCTCGGCCTGCTGTGTCACGTGCGGCACGAAGCGGCGCTCGACGCACCATCGATCGATCTGCGCGGCGAGCCCCGGGCCCCGCGCACGCTGCAGCGCGATGAAGCCGATCTCGTTGAGCACGTCGAGATCGGCCGGCACGCGCTTGAAGCCGAGATGCGGCGGCACCGCCAGCGCGAGCCCCTCATCGACCACCTTGAACGACGACAAGCCTTCGTCGGCCGGCAGGCGCAGAAACCCGGCATCGAGCTTGCCCGCGCGCAGCCGGCGTGTCTGCTCGGACGACGACAGGTCGCTCAACGTGACCGCAATGCCCGGATTGCGGCGACGAAACTCCGCGACCCGCTTCGGCACGATCGTCAGCACCGACAGGCAAATGCCGAGCCGCAGATGCCCGCGCTGCCCGCTGGTCGCCTCCCGTGCGCGCGCGAGGATCTCGTCGGCATCGCGCACGAGCGCCTGCGCGTCGGGCAGGAAACGCTCACCGAACGGCGTCAGCTCCGCGCCGTGCCGCCCGCGCTCGAACAGCTTGCCGCCGAGGCTCGCCTCCAGCGCGCCGATCTGCTTGCTCAGTGCCGGCTGGCTCATGTGCAGCGCATCGGCCGCACGGCTGAAATGGCACAGCTCGGTGACGGTCAGGAACGTACGCAGCAGTTTCAATTCCATTCTTAAAAGGAATCGTAACGATTGAAACATTCATTTTACCGATCGAATGCAATGACGTTCAATACGGGCATGCCCTTCCCGGAACCGACTGTCATGCCCCTCGATCATGCCGCCGACTGCGTGGCCGACCAGCCGTGCGATATAGCCGTCGCGAACGAACGCACCGCCGCGGCCGATACACGTGCGCCGAAACGTCGTGCCGAACGCAGCGACGGACGCAGCCGCCGTTTTCGCTTCGGCGATGCGCTCGACGACCCGCCGCCGCGCGTGGTAACGGGGTCGATCGCGATCAGTTTCGCGGTCGTGTCGCGGCGGAACTGGCCGCGTTAAGCGGTACCGGCCGCGCAAAGCCCCGCCATGTCGATCCGATACACGTTGCCGTCCGTGCCGACAACGTACAGCGCACGACCACGGCCGACCGCGCGTGCCACACCCACAGGCGCCGAATCACCATTCAGCATGCGATACGCGCGTACCACCCGTACCTGGCCATCGGTGCCCGGACGCACGAGCTGCAACACGTCGCGATCGCCGTATGCCCCGCACAACAGCGCCACGAACCCGCCGGGTTGCGCTTGGTCGTCCATCACCGCGAACGCGTGACTGCCCTTGACCGGAATACGCCATGACGCGACAGGCTGCCGGTCGCGCAAGTGGACGAGCGCGAATTCGCTGTAGTAATACAGCCAGACATCGTGGTCACCTTGAACGTTGAGCGCATAACAATCGTCGATCGGGCCCAGCCCCTCGGGCGGCGAGAACGCATGAAGCAGCTCGCCGCGCCGGCTCCAGGCGACCAGTCCGGACGCCCCGACCGGCGCCCCCCAGCCGAGATTGCCGAAGACACCTTCGTCGAAATAGGACGTCCAGATTTCTCCCGTGCCCGTGACCTGCACGGACTGGATGCCGTCGCCCAGCAGTATTTCTCCGCAACGCGTGCCGTCGCGCCGATAGAGGCGGCCGTTCAGGTCGAAGTCGTCCGGCCCGCGATAGCAGGATCGACAGCAAACCAGCAGCAGATCGTCTCCCACCGGCTGGATCTCGTGAATATCGAACGGTTCGTTGTCGACGACGAGATCGAGCAGCTTTTCGCCGTCCCGCCACGCAATCAAGCGATAGCGCCGCGCAGCCGACGGTGTCGTGATCGCGAACGAAGCGCCGTCGGAGCGTGTCCGGTCGTCGAGCGATTCCAGTGCAAATGCCGTGTACAACGCATCGTCCGCGCCGACGTTGAAGGCAACCAGTTCACCTGTCGCGGACAGGCTGCCGATCGATGCAAGCAGCAGCACGGGCAGCGCGTGCGGTTGGCGGGACATGGGTTCTCCTGACGATGGGCTCGCCATCTTGCCGGCCGTACCATCGTTTGTCACGCCGGCGCGACATATCGACGCAAAACGCGGCACACCGCAACGGCAGCCGGCAAAACAGCGCGCCGACGGCCGGCTGCTATCGTCATCCTCCCGCGATCGACCTTATAATTTCCCGCACCCGCTGACCGCCCATGCATTCCGCGCCGCCACCTCGCGCGTGGAAAGGAGACTTTCGCTTGACCGGCCTCATCGCGCGCGTGCCTCGCGCCCGGACCACGCTGATCCTCGCTCTCTCGTTCCTGCTGCTCGCGTTCGCCGCGAACGCGTCCGCGCAGCGCGCGCAGCCGCATCGCACCGCGCAGGCCCACGCGCATCCGCACAAGAAAGCCGTCAAGAAGAAACCCCACCGCAAGCACAAGGCGGTCAAGCATCGTCGCCCGAGTGCGAGGCATCAGACGATCAAGCGTCACGCCGCCCCGGCCCCGCATCGCCGCGCGAAGCGCACGACCACCGTCCGCCCGCGCCCGACTGCCGCGAAACCGCGCCTGATGGCAAGCTGCGGCTACACCCCGCGCGCGGTCAATGCCCTGCATTCGCGTGCGGCCTACGTGCTCGACGTCGACTCCGGCACGTCGCTGCTGGCGCGCAACGCACGTTCGGTGCGGCCGATCGCGTCGATCTCGAAGCTGATGACGGCCGTCGTCGCGCGCGACGCCGACCGTCCGCTGAACGGCGTGCTGCGCGTCACCGCGCGCGACCGCGACACGATCAAGTTCACCGGCTCGCGCCTGCAGGTGGGTTCGGAACTGTCGCGCCGCGAGATGTTCCATATCGCGCTGATGTCGTCGGAAAACCGCGCGGCCGCCGCGCTGAGCCGCGACTATCCGGGCGGGCGCACCGCGTTCGTCAACGCGATGAATCGCGAAGCGCGCCGGCTCGGCATGCGCCATACGCACTTCCGCGAGCCGACCGGCCTGTCGCCGCACAACGTGTCGACGGCCGAGGATCTCGCGAAGCTCGTCGGCGCGGCGGCGCAGGACCCGCTGATCCGCTATTTCTCGACGGATACGTCCACCACCGTGCGCCCGGGCGACGGCGAGCTGGTGTACGTGAATTCCGACCCGCTCGTCCGCTACCGCCGCCTGCCGATCCGGCTGCAGAAAACCGGCTTCATCAACGAGTCGGGGCACGGCGTCGTGATGCGCATGCGTGTGAAGGGCCGCCGCGAAACGGTCGTGCTGCTCGGCGCACCGACGCGTGCGGGTGTCTCGAGCGATGCCATCAAGATCCATCGCTGGCTGTCCTGCTCGATCCAGTGAGCGCGCGGGCGGCCGGCGCATTCACCTACGGGAGCGCAGCCATGCAGGACGAATACCGCTTCAACGCATTTGGCCGTCTACTCGCCGTCGTGCGCAAGGACGACCGCTGGGCCGTGTTCGATCTCGGCACCGAAGGCAAGCGACGCGCGGCCAACCTGCACATTCCGTCCGCGCTCGCCGCCGACGAACTCGCGCAATACCTCGGCGACCTGCTGCACGAGAGCGCGACCCCGAGATACAACGAGGTCGTACCGGTCCCGCTCCGCCGCGCGTAACCGCACACCCGGCCGTACCTCGAACCGGCGGTCAATTCGACAGCTAAACTTGCAAGTTTAGCTGTCGTGTTCTATGATCCGCCGCATGAACCCTCCACGCAAATCCGGCGTTTCCGCCGATATCGTCGCTGCCGACCTGACCCTCGCGGTCGGCCAGCTGGTCCGCCGGCTCCGCTCCGAGATCGAATCCGACGGGCTCGGCATGTCCCAGACGAGCGCGCTCGCGCGACTCCAGCGGCACGGGCCGATGACGACCGCCGATCTCGCGCGCGCCGAAGCGATGAAGCCTCAATCGATGAAGGCGATTCTCGCGAGCCTCGAGGAAGACGGTCTCGTCGAGCGCGAACCGCATCCGACCGACGGCCGCCAGATCCTGTTCCGGCTGACCGCGGCCGGCCTCGACGCACGGCTCAAGCGCAACGCCGCCAAACACAAGTGGCTCGGCGCCGCGATCGAGCAGCTCGACCCCGCAGACATCGACACGCTCGCCGCCGCGATCCCGCTGATCCGCCGCATCGGCGAGCAGTGAACCCGGCCCGCGCGCCCCGCAGCATTCGCGCGCACGGCTTTTCTCGTCCCTTCCACGGAGCCCCCATCATGAGCGCAACCCGTCTCGACACGAACACGGCACTCGTCGTCATCGACCTGCAGAAAGGCATCGTCGCCCTCCCCACCGCGCACCCGGTCGAGCCGGTGGTCGCACACAGCCGCGCGCTGCTCGACGCATTCCGCAGCCGCGGCCTGCCGGTGGTGCTCGTCAACGTCGCCGGCGTTGCGCCGGGCCGCACGCAGCAGCAGGCGCGCACCGGTGCGCTGCCCCCCGACTGGACCGAGCTCGTCCCCGAACTGAACCGCCAGCCCGGCGACCACGTCGTGACGAAAAAGACCTGGGGCGCGTTTACCGGCACCGGCCTCGACGCGCACCTGAAGGCGGCCGGCGTCACGCAGATCGTGCTGGCCGGCGTCGCGACGAGCATCGGCGTCGAGTCGACCGCACGGCAGGCGCACGAACTCGGCTACAACGTCACGCTCGCCATCGACGCGATGACCGACCTCAACGCGGACGCGCATGCGAACAGCGTCGAGCGCCTGTTCCCGCGCCTCGGCGAGACGGGCACGACGCAGGACATCGTCGCGCTGCTCGACCGGCGCGGCGCGTGAGCGGCGGGCGCGCGCAGCCGGCGCCGGGCCGCGCGGCCGGCCGGCTCGATCCGTCGATCTGGAAGGTCGGCGCGGTCGCCACGCTCGGCTCGCTGCTGTCGCAGCTCGACGCGACGATCGTCAACGTGTCGCTGTCGAGCCTCGCGACCGACCTGCACGCGAGCCTCGCGACGATCCAGTGGGTGACGAGCGGCTACCTGCTCGCGCTGACGCTGGTGCTGCCGCTGAACGGCTGGCTCGTCGACCGGATCGGCGCAAAGGCGCTGTATCTGTGGTGCTTCTCGGCGTTCACGCTCACGTCGGCCCTGTGCGGGCTCGCATGGTCCGCGCCGTCGCTGATCGCCTTCCGCGTGCTGCAAGGGGTCAGCGGCGGGCTGCTCGCGCCGATGGCGCAGATGATGATCGCGCGTGTCGCCGGCCAGCAGATGGCGCGCGTGATCGGCTATGCGGCCGTGCCCGTGCTGCTCGCGCCGATCCTCGGCCCGGTCGTGGCCGGCGCGATCCTGCAACACGCGTCGTGGCGCTGGCTGTTTCTCGTGAACCTGCCCGTCGGCGTGCTGGCGCTCGCGCTGGCCGCGCGGTTCCTGCCCGCCGACCGCGACGACGCGCAACGGCGCACGCTCGACTGGGTCGGCCTCGCGCTGCTGTCGCCGGGGCTCGTGCTGTTCCTGTACGGCATCGAGCGGATCAACGAAGCGCCCGGCATCGCGGCGATCGTCGTGTCGGCGCTGTTGCTCGCCGCGTTCCTGCGGGTCGAGACGCGCAACGGCGACGATGCGCTGATCGACCTTGCGCTGTTTCGCGGCAAGGTGTTCGGCGCGGCCGCGTCGACGCAGTTCCTGTCGAACGGCGCGCTGTTCGCGGGCCAGATGCTGATTCCTGTGTTCCTGATCCAGGCGTGCGGGCGCACGCCCGGCGAAATGGGCTGGCTGCTCGCGCCGATGGGCCTCGGCATGCTCGTCACGTATCCGTCGATGGGCGCACTGACGAGCCGGTTCGGCGTGCGCCGGCTGGCCTCGGCCGGCGCGTTGCTCGCACTCCTCGCGACGCTGCCGTTCGTGTTCCTCGCGCTGACCGGCTACGACCCTTACCTGCTCGTGCCGGCGCTGTTCCTGCGCGGCATGGGCCAGAGCGCGATCGGCGCGCCGTCGATCGCCGCCGCGTATGCGTCGGTCGAGCGCCGCAACCTGCCGATGGCGACGACCTCGCTCAATATCGTGCAGCGTCTCGGCGGCCCGACGTTCACCACCGTGTGCACGCTGTTCCTCGCATGGCGGCTGCAGGTCGAATCGGCGGCGGGCGGCGGCACGCCGGCAAACGCGTATGCGTGGGCGTTCGGCCTGCTTTGCGTGCTGCACGCGGCAAGCGTCGTCACGACGCTGCGCCTGCCGTTGTGGTCGGCCGGTGCGGGCGGGCAGCCGGCCGGCACCGCGCGCGCCGGTTCGCGCTGACCTTCGGTCGGCCGCACGACACGTGCGGCCGACCCGCTACGGCAGCCACATCGGCACGATCGAGATCACGAGCAGCACGCCGAGCGCCGCATTCAGGCAGTGCCACTGCCGCTCCGTGCGCAACACCCGCGCGAACAGCAGCCCGGCGAAACACCAGAGCGACAGCGACGCCATCGCGGCCACGCCGAACGCCAGCCCGAGCAATATGCCGAGCCGGGCCGGGCCGGACGCGAGCGCGGCGAACGACGCGGCCGCGCCGAGTGTCATCGCCCAGCCTTTCGGGTTGTGCCAGAGCATCCAGACGCCGCTGATGAAACCCTGCGGCCGGTGCACCTCGGCATCCAGCCGCGGCTTGCCGCCGCGCCCGATGCGCACGGCCAGCCACACGAGGTACACCGAACCGACCGCCTTCATCACGAGTTGCAACGCGGGCAGCGCAAGCAGCACGCCGCCGAGCCCGGCCGCGGCCGCCGCGGCCATCGACGCCAGGCCGGCCGCGATGCCGGCCATCATCGGCAGCGAACGCCGATAGCCGAAATGCGCGCCCGACGCAGTGGCGAGCGTCGTCGCGCCGCCCGGCGTCACGGTGGACACGATCACGAACAGCATCAGCGGCAGGTAGTCTCGGAACGGCACGGAAGCTCCCGGTTGGCGTCGTCGAAGCCCTGTTTTACGCGCGATCCCGCCATTACGACAGCGAAAGCTTTTTATGCCTGTCATTAGCGTTCATAATGCGCCGCATGGCACGTCATCTCGACATCGCGCTGCTGCGCGCCTTCGTCACGGTCGCCGATCATCGCAGCATGACGGCGGCCAGCCGCGCGCTGCACCTGACGCAAGGCGCGATCAGCCAGCAGGTTGCGCGGCTCGAAACGCTGTCCGGCCCGCTGTTCGTCCGCGAGCACCGCAACCTGCTGCTCACGGCGGACGGCGAGCGGCTGCTCGGGCAGGCACGCCGGCTGCTCGCCGTGCACGATGCGCTGCTGGCCGACATGACGGCCGGCGCGGTCGACGGCACCGTGCGCCTCGGCGCGCCGCAGGATCTCGTCGGCACCTGTCTCGCGCCGATCCTGAAGGGCTATGCGCAGGCGCATCCGCAGGTCGCGCTCACGCTCGTGTGTGAGGCGTCGCCGGAGCTGCACCGGGGGCTCGCGCAGGGCGAACTCGACGTCGCGCTGATCGAGGCGCCGGTCGGGCCGTCACGCGGCGAGTGCATCGCCGTCGACCGCCTGGTCTGGGTCGGTGCGAAAGGCGGCACCGCGTACCGGAACACGCCGCTGCCCGTATCGATGGTCGCGCCGACCTGCGCGTTCCGCCCGACGGTGCTCGACGCGCTGCGCGGCTGCGATCGCGCGTGGCGCACCGTGTTCGAGAACGGCAGCATCGACGCCACCACCGCGACCGTGCGCTCCGACCTCGCCGTCACCGCGTGGCTCGCGTCGACCGTGCCGGCCGACCTCGACATCCTGCCGGCCGGCAGCGGCCTGCCCGCGCTGCCGAACTTCGCGATCAACCTTCATCTGCCGCGCGGCCAGCACACGCCGGCCGCGACGGAACTCGCCCGCCACCTGCGCAACGGCTTCGCGCGCCTGCGCGCGGCCGCCTAGCGCGGGCCGACGCTACACGGTGCCCGGCTCCTGCGGCGCCGGCGTCGTGCCGGCGGCCTCGAGCGCCTGGTGCAGCGTCGGGAAGATGCACGACGCGCCGACGATCTCCGTGATCCGGTGACGATCCATGTCCGCGCGCAGGTAGCGGTTGACACGCCCGAACAGCACGCCGATCCCGCGCGCGTGCAGCATCCTGACGAGATCGGTCAGCGTGCGCGCGGCCGAATAATCGATGTCGGTGACCGCCCCCGCATCGATGACGAACCAGCGCGCCGGCACCGGCGCCGCATCGACGAGCTCGGTCACTTCGGCGGCGAACAGGTGATCGTTCGCGAAAAACAGGTCGGAGCCGAACCGGTAGACGATCAGCCCCGGCGCCGTCATCGCGCCCCGCCGCGTGGGCACCGGCTGCCACCTGCCGTTCCCTTCGACCGGTTCGAGCACCATCGTGTGCGGCTGGTAGCTGTGGCGCACGTGCCGCATCAGCGACAGCGCGACGGCCAGCAGGATGCCGTGCTCGACGCCGACCGTCACGACGGCCACGGCCGTGACCAGCGCAAGCGTGAACTCGCCGGGGCTTTCCCTGCGGATCGCGGCGAGGCTGCGCACGTTGATCAACCCGAGCGCGATCGTGAACACGATGCCGGCCAGCACCGCATGCGGCAGATACTGCAGCGTCGTGCTGAAGAACAGCAGGACCACCGCCACCACGGCCGCAAACGCGAGATGCCCGATCTGGCTGCGCACGCCCGCGCCGTCGGCCATCGCCGTCTGCGTCGGGCTGCCGTTGACGACAAACGCGCCGCCCACCGCCGCCGCGGCGTTCGCGGCCGCGAGGCCGAGGATGTCGGCATTGGTATCGACGTCCTCGCGATACTGCTGCGCGAACACGCGCGCGGCGGCCGCGCTCTGCGCAATGATCATCACGAAACACGACGCGGCGACCGGCACGAGATCGAGGAACTGCTGCCACGTGACGGACGGCCAGCGCAGCGGCGGCAGCCCGCCCGCGACCGGCCCGAGCACCGCGATGCCGTGCGCGGCGAATCCGAACGTGCCGCTCGCCGCGATGCTGCCCGCGACCGCGATCATCGGCATCGGCACGCGCGGCAGGAACCGCTTGCCGGCGAGAATCGCGACGACGACGAGCGCCGCGAGCGCGAACGTCGGCCGGTTCGTGTGGACGAGATGCGTGACGACGTAGTCGAGCTGCGCCAGGCTGCGCGACGCCGGGTGCGGTACGGCCAGCCCGAGCATGTCGCCGAGCATCGCGATCGACACCTGCACGCCGACGCCGGCGAGAAAGCCGACCAGCACCGTGCGCGACAGGAAATCGGCGAGAAAACCGAGCTTGAAGATGCGCGCGAGCAGCAGCATCGCGGCGGTCAGCAGCGCGACCATGCCGGCCAGCGCCGCGTATTCGGCGCTGCCGGCCGGCGCCATCGACGACAGCCGGCTCGCGAAGATCGTCGCGGTCGCGGAATCGGCGGCCACCACCAGATGCCGCGACGCGCCGAAGATCGCGAACGCGACGAGCGGCAGGCACACCGTGTAGAGGCCCGTGACGGCCGGCATGCCGGCGATGCGCGCGTAGCCGAGCACCTGCGGGATGTCCATCGACGCGAGCGAAATGCCCGCGAGAATGTCGCGGACGGCCCCGCCACGGCGGATCGGGAGGATGCCTTTCAGCAGCCGCACGCCTGACGGGCGGCTTTCGTTGGAATCTTGCATGCGTGAAGTGCGTGAATACGGGGTGGCGTGGTTCGCGAAGTCGTTCGCGCATCGTGCCCCCGGCAGGCATCGCATGGCAAGTGCGCGAAGGCGGCACGTGTCGCTCACCGTCGACGGATGGCCCGCGCGCAACGGCGAACGGCACGCCGACAACCCTGCGACGCCCGCATGATTGCATGGATCGCCGTGCACGCGCATTGAAGCGCGCAGGCCCGCCGCAGCGGCGTCGCGCCGATTCCGGACGAACCGGCGGCACATCCGGCACGCCGCGCGCGCACCGGCTTGCGGTGACCCGCTTTCGTCATCCGCCCTCACCCGATTGCAGAGGAGACCTGCGCAATGGTGAGCCGATCCGGGAGCCGCGCGTCGCGCGTTCACGGCGACGTGCCCGGAACCCGATGGCACAATCACGGTCCCTTTCATGCGCCCTTCACCGGGCGCGCGCCGCGTCGCGGCGCCGATTCAACGCACGAGAAGGCCCCTGTTTGCCCCTATGACCCTGAACGAATCCTGGTTTGCGCCGCTCGTCGGCATCCTCATCCTGCTCGCCGCCGCCGGCGCGATCACCGCCGTCGTCCATTTCCTGCTGTTCCGCGTGGTCGCGCGGCTCGCGCGGCTTTCCGCCACGCGCGTCGACGACGCGCTGTTCGAGTTCGGCGCATTCAAGTGGCTGAACCGCATCGTCCCGTTCGTCGTGATCAAGCTCGGGCTCGGCGCGGTGCCCGGCATTCCCGATACGGCCGCGCAGGTCGCCGACAAGGTGCTGTTCGCGCTGATCGTGTTCCTCGTGACGATGACCGTGAGCGCGACGCTTTCGGCGCTCGAACACGCGCATCGCACGTACCAGCGCGACCAGCCGCGCCTGTCGCTGAAAGGCGCGATGCAGCTCGTCAAGCTCGTGATGTTCATCACGGCCGCGCTCGTCGTGATCGGCGACGCAACCGGCAAGCAGATCGGCCTGCTGCTGTCCGGCATCGGTGCGATGTCGGCGGTGCTGATGCTGATCTTCAAGGACACGCTGCTCGGCCTCGTCGCGGGCGTGCAGCTGTCGTCGAACGACATGCTGCGGATCGGCGACTGGATCACGATGCCGTCGGCCGGCGCGGACGGCACGGTCATCGACATCACGCTGAATACCGTCAAGGTCGCGAACTTCGATCACACGATCATCACGGTGCCCACGTGGAAACTGATCACCGAGAGCTACCAGAACTGGCGCGGGATGACCGAGGCAGGCGGGCGCCGCATCAAGCGCGCGCTGTTCGTCGACGCGACGAGCGTGCGTTTTCTTTCGAACGACGAGATCGAACGGCTCGAACGCCTGACGCTGCTGAAGGACTATCTCGAGGACAAGGTCGACGCGATCGAGCAATGGAACGGCACGCTCGGCGCAGCCGGCGACTGCCCGGCGAACCGCCGCCAGCTGACGAATCTCGGCACGTTCCGCGCGTATGTCGCGAACTACCTGAAGGGCCATCCGCGCATCCGCCGCGACATGACCTGCATGGCGCGGCAACTGCCGCTCACGGCCGAAGGCATTCCGCTCGAACTGTACTGCTTCACCGACACGACGACCTGGGTCGACTATGAAGCCATCCAGTCCGACCTGTTCGATCACCTGATCGCGGTGCTGCCGGAATTCGGGCTGCGCGTGTACCAGCACCCGTCGGGCTTCGACATGCGGCAGATGGCCGGCGTCGTGCAAGCCGGGCAAGCCGGGCTGCAGGCGCCGCACGCGGGATGACGCGCGACACGGCGGCCGGCCATCGGCCGCCTGCCGCCGGGCATGGCGGCACTCACCGCGCCGCGCACTCCGACGCGAGCCGCCCGAGCACCTTCAGCGCATCCTCGATCTGCCGCGACCACGGATAGCTGTAGTTGAGCCGGATGAAATGCCGGTAATCGGTGCCGGCCGAGAACATGTGCCCGGGCCCGACCGTGATCCGCTCCGCGAGGGCCAGCGCATACAGCTTCATCGCGTCGACCTGCTTCGGCAGCTCGACCCACAGCACATACCCGCCCTGCGGCTGCGACAGCCGCGTGCCCTCCGGAAAGAAGCGCCGCACCATCGCGCTCATCAGGCTCGCCTGCTGCGCATACAGCTTGCGCATGCGCCGCAGGTGAAAGTCGTAGCCGTCGTGCTTCAGGTACTCGGCGATCGCGAGCTGCTCGATCGCGGGCGTCGCGAGCGTGTTCAGGAATTTCAGCTTCTCGACCTGGTCGCGGTAGCGGCCCGGCATCGCCCAGCCGATCCGGTAGCGCGGCGACAGGCTCTTCGTGAACGACGCGCAATGCAGCACGAGCCCGTCGCGGTCGAACGACTTCAGTGCGCTCGGTGTCGTGTCGCCGAAGTGCAGCTCGTGATAGACATCGCTCTCGATCGCCGGCACGTCGTGCTTCGCCAGCAGCTCGACGAGCGCGCGCTTGCGCGCGTTGGGCATCTGGAAGCCGAGCGGATTCTGGAAATTCGGCATCACCATGCACGCGGCGATGCGCTCGCGTTCGAGGATTCGCTCGAGCGCGTCGAGATCGATGCCGTCACCCGGGTGCGTCGCGACTTCCAGCGCACGCATGCCCATCCGCTCGATCGCGTGCAGCATCGCGTAGAACGTCGGCGACTCCACCGCGATCGTGTCGCCCGGCCGCGCGACGGCCTGCAGGCACAGGTTGATCGCCTCGGTCGCGCCGATCGTCACCACGATCTCGCCGGGTTCGACCGCGATCCCGCGCTCCGCGTAGCGCCGCGCGATCTGGCGGATCAGCTCCTGGTTGCCGGGCGGCAGATCGTCGATCACGCCCCAGCGGGTGCGGCGGCGGCCGATCGTCTGCGCATAGCGCGCGAGACGCTGCACCGGAAACTGCGACGCATCGGGATACGGCGAGCCGAGCGGCACCGCGTCGTCGCGCGCGATCGAACGCAGCGTCGACAGCACGAGCCGGCTCACGTCCACGGCCGACGGTTCCGCGGTCGGCGCCGACATGTGCAGCTCGGCCTCGGCGGGCGCCGACGCGCGCGCACGGACGAAGTAGCCCGATTGCGGCCGGCTCTCGATCAGGCCGCGGCTTTCCAGCACGAGGTACGCGCGCAGCACGGTCGTGACGCTGAGCTGCTGCTGCCGGCTCGCCTGCCGCACCGACGGAATCCGCTCGCCGGGCCGGTATACGCCACGCTCGATCTGCGCCTGGAGATCGTCGGCCAGTTGTTCGTAACGCTTCACGCGCCTCCCTTTCAACTTCCCTTCAACAACACAGTTGCGATCCGCACTGCCTGAATGGCCGAAACTGTACTCTTTTTTGAAGCGAAGAGGTGTACACACAGCCGAACAAGGCCCGCGCGTACTCTGCGGCCATCGACCCCGACACCCGTTGCATCATGAAAAAGAAATCCGCTACCGCGCGCATCGAACCGTACACCCACCCGGCCGCCGGCTGGGGGGCGCTGAAGGCCGTCACGATCAACCTGATCAAGGAAAAGGTCACCGGCGGCAACTACCGCACGCTGCTGCGCCAGAACCAGCCGGACGGCTTCGACTGCCCCGGCTGCGCATGGCCCGACCGCCAGCACGCATCGACGTTCGAATTCTGCGAAAACGGCGTGAAGGCCGTGGCCGCCGAAGCGACCAGCAAGCGCGTGACGCCCGAATTCTTCGCCGCGCACACGGTCACCGAGCTGCTCGAACAGACGGACTTCGAACTCGAGCAGCACGGCCGGCTCACCGACCCGATGGTGTACGACGCGCAGACCGACCGCTACGTGCCGATCGCATGGGACGACGCGTTCGAGCTGATCGCGCGCCACCTGCGCGCGCTGCCCGATCCGAACCAGGCCGCGTTCTACACGTCCGGGCGCGCGAGCAACGAAGCGGCGTTCCTGTACCAGCTGCTCGTGCGGCTGTACGGCACGAACAACTTCCCCGACTGCTCGAACATGTGCCACGAGGCGACGAGCCGCGGGCTGCCGCCGTCGGTCGGCGTCGGCAAGGGCACCGTCACGCTCGACGATTTCGAGCACGCCGACACGCTGCTGATCTTCGGCCAGAACCCGGCCACCAACCACCCGCGGATGATGGGCGAGCTGCGCGAATGCGCGAAGCGCGGCGCGACGATCGTGTCGATCAACCCGCTCAAGGAGCGCGGCCTCGAACGCTTCGCCGATCCGCAAAGCCCGATCGAGATGCTGACGATGTCGGGCACGAAGATCGCATCGACGTTCATCCAGCCGACGATCGGCGGCGATTTCGCGCTGATCAAGGGGATCGCGAAGCGCGTGCTCGAACTCGACGACGCCGCGCGCGCCGCCGGTACGCCGCGCGTGCTCGACACCGCGTTCATCGGCGAGCACACGGCCGGATTCGACGCGTTTGCCGACGATCTTCGCAACGAAAGCTGGTCCGCGCTGACCGCCGAAAGCGGCGTGCCGTACGAACAGATCGACAGCCTCGGGCAGCTCTACGCGCGCAGCGAACGCGTGATCGCGACGTGGGGGATGGGCATCACGCAGCACAAGCATTCGGTCGCGACCGTGCAGATGCTGACGAACCTGATGCTGATGCGCGGCAACATCGGCCGTCCCGGCGCCGGCCTGTGCCCGGTGCGCGGCCACTCGAACGTGCAGGGCAACCGCACGGTCGGGATCGAGGAAAAGCCGTCGCAGGCGTTCCTCGACCGGCTCGGCCACGTGTTCGATTTCGAACCGCCGCGCCACCACGGCTACGACGTCGTCGAGACGATCGAAGGCATGCTCGAAGGCCACGTGAAGGTGCTGATCGGCCTCGGCGGCAACTTCGCGATGGCGACGCCCGACACGCCGCGCACGTGGGAAGGCATGCGCCGCTGCGATCTTTCCGTGCACATCACGACGAAGCTGAACCGCAGCCACCTGATCCACGGCCGCGACGCGCTGATCCTGCCGACGCTCGGCCGCACCGAGATCGACCTGCAGGACAACGTCGCGCAAGGCGTGACGGTCGAGGATTCGATGAGCATGGTCCACGTGTCGTACGGGATGAACAAGCCGGCCTCGCCGAACCTGATGTCGGAGCCCGCGATCGTCGCGCACATCGGTCATGCGCTGTTCGGCAGCGGCAAGGTCGACTGGCTCGCCTACAAGGACGATTACGCGAAGATCCGCGACGCGATCGAGGCCACCCTCGACGGCTTCTACGACTACAACACGCGCATCGCGCGGCCGGGCGGCTTCCACCTGCGCGTCGCGTCGCGCGACCGCGAATGGCTCACGCCGACGGGCAAGGCGAACTTCATCGCGCACCCGCTGCCCGCCGACACGCCGATCCAGCGCGCCCGCGCGCTGCACGGCGAACGCCTGATGACGCTGATGACGACGCGCTCGCACGACCAGTACAACACGACCGTCTACGGGCTCGACGACCGCTATCGCGGCGTGTTCGGCCAGCGCCGCGTGGTGTTCGCCAACCGCGACGATCTCGCGATGCTCGGCCTGAAGGCCGGCGAATGGGTCGACATGGAAACCGTGTGGCACGACGGCATCGAGCGGCGCGCGGACGGCTTCCTGCTCGTCGAGTACGACATCCCGCGCGGCTGCATCGGCGCGTACTACCCGGAAACCAACCCGCTGGTGCCGCTCGACAGCGTCGGCGACGTGTGCAACACGCCGACGTCGAAGTCGGTACCCGTGCTGCTGCATCGCGCGGCCGCGCCGGCATCGATCGCCGCCTGACGGAGCACGGCGATGATCGTTCGTCCGCGCGAGCACTGGCTGCGGATGCTGCTCGTCTGGAACGGATCGGTGCTGCCGACCATCCTGCCGCAACTCGTGCTGACGCTCGCGATCAGCGTCGTCGCGGTGTGGGGCGGCGGCCGCGTGCTCGGCGAGAAGGTGCCGCTGAACCCGACGCCGTTCACGCTGATCGGCCTCACGCTCGCGATCTTCGCGGGGTTTCGCAACAATGCGAGCTACGAACGCTACCGCGAGGGCCGTCAGCTGTGGGGCGGCGTGCTGACCGCCACGCGCACGCTGGTATCGCAGGCGCTCTGCTACGGCGCGATCGACGATGACGACGCGTCACGGCAGGCGTTCGTGCGCAAGGTCGTCGCGTTCGTCTATGCGCTGAAGCATCAGCTGCGCGGCACCGATCCGGCGGCCGACCTGCGCACGCTGCTCGACGGCGCCGCCTGTACGCGTATCGCCGCCGCCCGGTATGCGCCGGTCGCGATCGTTCACGAACTGCGCGAAGCATTCGCCGCGCGCGCCGACGCCGGGCGCCTCGCCGATACGCGACTGTGGATGCTCGACGCACGCCTCGACGATCTCGTCGCGATGGTGAGCGGCTGCGAGCGCATCGCGTCGACGCCGATCCCGTTCTCGTATGACGTGCTGCTGCACCGGACCATCTATGCGTACTGCGTGCTGCTGCCGTTCGGCCTCGTCGATTCGATCGGCGCGGCAACGCCGTTCGTCACCGTGTTCGTCGCCTATACGCTGATCGCGCTCGACGCGATCGCCCATGCGATCGCCGAACCGTTCGGCGACGGGCCGAACCATCTCGCGCTCGATGCCATGACGCGGACGATCGAGCGCACGCTGCTCGAACTGAACCGCGAGCCGCTACCGGCGGAAGTGACGCCCGGCAAGGCCTATCGCCTCAGTTGACGCGCGGGCCGCCGCTCGCGCGCCCCGCCGCCCCGCCGCCGTCTGCCCGTCAATCCCGACGGCCGCGCAGGAAGCCGTCATGCGCGGCCGCCGTCTCCGCGATCGTCCGCAGCAGCACGACACCGCGCAGCAGCGCGCGCCCGTCGTCGCTGTCGACCTCGGTCACGCGCCGCAGCAGCACGCGGGCCGCCGCGCCGCAAGCCCGCTCGAGCCGGGCGAAATCCGCGAGCCCGACCCGCCCCCGCACCAACGCGACCGCACGGCGCGCCGCCGGCTCGCGCGCCGCCAGTTCGGCCAGCGCCAACAGGCTGTCGCCGATCGTCCAGGCCGCGAGCAAGTCGCGCAGGTCGCGCTCGATGAGGGTGGCTGGCAGACGGCCCGCGAAGCCGAGCTCGCGCCCGAGACGGTCGGCCGTGCGGCTCAGCCACGCGCTCGCCGGCCACGCCCGTGGATTGCGTGCGATGCGTGCGAGGTCGGCGCGCACCGCGCAATGCAGGCGCCGCCGGCTCGCGCCGGGATCGCCGGGGAACACGAGCGCGAACACCATCGCGCCGAACGCGATGCCGAGCAGCGTGGCAAGCGCCGAATTGAGAAAGGCGGCGTCGCCGATGCGCGCCGTATTGTCCGGCGACGTGAAATTCCAGAAGAAGATCGAGAAGCCGCTACCGATGCCGGCCGCGCGTGGATGACGCATTGCGATGCCCGCGCCGATCGTGAACACGCCGAGGATGTATGCGAGCATCTCGAAGCCCGACACCGCCGGCAGCAGCACGAAGTTGCAAAGGGCGCCCGCGACCGCCGCGCAGGCGGCTCCTTTCAGGAAGCCGACGGTGGCGCCCACCGAGTTCGGGCGCGTCGAGAACAGCGCGCAGACCACCCCCGTGATCGCGACGAACCCGGCGCCCGACGGCCACGCCGTCACGATCCAGAACGCCGCGGCGATCAGCACCGCGATGAACGCGCGCATCCCGTTGTGCCACGCGAGCACCGGATCGTGGTGGAACGCATAGCGCACCCGCGACGCCGGCGGATTCGGCAGGTCCAGCCACGCCTTGCCCGCAAAGGCGGCGTCGAACCCGGCAAGCAGCGCCGCCAGCCGGTCGAGCGTGAGCAGGCGCGACGGGTCCGAGCCGGCCGGCTCCGCGGCCTCGGCGCGCACCGCGTCGTCCACGCGCGCCCGCAATGCGGTGAGCGCGGCGCCCGCTTCGCCCGACGCCGCCACGCCGTCGAGCACCTGCGCGGCATCGGCGACCAGCGGGTCCGGCGTGCCGCCGCTGCGCGCCGCGTGATCGTGCAACGCCTGCCCCGCGGCCTGCGCGGACAGCACGCCCAGCACCGCCGTGCGCAGATGACCGATCGCGTTACGCACCGGCGGCGCGCCGGTGGCCGCATATTCGGCCGCCGTGTCGAGTTCGAGCGCATCCGCGAACAGCCGGTGCACGGCAGCGACGTTCGGCTCGCGGCGCAGCGCACCCGCGCCGACCGCCGCCGCGCGGTCGAGATAGCGCCTGAGCCGCGTACGGACATCGTCCAGCGGCGCGCCCGGCGCGAAGACCGTATCGAACAGCGCGCCGCACAGGATGCCGACCACCACGTAGAGGAACCGCGCGACCGCGATGTCGAACGCGTGCAACGGCGCGGATACCGCATCCATCGCGACGATCGCGGCCGTGTAGCCGGCGAGCACCGCCGCATAGGCGCGGAAATTCCGCTGGAACGTCGCGACGCCCGCGCACAGGCCGATCCAGGCGGCGAGCGCCGGCAGGAACAGTTCGGGGGTCTGCGCGAATGCACCGGTCAGCACGAGCGCGACGACCGCGCCGATCGCGGTGCCGAGAATCCGGTACTGGCTCTTCGACAAGCCCATCCCGCGGCTGCCCTGCGCGACGATCCACACCGTCGATGCGGCCCATTTCGGGTCGTCGAGATTCATCCGGAAGGCAATGTAGAGCGCGAGCAGCGACGCGGCCGTATTGCGCAACGCGAAGGCGAGCGCACCGGGCGGCAGCGTGGGCCGTGCGTCGCGCAGCACGGTGCGGAAGGCCGCGCGCGGCGGCAGATCGGGCAAGGCGAATTTCATGCGGCGAGCATACGGGGGCGCGCCGCCGCCACTAAGAGGCGCGGACAGGATGCGTTATTGCACCGGGCAGGATAATCGCCGCCGCACGGAGCGATCCGGCCGGCGAAGGTAAGATGCGCGCAGGTCGAACACGGAAGCACCCCGTATGAACTTCGAAAGCATCCGCATATTCCTGCGCGTGGTCGAGCGCGGCAACTTCACCGCCGCCGCCACGCAACTCGACATGCCGCTCAGCCGCGTGAGCCGCAAGGTCAAGCAGCTCGAGGACGATCTCGGCGTCCAGCTGCTGTACCGGACCACGCGCCGCGTGTCCGTCACCGAGGCCGGACGCGACTACTACGAGCGCTGCCTGCGCGCCGAGGACATCCTGCTCGACGCGGACCGCCAGGCCCGCGCGCTGCGCATGGCGCCGGAAGGCACGCTGCGCGTGCTGGTGCCCTACTCGATCGGCCTGTTCGAACTGGAGCCGGCGCTCGCCGAGTTTCGCCGGCGCTACCCGCTCGTCCAGCTCGTGCTGATCTACGACAACAACCCGCTCGATCTCGTCGAGCACGGCTTCGACGTCGCGCTGCGCGCGGGCTTGCTGACCGACTCCAGCTACATCGCACGCTCGCTCGGCTGGTCGCAGGCGAAGCTCGCGGCGAGCCCCGCCTATCTCGACCGCGTCGGCCGGCCCGCCACGCCGCAGGACCTTGCGCGGCACGACCTGCTGCTCGTCGGCCGCGACGCGCCCGGCCTGACGCTGCGGCTCACCAATGCGGCCGGCGAAGTCGCCGACGTGCCGGTGCGGCCGGTGCTGATCACCAACGAATCGGTGACGGTGCTGCGCCAGGCCGCGAGCGGCGGCGGCATCGCGCTGGCCTCGACGCACTACACGGCCCGCCGGCTCGAACGGAACGAACTCGAAATCGTGCTGCCCGACTGGCACCGGGCCGACGACGTCGAACTGCACGTGCTGTACCCGCGGCGCGCGACGCTCGACAGCAAGGTGCGCGCGTTCGTCGATTTCCTCGCGGAACTGTTCACCGCATGGCGAACCGCACCGTAACCGGCTCGGTTCGCACACCGATTATTGCGCGGCGCGAAATCGATTAATGAGCCGGCCCGTGTTGATGGCGGCTCGCCGCATCGTTAGCCTGTCGCGATGCACAACGACTCCACCGGCGACGCCAGCCGCCTGACCGCTGCCCGCAGACGCATCACGCGCGTCCCGCCTTCCTGACCGGCAGCATCCCGCCTTCCGAAGCCCGTCACGGCTTCGTGCATCCGATCGAGCCGCACATCGCACGCGTCGGCCCCGGCTACCGGGCCGCATCGCGCGCCGTGCGCCCTTCCGTTCAGCAGCCGCGCCGCGCCTGCGTCGCCTTCCCGCGCGTGCGTGCGCGGCGGCGCGTGCCCGCCGCGACGGGCCGCAGCCGTCAAGCACCTTACGCTTCTTACGCAGGAAACCCATGTCCACTCCGTCATCTCCAGCCCCGCTGTCGGGCGGCAAGCTCGCGATCGGCACGATCGCGGTATCGCTCGCGATGTTCATGAACGTGCTCGACTCGTCGATCGCGAACGTCGCCATTCCGACCATCTCGGGCGACCTCGGCGTGTCGGTCGACGAAGGCACGTGGGTCATCACGATCTTTGCGGCCGCGAACGCGGTGTCGATTCCGTTGACGGGCTGGCTCACGCAGCGCTTCGGCCAGGTACGCCTGTTCGTCACGTCGATCCTGCTGTTCGTGTTCGCGTCGTGGCTGTGCGGGATCGCGCCGAACCTGCCGACGCTGCTCGCCGCGCGAATCCTGCAGGGCGCGGTCGCCGGGCCGCTCGCGCCGCTGTCGCAGGCGCTGCTGCTCGGCGCGTGGCCGCGGCAGAAATCGTCGAGCGCGCTGGCGCTGTGGTCGATGACGGCGCTCGTCGGCCCGATCGCCGGGCCGTCGCTCGGCGGCTGGATCACGTACGACTACAACTGGTCGTGGATCTTCTACATCAACATCCCGGTGGGCTTCTTCGCGGCCGCCGTCACGTGGATCGTGTTCCGGGATCGCGAATCGGCCACGCGCCGCCTGCCGATCGATACGGTCGGCCTGCTGCTGCTCGTGCTGTGGGTCGCGTCGCTGCAGATCATGCTCGACAAGGGCAAGGATCTCGACTGGTTCAACTCGCCCGTCGTCGTCGCGCTCGGCATCGTCGCGCTGATCGGCTTCGCGTTCTTCCTCGTGTGGGAGCTGCACGAGGCCAACCCGATCGTCGACCTGCGGCTCTTCACGCAGCGCAATTTCGCAGGCGGCACGATCGCGATCTCGGTCGCCTACGGGATGTTCTTCGGCACGCTCGTGCTGCTGCCGCAGTGGATGCAGGGCTATCTCGGCTACCGCGCGGTCGATTCGGGGCTCGCCACCGCGCCGCTCGGGGTGTTCGCGATCCTGCTCACGCCGGTCATGGGGCGCCTGCTGCCGCGCACCGATCCGCGCTACATCGCGACGCTCGCGTTCGTCGGCTTCGCGGTCGTGTTCATGATGCGCACGACCTTCTATACCGACGTGTCGCGCTGGGACCTCGTGCTGCCGACGCTGCTGCAAGGCATCCCGATGGCGATGTTCTTCGTGCCGCTGACGTCGATCATCCTGTCCGGGCTGCCGCCGGAAAAGATTCCGGCCGCCGCCGGCCTGTCGAATTTCGGCCGCACGTTCTGCGGCGCCGTCGGCACGTCGCTGATCAGCAACGCCTGGAACGACCGCACGATCCTGCATCACGCGCGGCTCACCGAACAGGCGAGCATCGACAACCCGACCTTCGCGCAACACGTCGACACGACGCGCTCGCTGCTGCACCTGAGCCCCGATTCGGCGCTCGCGCTCTTCAACTCGTCGGTCGATTCGCAAGCGGCCGTGATGGGGCTGAACGACATCTTCTATGTATCGGCGATCATCTTCGTCGCGATCATTCCGCTGATCTGGATCACGAAACCGTCGCGCTCGGGCGGCGGCGATGCCGACGCGGCGGCGGCCGGCGCGCATTGATCCGCGTGCGCGGCGGCCGGAGCCCGCGCCGCCACGCGCCGACGTAATAAAGACTTGCAATCGATACAGGCGGAAACGTCAACAGCCGGTGCCCGCGCCGCGTTTTCTGGACAAGCGCCCACGATTCGAGCGCGCAACGACAGGAGAAAACACCATGCGAGCCCTGACCCGCCATCTCGCGATTGCCGCCGCCCTGATGTCGGTACTGACCGGCACCGCGTTCGCCGACACATCGTGGCAACAGGCGCATCCGCGCCGCGAAGCGGTCAACCAGCGCCTCGCAAACCAGAATCGCCGGATCCGTCACGAAGTGAAGGAAGGCGAGATGTCGCACGCACAGGCCGCGCGCCTGCACCGTGACGACCGCAAGATCCGCCGGGAAGAGCGGGACATGGCTGCGCAGGATCGCAGCCACATCACGAAGAGCGAAAAGCACGTGCTGAACCAGCAGGAAAATGCGGTCAGCCACCAGATCGGCCAATAAGATCGACAACACCGGCAGGTGCCCATTCGCCACCCCCTGAAACGCCCGCTGCCGCCGCGCGGCAGCGGGTGCTTGTTGTGTATCGAATCGTTTCAACGCGTCAACGGCGTCAAATGCTGCGGGTATACTCCGTCGTCAGCCGCCTGCCGCATCGTCGTCCGTCAAACATGGCCCGATTCCGGGCGGTTTCGTCGCGAAGCTTCGCGTTTCGCCTACCCCGCGCCCCAGCCTCGATACGAGACCCACGACGACCCACCATGAAACGATTCCTGCTGCTCCTTCCCGCCGCCCTGCTCGCCGCCTGCGGTTCCGCGCCGTCGTCCGACTCGGCCGCCTCGTCCGGCGCGGCGCCGATGATGTACGTGTCGTCGCAACGTCCGGCCTACGCGATCGCCAACTGCCTCGACAGCCGCCTGCCGGGCACCGAGCAATCGCAGCACAACGGCGTGACCGACATCGCCGTCGGCTCGAACTCGTACTTCGTCACGCTGACGCCGTCGGGCAACGGTTCGGTCGTCAAGGTCGTGCGCGGCTCGGGCAGCGAGCCGCCCGAGGAAACGATGCGCTTCGCGCTCGCACGCTGCCTGATCTGATCCGAACCCCGCCGACGCCGGGCGCCCGCCCGGCTCGCGCCTGCGCGCCGGCCCGTCGGCGCGCACGCTGAATATTTTCATCCGGGTGGCCGTCGATGAGAGAATCGCACCCACGATTCCCTTTCAACGGAGCCCGCATGAAGCACCTGCTGTCCCGGCTGTTCGTCAGCGCCGCGCTCGTCGCGCTTGTTCCGGCGCTGCCGGCGCAGGCGGCCACGCCGCCCGGCATCTTCGTCGTCGCCACGCAGCTCGGCGAATTCACGACCCTCGACCCGAGCGGGATTTACGAACTGGTGCCGTCGGAGTACGTCGCGAATACCTACGAACGGCTCGTGCGCGTCGACCTGAAGGACCCGACGCGCTTCGACGGGCAGATCGCGCAATCGTGGACGGTCGGCGCCGACGGCGTGACCTACACGTTCAAGCTGCGCCCCGGCCTCACGTTCCATTCCGGCAACCCGGTCACCGCCGACGACGTCGCGTGGTCGCTGCAGCGCACCATCCTGCTCGACAAGGGCCCGGCCGGCGTGCTCGCCGACCTCGGCCTCACGAAGGCGAACGTGGCGCAGAAGGTGCGCGTGGTCGATCCGCAGACCGTCGTGCTCGAAACCGACCGCAAGTACGCACCGAGCTTCGTGCTCAACGTGCTGAGCGCATGCCCGGCATCGGTCTTCGACAAGAAGCTGCTGCTGTCGCACCAGCAGGGCAACGATTTCGGCAGCGGCTGGCTCCGGACCAACGACGCTGGCTCGGGCCCGTACCAGCTCGTCAAGTGGACGCCCAACGAGACCATCGTGCTGCAGCGCTTCGAGAAATACCGCACGCCGTACCCGATGAAACGCGTCGTCCTGCGCCACGTGCCCGAAGCGTCCGCGCAACGGTTGCTGCTGGAGAACGGCGACGCCGACGCCGCGCGCAACCTGAGCCCCGACAGCCTCGCCGCGCTGACGAAGGCCGGCAAGATCAAGGTCGCATCGTGGCCGGTGTCCGCGCTGCTGTACCTGAGCCTGAACACGAAGAACCCGAACCTCGCGAAACCCGAGGTGCAGCAGGCGATGAAATGGCTGGTCGACTATGACGGCATCCAGCGCAACATCGTCAGCACGACGTACAAGGTGCATGAAACCTTCCTGCCCGAAGGCTTCCTCGGCGCGTCGAACGCGCGGCCGTACAAGCAGGACGTCGCGAAGGCGAAGGCGCTGCTCGCCAAGGCCGGCCTGCCGAACGGCTTCGACGTGACGATGGACATGCCGAACGACTATCCGTACCTCGAGATCGCGCAGGCGCTGCAGGCGAACTTCGCGCTGGGCGGCATCCGCGTGAAGCTGATTCCGGGCGATGCGAAGCAGGCGATCGGCAAGTATCGCGCGCGCCAGCACGACATCTTCGTCGGCGAATGGTCGCCCGACTACATGGACCCGAACAGCAATGCGCGCGGCTTCGCGTGGAATCCGGACAACTCCGACCAGTCGCCGACGAAGATGCTCGCGTGGCGCAACAGCTGGGACATTCCGCAACTGACGAAGGACACCGAGGCCGCGCTCGTCGAGCCGTCGCCCGCGAAACGCGCGCAGCGTTACGAAGCGCTGCAGAAGGCCGTGCTCGCGAACTCGCCGTTCATCATCATGTTCGAGAAGGTCGTGCAGGTCGCGACGCGCCCCGGCGTGACCGGGCCGGAAATCGGGCCGATCAACGACCTCGTGTCATACCGCACGCTCGCGAAATAATGGCGCCCGCCCGCGCGCCCGGCCCTGCCGGCGCGCGGGTAATCGCCGCGAGCCGCCGTGGCGGTGCTATGCCGTGCGGCGCGGGCGATCTACAATGCGCGACGCCACGGACGCCGGCCGCGACCGGCGACGATCGGGACCATCGAATCCGCCAATCCGCTTCGCCAAGGAAAACAGGATGCGCACGCTACAACAACTGCGAATGGAGTTCCTTCAGTACAAGATCGAGCCGATCGGCTGGCTCGGCGACAGCCCCTCCCGCTTCGATTTCTATACGCAAACGGCCGCCGGATGCGACACCATCCTGGAGCTCGGCGTGTTCACCGGGCTGACCACGACGGCCTTCCTGCTCGCGCAGCCGAAGCGCCTCGTGTCGGTCGACATCTCCGACGAGTATTTCCAGATCCGGCCCGAACTGGAGCAGGCGGCGAAAGACCTGTCGATCGACTTCGAATTCCGGATCGCCGACGATCTCGCGATGGAGCCGCTCGCCGCCGACCTGCTGTTCATCGACACCACCCATACGTACGAGCAGACGCTCGCCGAACTGAACCGTTTCGGCCCGCTGGCGCGCAAGAAGATCGTGCTGCACGACATGACCGTGGCCGGCGTGTACCAGGCGGTGTTCCAGTGGCTGTGGGACAACAAGCAGTTTCATATTACGTATCACGACAGCCGCGGTTGCGGCGCGGTCGTCTGCGAGCGCCACGTCGGCTACTGAGCCGGGCGCGCGCAACGGGGGGCGAACATGCAATCGAGCGAACACGCGGTCTGCGTGGCGATCAACGACAACAACCGCGCGTGGTACGAGATGCTCGTGCCGTTCCTGCTGTCGCTGCGGCACACCGGCTACGACGGCCGGATCGCGGTGATCGGCTACGGGCTGTCCGACCGCAAGCGGCAGATCCTCGCGAGCCAGTCGGTCGACGTGATCGACGCGTCGAGCGCGTATGCGCTGCCGGTCGGCCGCTTCATCGAGGCAGCCGAGTATTGCGCACGCAACCCGCAGATCCGCAAGCTCGCGCTGTACGACGCCGACATCTGGTTCTGCGCGCCGCCGTTCGACCTGTTCTCGCAGATCGGCGACGACCGGCTCCACGCGTGCCCCGACCCGCTGTTCTGCACGTTCGTCGTCACGCCGCTGATCGGCGAGCGGCGCGACCATCACTGGCGCCTCGTCGTCGACGAAGTCTCCGCACGCCACGGCAGCGCCTTGCAGGCCGGGCTCGTTGCCGGGACCGCCGACGCGTGGGCACGCTACGCCGGCCACCTGCGCGACTGCACCGCCCGCATCGGCACCGATTTCCAGGAATGCTTCGGGATCGATACGACGTTCCTGCACCTGTGGAGCGCCCAGGGCGAAACGGCGCTGCTCGATCCGGTCCAGAACTTCGTCAGCAAGTACGGCATTCACGAAGCGTTCGATGCCGGCACCGGCACGACGACGCTCCGGTATCACGGCGAGCCGATCCGCGCGCTGCACATGACCGGCGACATCCGCTTCCTCGACCGCTGGCGCTACTACGCGAACCACGTCGACGCCGCGCTGCGCGACGGCGTGCCATTCGCGTTGTCGGACGGCACGCCGGCACAGTCCGACGCGGTCGCCGCGCGCATCGCGGCAACCGACTACGTGCGCTCGGCCGGGCTGACCGTTGCGGCCGCAACGATCGAGACAAGCGCGGGCGCCTACCTGCAGGCGATCGACGAACCCGGCGGCACGATGCTGATCGGCAGCGGGAACCACGAAGTCGTGTTCACCGCGACACGCGACATCGCGCGGCTGAACGTCTATGTCACGCACCCGTCCGGGTCGCCGTCGCCGCTGCTGTGCGAAGTGCTGGTCGACGGGCAGCCGCAGCGGAAAGGCACCGAGCTGACGGCGCATTTCACGTACCGGATCGCGCCCGGCACCGTCGTCACGCTGCGCTCGACGAGCCTCGGCGGCCAGCAGTGCAATGCGATCTGGCGGCTGCGCGAGGCGCCGGACATGCAGCAGTAGGCAGCGGGCAGCAGGCGGCGGCCCGCCGCCGGTCAATTGAATGCCGCCCACACCAGGTACGCATTCAACCCGACGATCACGACCGTCGCCGCGCCGGCGACGATCCGCAGCGGCATCCGCATCGCGTAAGCGCCCATCACGTCCGCGCGCGCCGACAGCATCAGCAGCGCGATCATCGGCATCGGCAGCACGAAACTCAGCACCACCTGGCTCGCGACCATCGCGCGCGTGACGTCGCAGCCGAGCGCGACCACCGCGAACGCGGGCACGACCGTCACCGCGCGCCGCACCCAGACCGGCATGCGGCGGTGGATGAAGCCCTGCATCACGACCTGCCCGGCCATCGTGCCGACCACCGAACTCGACACGCCCGAGGTCAGCAGCGCGACGAGAAACAGCGCGCCGGCCGCCGGCCCGAGCACCGGGATCAGCGTGTGATACGCGTCGCCGATGTCGGTCATGCCCGGCGCGCTCGCGTGAAACGCCGACGACGCCATCATCACCATCGCGAGATTCACGAACCCGGCCAGCCCGAGCGCGACGACCACCTCGCGATTCGAGAAGCGCACGAGCCGCCGCCGCTCCGTATCGTCGCGCGGCGCGGTGCGATCCTGCGTGAGCCC
This sequence comes from Burkholderia cepacia ATCC 25416, assembly GCF_001411495.1. Lineage (NCBI taxonomy): Bacteria > Pseudomonadati > Pseudomonadota > Betaproteobacteria > Burkholderiales > Burkholderiaceae > Burkholderia > Burkholderia cepacia. Next base: position 2,891,100 of record NZ_CP012982.1, on the reverse strand, counting down.
CGAATGCAGATACAGCGTGTGCGGCATGATCGTCGCGCCGACGATCCCGACCGCGATCGTCAGCGCCGCGCGATCCGGAATCTGCGGGACGACCAGGTGGAACGCGGCCGCATGCCAGTCCTGCGGCGCGATCAGCAGTTCGCCGAGATAGCACGCGCCGATCACGCCGACCAGCGCCGCGATCGCGGCTTCCAGCGGCCGGAAGCCGCGCTTTTCGAGCGCGAGGATCGCGCAGGTCGCGAACGCCGTCGCGATCATCCCCGCGAACAGCGACAGGTGGCACAACAGCCCGAATGCGAGCGCGCCGCCGAGGAATTCGGCGAGATCGGTCGCCATCGCGGCAATCTCGGACGCGACCCACATGCCCCATACGACCGGCGCGGGAAACCGGTCACGGCACAGCTCCGCGAGATTGCGGCCGGTCACGATGCCGAGCTTCGCCGACATTGCCTGGAACAGCATCGCGATCGCGTTCGCGGCCAGCACGACCCACAGCAGCCGGTAGCCGTACGCGGCACCGGCCTGGATGTTGGTCGCGAAGTTGCCGGGGTCCATATAGCCGATCGACGCGATCACGGCCGGGCCGACGAACGGCAGCAGCGCGGCGACGCCGGTGCGGCGCCCTTCCAGCGCGGCACGCGCCGCGCCGTCGGGGTGGCCGGTGTGGCCGGTATGGCCGGCAGGCAGACTCGGCAGCGCGAAGCTGCCGGCAGGTTTGTTCGTGACGGGAATCATGGTGGTGTTCCGTTCGAATGAAGCAGGATTCCTGAAGGTCGGGCGCCGCGGCCGGCATGTCGGCTGCCGGCCGCGGCGGCAGCGGCGGCGTTACAGCGGCACGACGTCGGGACGGTTGCGCGGAAACTGCGCGATCACGTCCGGCGCGACGTTCAGGTGCGCTTCGACGAGCTTCGGCGGCGTATGCGCGAGCCAGTCGGACAGCGACACTTCCGCATAGCGGTCGGTCTTGAAGATCTCGAGGAACACCAGATCGGTGTTGCCGGTGTTCTGCACGTAGTGCCCGAGGCTTTTCTTCACGTAGCCGACGTCGCCCGCGCGGAAGTCGGCCGTCTGCGCCTTCGGCCCCGTGTCGAACACGGTCATCCGTGCCTCGCCCTGCAGGTAGTACTGCCATTCATCCGCGTTCGGGTGCCAGTGCAGTTCCCGCATGCCGCCCGGATGCACGGTGACGAGCGCCGCCGCGACGGTCGTCGACACGTTGAAGTTCGTGCTGTCCGCGATCCGCACTTCGCCGCCGCGGGTCTTCCTGACCGGTTTCATGTCGCCGAGCGAGAAGATGAACGGATGCGGCGGCGCCCCTGCCGCCGACGCCGATGCGCGCTGGGCTTCCGCGAGCGGGCCCGGTTCGTCGCCCTGGAAGATCCACAGGTTGTCGAGCGGGATGTTCCGGAATGCGTCGGCCGGCACGCCGAAGTTGAGCGCGAGCACGTCGGGCGGCGTGTGCGCGACCCAGTCGGTCAGCAGCAGCGTGTTGAATTCGGATGCGCGGCCGTTATCGAACGCGAGCAGGAATTCGGCGCCGTCGGTGCCGAGGCCCTGCAGCGAATGCGGCAGGCCGGGCGGGAAATACCAGAGATCGCCGGTTTTCACGTCCTGCACCGATGGCCGCCCGAGTTCGTCGAGCACCGTGATCCGGCACCGGCCGTCGAGCATGATGGCCCACTCGGCCTGCTGGTGCCAGTGCATCTCGCGAATGCCGCCGCGCGTCAGGCGCATGTTGACGCCGGAAATGGTTTCGGAAATCGCAAAATCGTCCTGAGTGACTTCACGCGCCCATCCGCCATTTTGAATTCTTTTATGCGAATTATTGAACGAGGCCCAGAATAACGGCATGCCGTTGATATCGGTGGCCGGCGGATCCTGAAAGGACGGAAACTGGTTGGCGATAGCCGGATTTTTGGGCCCCGGATCGGTCAGGCTCTGGCGGTTGCGCGCATTGACCGCGCCTTCCGGCGGACTGTCCGGATTGCCGAACGAGGCGGCCTTGGCCGATACCGCAATACCGGCGGCGGCAATGGCGCCGGCCGTATTCGCCAGCATCCTGCGTCGAGAAAGATTCGTCATGACTTCTCCTTCATTCTTGCGATCAAGTGAATTCCCATTACGGAACACATGCCGTTTTTCGGATTATCGAAAATCGAACATCCCGTCACGCAAGTTAAATACAATTCGACGAATAAATTAAATGAATTATTAACCTGAATTAATGAATTAAGCTGATCGACTTTAATTTTGTAATTATTGCGGTGCAGCGGGATGGCGGGAAGGGAACGGATTTCGGTGAATGAGGGGAGACGATTGCGCCCGGTCGTGACGACCCTGCATGGCGACAACACGAGATCGGGATACGATGCGGTCGACTCGAATCACCGATCGTTTCGAGCCGGCCCGTGCGGATGCGAATACGCCGGATCCCGGCGACCTGCGCCGCGACCGGAAGCGGTTCACTCTCGCGGCATCGCGTCGAGCCGTTGCGCGGCAAACCTCAAGCCGCCCAGAATCCGTTCCGCGACCCGTGCCGGAAAGCCGGGCGGCAACGCCGCGGCGACCGATTCGATCACATGCGGCGTCATCGCGACGAGCCGTTCGACGATCGGCGTCGCGATATCGCCGAGCAGGCAGTGCTCGGCCATCGCGCTAAAGTGCCGTCGCGTGATGTCGCGCATCGCATAGTGCTTGCGCTTGCCGTGCACGGCCATCGCGAGCTTCGCCTTGTGCCACGACCACTGGTTCGCGCCGTCGCCTTCGACCGGCCAGATCGACATCACGTCGTAAAGCGGCGTCAGCCGGAAACGGCCGCCCGCCAGCAGGCGCAGGCTGAAGTTCTTCGCATGCCCGTCCGGTGCAGCAAGCATCCAGAACACGATCAGGGCGGCGAACAACGTGTCGAGATCTTCCCGCGACGTTTCGGAGCGGCGCAGGAGGCCTGCGAGATCGGGCACACCGGGGCCGCCGTGCGACTCGTACTTCAGATGAGGCGGCACGCCGAGCGCCTGGCAGAAGTCCTCCTGCGGCATGCGCAACAGCCACCCGCCATCGCGATGCAGCGCACGATCGAAGCGTGCGACGGACAGAACCTTGTGCGCGCCGAAACGCACGATTTCCGCCTGCGCGACCGACAGGCCGAACGCGCGCAGGATCGCGAGGCACAGCCACTCGTTCTCGACGGAGGCCGTCAGGTCGGCCCGCTTGTTGCCGACCAGCCCGAGCGGCAATTTCAGAATATGCGTCGTCGGCGTCGCGCCATGCGGGCGCATCCAGCGTCCGTCATGAAACAGCAGTGCGGTCTTTTCCTGCGCGCCGGCCAGCGACAGCCGGAAATCGTCGTCGTCCCCGCCTGCCGTCGCCACCCCGCTCGCCTGATCGAGCACGCGTGCCACGTCGTCGTCCGACAGCGGCGTACCGTCGATGCGATTCAGGCCGGTCGGCGCATCGTCCTCGCCGAGCAATTGCACCGCGCCGATGCAGTCGCGGCCGAGCGCGGCGAGCAGATCGAACGGCTCGGTCGTCGCCGTGCCGAACCGGGCGGCCAGGCGGCGCCGAATGGCATCGCTGTCCGGCAGCAGGTTGTCGAAGAAGTGATTCACGCGTTCGCCGCGCAGCGGTGCTTCGCCGACACCGAACGGCAGCGACAGCGACAACGGGCGGCCGACGGCCGATTGTTTCCAGTCAGCGTCGTACAGGAGTTCCATGTCGCCGCGCGCGGGAATCCGCCACGTGCCGACCCGCTGGCCGTTCGTCCAGATCGACAATGCGCGCGTGTGCGTTCTGCGTCCCATCGCTTACCACTCGACGTCGGCTGCGTCGTGCCCGTCCTTCGTACGGATGCTGAGTTCGAGACCGTACAGCGCGGTCAACTCGAGCAACTGGCTAAGCGACAGGCTTTCGGTACGCGTGGTTTCGAGCGACGACAGGCGCGACTGGCCCACGCCGATTCTCCCGGCCGCTTCCGCTTGCGTCAGGCCCTTTGCCTGACGCGCGGAAGACAGGATTTCGCCCAGTTGCGCGGACGTATTGACGATGAAGTTCACGGCACGGATCCCCGAAGACAATAAATGCAGTATATGCCTGACAGACATAAACGCAAATTATCTCCATCAGACATAAACGCAAATTATTCCTGGCAGAGATAAAATCAAGCCCCTTCCGGCGCGGACCGCCCCACCGTCGAACGCACTTCCGACCCTATCACCTATCCTCACACCATAGTTTTTATCCGCTGGCGCGAATGATTTTGGCTTCGTTAGATAGATGACATTCGATCATCAGACGACAACGATCTAACAGCCGATGACCTGCGCGTTCGCCCGTACCGTCGAATCCCGCTACGCCGAGCTCACGCCGACCGCGAAGCGCATCGCGAGCTACATGCTCGCGAACCTCGACCGGCTCGGGCTCGAAACGGCCGACCAGATCGCGCAGCAGGCCGGCACGAGCGGCATCTCGGTCGGGCGCTTCCTGCGCAGCGTCGGCTACCGCAATCTCGACGACCTGAAACGCGAGCTGCGCGGCGGAGGCGATCGCCCGTGGATGATCACCGACCGGCTCGACGAATACCGCCGCATCGCGGGTACGCAACCGGCCCACGGAAACGGCAACGGCGATGCCGGCAACAGCCCGCTCGCATCGTCGCTCGAGCGCGAGCTCGACGCGATCCGCCACGTGTACCGCCTCGCCGAAGGCCCGGTGTTCGCGCAGGTCGCTGACCGGATCGCGCATGCGGACGCGGTATTCATCCTCGGCATCCAGTCGACGCGCGGGATCAGCAACGCGTTCAGCAGCTACCTCGAGTACCTGCGCCCGCGCGTGTTCTATTCCGACGGCCAGTCGGGCTCGTACGTCGATTCGCTGAACTCCGAATTCGAGCGGCCGTACTGCATCGTCACCGACACCCGCGCGTATTCCCGCAGCGCGCGCCGCTATTGCCAGGCGGCCGCCGAGCGCGGGCAGCCGTTCGCGCTGGTCACCGACCTCTCGTGCCCGTGGGCGCGCGACTGGCCGGCCGACCTGCTGCAGGTGAAGACCGACGTCGGCCAGTTCTGGGATTCGCTCGCACCGCTCACCTGCCTGTTCAACCTGCTGATCACGGCCGTGGTCGACCGCCTCGGCCCCGCGATCGACCGGCGCGTCGCGCGCAACCGCGAACTGCAGCACACGTTCGACCAATTCGAATCCTGAGCGAGCCCGACCGAACCCGAACCGCCAATGAACGACCACCGCCTCGTCGAAATCACGCCCGCCACCCATCGCGTCGACATCGACCTCGTCTACGCGACCGACCGCAACCTGACCGGCAAGCCGATCTACCGCCGCGCGCACTGCCTGCTGCTGGCGCCGGCCGAGGCCGCGTTGCGCCGCGCGGTGAACGTCGCCGCGCAGGCCGGCTTCACGCTGCGCATCTACGATGCGTACCGGCCGCCGCAGGCGCAGCAGGTGCTGTGGGATTTCCTGCCCGACCCGAACTTCGTCGCCGATCTCGGCCGCGGCTCGAATCACAGCCGCGGCACCGCGCTCGACCTGACGCTCGTCGGCGCGGATGGCGAGCCGCTCGACATGGGCACCGGCTTCGACGAGATGGTCGCCGCATCCGGCCACTTCCACGCGGGGCTGCCCGAAGCCGTGCAGCGCAACCGCCTGCTGCTGCTCGGCGTGATGCACGCGGCCGGCTTCGCGCACATCGACAGCGAATGGTGGCACTACGAACTGCCCGGCTCGCATGCGCTGCCCCAGATCGACAATGCGGCAAGCGGCCCGTGGCGCCTGATGTGACGGCCCGACGCATTCTCCCCACCGTTCACGTTCAACGACTTCAACGACACATGGAGCGCAGATGAAACCCCTGACATCCCGGCTCGTCGCGGCGCTGGCCGCCGCATCCGTTCTCGCCGCCGTTCCGCTGTCCGCCGCGCATGCGGAGACGCCGAAGGACATGTTCGTGATGGCCACGCTGCTCGACGAATTCACGACGCTGGACCCGGGCGAGGTCTACGAGCTGGTGCCGGAGGAATACGTCGCGAACACGTACGACCGGCTCGTGCGCGTCGACCTGCGCGATCCGTCGAAATTCAACGGCGACGTCGCGCAGTCGTGGACGGTGAGCACCGACGGGCTGACCTATACGTTCAAGCTGCGCCCCGGCCTCAAGTTCCACTCGGGCAACCCGCTGACGGCCGACGACGTCGCGTGGTCGATCCAGCGCGCGGTGCTGCTCGACAAGGGGCCCGCGGCCGTGCTGACCGGCATCGGGCTCACGAAGGCGAACGTCGTCGCCAACGTGAAGAAGCTCGACGACCTGACGGTGTCGGTCACGACCGACCAGAAGTACGCGCCGACCTTCGTCCTGAACGTGCTGGGCTCCTGGCCCGCCTCGGTGCTCGACAGGAAGCTGCTGCTGTCGCACCAGCAGGGCAGCGACTTCGGCAACGCGTGGCTGAAGACCAACGAGGCCGGCTCCGGCGCGTACAGGCTGGTCAAGTGGACCGCCGGCGACAGCGTCGTGCTGCAGCGCTTCGACGGCTACCGGCTGCCGCTCGCGATGAAGCGCATCGTGCTGCGCCACGTGCCCGAAGCCGCGAGCCAGCGCCTGCTGCTGGAGAACGGCGACGTCGATGCGGCACGCGACCTGAGCCCCGACGATCTGGCGTCGGTCGTGAAATCCGGCAAGGCGAAGGTGTCGGCATCGCCGCAGGCGACGCTGCTGTATCTCGGCCTGAACACGAAGAATGCGACGCTCGCGAAGCCCGACGTGCAGGAAGCGCTGAAGTGGCTCGTCGACTATGCGGGCATCCAGGGCAACGTGGTGAAGACGACCTACAAGGTCCACCAGACCTTCCTGCCCGAAGGTTTCCTCGGCACGCTGAACGCGAACCCGTACCGGCTCGACGTCGCGAAGGCGAAGGCGCTGCTCGCGAAGGCCGGCGTGCCGAACGGGTTCTCGGTGACGATGGACGTGCGCAACGATTATCCGTACACCGAAATCGCGCAGGCCGTGCAGGCGAACTTCGCGCAGGCGGGCATCAAGGTGCAGCTGATCCCCGGCGACAACAAGCAGACGCTCGCGAAATACCGCGCGCGCCAGCACGACATCTACATCGGCGAATGGTCGGCCGACTACATCGATCCGCACAGCAACGCGCAGGGTTTTGCGTGGAACCCCGACAATTCCGACAAGTCGAGCTATAAAATGCTGGCCTGGCGCAACAGCTGGGACATTCCGCAACTGACGAAGGAAACCGACGCCGCGCTCGCCGAGCCGACCGCCGCGAAACGCGCGCAACGGTATCAGGCGATGCAGAAGGAGATGCTCGCGCGCTCGCCGTTCGTGATCATGTTCGAGAAAGTCGCGCAGGTCGCGACGCGGCCCGGCGTGAGCGGGCTCGAAGTCGGACCGATCAACGATCTCGTGTCGTACCGCAACCTGAAGAAGCAATAAGATTCACCGCATGTCGACTCCCGCCTCCTCCCTCGAAGCCCTGCGCACGCTGCCCGCGCGGCGCCCGGCCGTGCGCTGGGCACTGCGCGTGCTGCGCTGGACGCTCACGCTCGCCGTCACGTTCGCGGGGCTGCTCGCGCTGACGTTCGTGATCGGCCGCAAGGTGCCGATCGACCCCGTGCTCGCGATCCTCGGCGATCGTGCGTCGGCCGAGGCATATGCGGCCGAACGCATCGCGCTCGGGCTCGACAAGCCGCTCGTCACGCAATTCCTGATCTATGCGCGCGATGTACTGCACGGCCATCTCGGCATGTCGCTGCTGACCGCAAACCCCGTGCTCGACGACATCAAGCGCGTATTCCCGGCCACGCTCGAACTGGCGACGATCGCGACGCTGATCGGCATCGCGATCGGCGTGCCGCTCGGCGTCGCGGCTGCCGTGAAGCACAACCGTCCGATCGATCATATCGCGCGCTTCGTCGGGCTGATCGGCAATTCGGTGCCGGTGTTCTGGCTCGGGCTGATGGGGCTGCTGCTGTTCTATGCGCGGCTGCACTGGGTCGGCGGGCCGGGCCGGCTCGATCCCGTGTACGACGGGATGGTCGATCCGCGCACCGGCAGCCTGCTGATCGACGCGGCGCTCGCGGGCGAATGGGACGTGTTCCGCAACGCGGTGTCGCACATCGCGCTGCCGGCCGCGATCCTCGGCTACTACTCGGTCGCGTATCTCAGCCGCATGACGCGCTCGTTCATGCTCGACCAGTTGAGCCAGGAATACATCGTCACCGCGCGCGCGAAGGGCTTGCCGGAGCGCCGCGTGATCTGGCGGCATGCGTTCGGCAACATCGCGGTGCCGCTGCTCACCGTGATCGCGCTCACGTACAGCAACCTGCTCGAAGGCTCGGTGCTGACCGAGATCGTGTTCGCGTGGCCGGGGCTCGGCTCGTACCTGACCGGCGCGCTGCTGAACGCCGACATGAACGCGGTGCTCGGCGCGACGCTCGTGATCGGCGCGATGTTCATCACCGTCAACCTGCTGACCGACGCGCTGTACCGCGTGTTCGATCCGCGTGCGCGCTGAGGCGCCGACACGACATGACCGCTTCCACCCTGCTTCTTTCATCGCCCATGCCGAAGGTCGTCCAACCATGAACGCCGAGCGTCTCACGCTGCGCGCGTGGCTGCTGTCCGACGCACCCGCCTCGCGTTCGCAGGCCGCACTCGGCCTCGCGTATCGCCGCTGGCGCCGTTTCGCCGGCAACCCGCTCAACCTGTTCGGGCTCGCGATCCTCGTCGCGCTGATCGTCGTCGCGATCGTCGGCCCGCTGATCATGCCGCACGATCCGCTGCGCCAGGTGCTGTCCGACCGGCTGCTGCCGCCCGGCTCGCCGTCGCACTGGCTCGGCACCGACCAGCTCGGCCGCGACATCCTTTCGCGGCTGATCGCCGGTTCGCGCCTCACGCTCGGCATTGCGCTGCTCGTCGTCGTGATCGTCGTGCCGATCGGCCTCGCGATCGGCACGACGGCCGGCTATTGCGGCGGCTTCGTCGACAGCGTGCTGATGCGCATCACCGACATCGCGCTCGCGTTCCCGAAGATCGTGCTCGCGCTCGCATTCGCGGCCGCGCTCGGGCCCGGCGTGATCAACGCGGTCGTCGCGATCTCGATCACCGCGTGGCCCGCATATGCGCGGCTCGCGCGCGCGGAGACGATCCGCATCGCGCAGGCCGACTTCATCCACGCCGCCCGCCTGCAGGGCGCGTCGGGCCCGCGCATCCTGCTGCGCTACATCGTGCCGCTGTGCATGTCGTCGGTGATCGTGCGCGCGACGCTCGACATGGCCGGCATCATCCTGACCGTCGCGGGCCTCGGCTTCCTCGGCCTCGGCGCACAGCCGCCGAGCCCCGAGTGGGGCTTCATGGTCGCGTCGGGCCGCAACGTGCTGCTCGACGCGTGGTGGGTCGCGACGCTGCCCGGCTGCGCGATCCTGCTCGTGAGCCTCGCGTTCAACCTGCTCGGCGACGGGCTGCGCGATGTCTTCGATCCCCGCCATGGAGCGTGACATGCCGATGAACCCCGCCCCCACGCCCGCGCCGCTGTGCGAGATCGACGGCCTGAAGATCGGCTTTCGCGGGCACGACGGCACCGTCACCGATGCCGTGCGCGACCTGTCGCTGACGCTCGCGCCCGGCGAACGCCTCGGCATCGTCGGCGAATCGGGCTCCGGCAAATCGCTGACGGGCCGCGCGCTGCTCGGCCTGCTGCCCGACGCCGCGCGCTGGTCGGCGCGCACGATGCGCTTCGCGGGCCACGACCTGCTCGCGATGTCGCCGCGCGAACGCCGGCGGCTGTGCGGCAGCCAGATGGGCATGATCCTGCAGGACCCGAAATATTCGCTGAACCCGGTGATGACGGTCGCCAAGCAGATGGGCGAAGCGTTCCGGCTGCACGAACCCGGGCTGCGCGGCCGCGCGCTGCGCGAGCGGATCGTCGATGCACTCGCGGCCGTGCAGATCCGCGACCCGGCGCGCGTCGCCGATGCGTATCCGCACGAGCTGTCGGGCGGCATGGGCCAGCGCGTGATGATCGCGATGATGGTGTCGACCGGCCCGCGCCTGCTGATCGCCGACGAGCCGACCTCCGCGCTCGACGTCGCCGTGTCGATGCAGGTGCTCGCGGTGCTCGACGCGATGATCGCGCGCCACGACACGGGCCTGATGTTCATCAGCCACGACCTGCCGCTCGTGATGTCGTTCTGCGATCGCGTCGCGGTGATGTACGCGGGCCGCGTGGTCGAAACCTGCGCCGCGCGCGACCTGCGCAACGCTTCCCATCCCTATACGCGCGGGCTGCTCGCGGCGAACCCGCCGCTCGCGAACCCGCCGGACGAACTGCCCGTGCTGCGGCGCGATCCGGCGTGGCTCGAACCCGCGCCGCCCGCCGGCACGCCCGCCGATCGACAGGAGGCCGCACGATGATCGACGTCGATCACGCATCGATCCGTTTCCCGACCCGCACGGGTCACGTCGACGCCGTGCGCGACGCGAGCTTCGCGGTGCGCGACGGCGAGGTGTTCGGGCTCGTCGGCGAATCGGGTTCCGGCAAGTCGACGCTGCTGCGCGCGCTGACGGGCCTCGTGCCGCTCGCGTCCGGCAGCCTGTCGATCGACGGCCGGCCGGTCGGCGGCACGCCCGATCGTGCGTTTCGCCGCCACGTCCAGATGGTGTTCCAGGACCCGTACGCGTCGCTGCATCCGCGCTTCACGGTCGACCAGACGCTGCGCGAACCGCTGTCGATCCACGGCATGAGCGACACCGATGCGCGCATCGCCCGCGCGCTGTCCGAGGTCGGCCTCGGCCCCGCGTTCCGGTTTCGTTATCCGCACCAGTTGTCGGGCGGCCAGCGGCAGCGCGTCGCGATCGCGCGCGCGCTGATCGTCGAGCCGCGCGTGCTGCTGCTCGACGAACCGACGTCCGCGCTCGACGTGTCGGTGCAGGCCGAGATCCTGAACCTGCTGCGCCGCCTGCATCGCGAACGCAACCTGACGATGATCCTCGTCAGCCACAACCTCGCGGTGATCGGCTTCCTGTGCCAGCGCGTCGCCGTGATGCAGCAGGGCGAGATCGTCGAGCAGCTCCGGATCGAGGACGTGCGCGCCGGGCAGGTGGCGCGCGACTATACGCGCACGCTGCTGAATGCAACCGAAGGCTATCGTCGTCTCGAGCCTGCGCCGGGCGCGCCGGCCGCGTGACATCCGCACGTCGCGCCGCCATGCGATACTCGGCACGCCACGCGCCGGCTTGCCGCCGCATGGAACCCTTGTGCGCCGCACGGGTCAACTTCGTTTCGTCAACAGCTCAACCGCAATAGGGAGGCGTTCATGCTGCAATTCATCGAAACCCTGGTCGTCGGGCTCATCGTCGGCCTCCTCGCCCGCGCGCTCAAGCCCGGCGACGACAAGATGGGCATCCTGATGACCGCCGTGCTCGGCATCGTCGGCTCGCTGATCGCCGGCTACGTCGGCCGCGCCGCCGGCTGGTACTCGCCGGGCCAGGGCGCGGGCTGGATCGCGTCGATCGTCGGCGCGATCGTGCTGCTCGTGATCGTCGGCGCGGTACGCAAGCGCATGAACTGAACGGCGCATCTTCGCCCCAACGCAAAACGCCGCTCGAGACGAGCGGCGTTTTGCTTTCCGGACGGCGCAAGGCCGTTGCCCGCACAACGGTCGCGACGACCGTTCGCCGTTCGATCTTATCCCCCCGGCTTTTCCCTGACTTGCGATTGCGCAGATTCGGCCTACATTGATTCAAGCAATTCGCAATCGTTTGCCTATAGTCATTATTTCGATTTTTTCATTCAAGAGGCCCAATGGTTTTGCCGTTTACGCATACAGCATCGCGGCGTTGACGGACTGCCACCCGAGCGGCCCCGCTGCGACGCGCTTCCTATATGGAGCCTGTCATGAAGCACCGCCATATCGCCGCCTCGTTCGCCCTGGCTGCCTCGCTTCTGGCCACTTCCTCGTCCTTCGCCGCCGGCGCGTCCGGCATCATCCACTTCTCCGGCATGATCGTCGAGCCGCCCTGCTCGTTCGCGCTCGATACGCCCGATCTCGCCAATGGGCGCGTACGCGCCGACTGTCCGCGCCCGGCAACCGGCCAGATCGCGTTCGTCGACGCGGCGAGCCAGCAGGCGATCAAGACCACGACCTTTACTCAGGCCTCGCGCGCAATCGTTTTACCGAGCCGTCCCGGCAACAATCACGCACCGATGATCGCGGTCGTGACATACCAGTGAAGCCGCTCGCCGGCGCGACGCCCGGCGGGTTCCGCACGCCGGTTCGGTGAACGCGCGCGGCGCCGCTCAGTCGCGGTGGCGCGCGATCCAGTCGCTGAACGCGCGGATCTTCTGCTGGTTGCCGATGTTCTCGGGATAGACGAAGAAGTAGCGCGCGCCCGTCTCGAGCACGAGGTCGAACGGTCGTTCGAGCCGGCGCGCGCTGACGTCGTCGTCGACGAGCGTCACGTCGCCGACCGCGACGCCCAAGCCCTGCATCGCCGCGTTCGTCGCGAGATCGAGCGTGTCGAACGTCGGCCCGCGCGCGGGATCGACGCCGCGCTCGCCCGCGTAATCGAGCCAGGCGCGCCAGTCGCGATGGTCGCGGGTCGGATGCAGCAACGTGTGACGCACCAGGTCGCCGACCGAGTCGAGCGGCGACGTCTGCCGCAATTCGGGCGCGCAGACGGGCGTCAGCCGCTCGTCGAACAGCGGCAGCGCGAACACGCCCGCGCCCGGCGACGTGCCGTAGACGATCGCCGCGTCGAACGGCTCGGTCGAGAAATCGACGACGTGCTGCCACGCGGTCGTGATCTGCACGTGGAGATCGGGATGCTCGTCCTGGAAGCGCATGATGCGCGGCAGCATCCAGCGCATCACGCAGGTCGGCACTTTCAGCGCGAGATCGGTGCGCTGCCGCGTGAGCTTCATCGAGATGTCCTCGATCCGCGCAAAGCTCTCGTTGACGACCGGCAGCAACTGCTCGCCTTCCGCCGTCAGCGTGAGGCCCTTCGCATGCCGCTTGAACAGCGGAAAGCCGTAATGCGCCTCGAGCGTCTGGATCTGCCGGCTCACCGCCCCTTGCGTGACGCACAGCTGCTCGGCCGCGCGGGTGAAGCTGCGGTGGCGGGCCACCGTCGAGAAGATCTGCAGTGCGTGCAGGGGCGGAAGTCGGTGCATGAAGAAGGCAAACGCAAAAACGGCGCGAAAGGGCCGCGCGCCGGCTCCGGCGCGCGCTGTCCGACACGATAAGCCAAACGCCGGTTTTGCGCGAGGCGCGAGGCGTTAGGGCCTGTTCACGCTAATAACGGGCTTGCGCTGGCCCTAGGCCGTCGCGGTGAGCGCGCCCGCCACGATGCGCGCCGCCGACGCGACGACGTCCGCGCGGGCCGCCGCCGCGGCTTGCGGCTGCGTGAACGACACGGCCATCACGATCGGCGCACGCGACGGCGGCCACAGCACCGCGACGTCGGTCGTCGTGCCGTAACCGCCCGTGCCGGCCTTGTCCGCGATGCGCCAGCCGGGCGGCACGCCCGCCGCGATGCCGGTCGCGCCGCGCGCGCCGCCGACCATCCATTCCGTCAGTTGCGCGCGCTGCGGTTCGGGCAGCGTATTGCCGAGCACCAGCCGCTGCAGCGTGTCGATCATCGCGACCGGTGTCGACGTGTCCCGCTCGTCGCCGGGCGCCGCGTGAGTCAGTTCGGGTTCCCAGTGATCGAGGCGGAACGACGTGTCGCCGCTCGCGCGCGCGAACGACGTGACGGCCTGCGGGCCGCCCAGCACGCCCATCAGCAGGTTGCCGGCCCCCTTGTCGCCCGACTGCAGCATCGCCACGCACAGCTGCTCGATCGTCATGCCCGTGTCGACGTGGCTTTCCGTGACCGGCGAGCCCGACACGATTTCATAGCGGCGGTAAAGAATCCGGCGCGGCAGCAGCGACGCGTCGAGCGAGCCGCGCGCGAGCATCGCGGCGGCCGCGACGACCGCATACGTGCCGCACAGCGGGAAGCGTTCGCGCGCGTGGTGCGCGATGCGCACGCCGTTCGACGTATCGAGCGCGGCGACACCGAGCCGGCCATTCGACGCCTTCTCGAGCGCGGTCAATTCGGCCTGGGCGGCGTGGGCGCGCCCCTGGTCGGCGACCGGCGCGGAAGTGCACGCGGCCACGAACGGCGCGGCCACGGCGGCAAGCAACAGCGAGCGGCGTGTCGGAGAGTGTTCCATGGATGAGGTGTGTTCTGTCTTCTGTCGGAAACGGTGGCACGAAGCGACGCGGGCACGCCTTGACGAAGCGCCCCCGTTCGCGCCGGCGGCCGGCCCGCGGCGGCATTCACCGCGCATCCCCGAAAGACGGCCGTCGGCCCCGCGCGAAGCACGGGACTCGCATGAACAGGCCCTAGCGTAGCAGCGACCGCCGCCACGTTCCAGCGAAACGACCCGGCCTCACCCTTGCGACGAAGGCAGGTACGGCATCGGATTGACCGGCTTGCCGTCGCGCCGCACTTCGAACAGCAACGCGACGCGCGAGTTGTCGAGGTCGCCCATCTCGGCTATCTCGTCGCCCTGGCGCACGATGTCGCCCGTCTTCACGAGCAGCTTGCGGTTGTGCGCATAGGCGGTCAGGAAATCCGCGTTGTGCTGGACGATGATCAGGCTGCCGTAATCGTTCAGGCCGGTGCCGGCGTACATCACGCGGCCGTCGGCCGCGGCGCGGACCGGGTCGCCCGGCCGGCCGGCGATCTGGATGCCGCGGTTCTGCCCCGGCCGGAACCCGTCGACGATCTTGCCGTTGGCGGGCCACTTGAGCGCGACACCGCCTGCATGCCGCTTCGTTTCCTTGACGACCTGACGGTCGCTCGCGGTCGACGCGGTGGCCTGCGCCGATGCCGGGCTGCTCCCCGCGCCATTGCTCGCAGCCGACGAGGCGGCCACCTGCACGCCGGCCGCGCCCGGCGGCGGCAACGGCTGCTGCCTGACGATGCGCAGCACCTGCCCCATGCGCAGCCTGCCGTTCGCGCCGAGCTTGTTCCAGGTGCGCAGGTCGGCAATGCTGCAGCCGTTCGCGGACGCGATGCCCGTCAGCGTGTCACCGCGCTTCACGACGTACTTCTGCGCGACGAGAATCGGCGCGGGAGGCGGGGTGGCAGCCGCCGGCGCAACGGCCGGCGGGCTCGACGGTAACGACTGTGCCGCCAGCGTGTCGCTCGGCGGAACGGACTGCGTGCTTGCACAACCGGCCATGACGAGCACGGCGGCCAGGCCCGGCAGCCACGCCGCGTGACGGTGAATCTCGTGCGATTTCATGGACGATCCGACTCCGGTTTGACAATCTTTCAAGCATCTCAAAAACGGAACGGCCGACGTGTAACCGGATGAAAACAATGATGACAAACGATCACGAACCGGATGCCGGCCGGCATTCGCTACCGGTAATACGGTCCGATTCGGAAAAACTTGATGGTTTTTTCGCGCGGAAACGGAAGAATTTTCGTTTCGTAAAACTATGACGAGCTCGTTTTGATAGGTGTCGCAGCGTGCCACTGCTGCGCGCCGCGACGCTCAACGCAGCCACGCGGCGAGTTCGGAACAGGCCCACGCGATGCCGATGCACAGGAACAGCACGTGCAGCGCGATCTTGAACGACACTCCCCACGACGGATCGATCCGCATGACAGGCTCCCCCGGTTGATGTGCGGCCATGATCCGTCATCGATCGCGCCCCGAAAATACGGAACCGGCGAATCGGGCCTCAGGCTAAGCCTGAGACCCCGGCCGCGGTTCCCTGCTAACTTATCGGCCATTCCAATGCGATCGCCCCCACCCATCATGCGCTTCGACCTGACCGACCTGCGGCTCTTCCTGAACATCTGCGAGGCCGGCACGATCACGAGCGGCGCCGAGCGGACCCACATCACGCTGCAGGCCGCGAGCGAGCGCATCCGCGGCATGGAGGACGAGCTCGGCGTACCGCTGCTGCACCGGACCAAGTCGGGCGCGCAGGCCACCGACGCAGGCCGCGCGCTCGAACACCACGCGCGCACCGTGCTGCAGCAGATCGACCACATGCGCGGCGAACTGCAGCAATACGGCCAGGGGCTGCGCGGGCATATCCGGCTGCTGTGCAACACGGCGTCGCTGAGCGAATACCTGCCCGACGCGCTGGCCGACTACCTGCCGCATCATCCGAAGCTGTCGATCAGCGTCGAGGAGCGCTCGAGCCAGGAGATCGTGCATGCGATCCGCAACAAGACGGCCGAGGTCGGCATCGTCGCCGATTCGGTCGGCCTCGGCGGGCTCGAACAGAAGCCGTTCCGCGAGGACTGGCTGATCGTCGTCGTGCCGGCCGCGCACCCGCTCGCGTCACACGACAAGGTCGCATTCGACACGATCGCCGACGCCGACTTCATCGGCCTCACCGACGGCAGCGCACTGCAGGTGCATCTCGCCGACCAGGCACGCGCGCTCGGCAAGCGGATCCGCTACCGCGTGCAGTTGAAGAGCTTCGATGCGATCTGCCGCGTGATCGCCAGCGGCGTGGGCATCGGCATCGTGTCGCGCCATGCGGCCGAACGGGCGATGCAGACAATGGACGTGCGGCTCGTCGAGCTGTCCGATCCATGGAGCCACCGCCGCCTGAAGCTGTGCGCGCGGTCGTTCGACGCGCTGCCGAAGTACACGCGCGAATTCGTCGCGTTCCTGTCCGGCGAAACCGCGCCAAGGTGACGCGCGTCGATCGCGGTCGATGCCGCGATGTATGCACGATTCGCTTCGATCCTTATGGATAACGTTTTCTCTCGAAATCCGGCGCGCATATGTCGCCGGATAGTCTCTCTGCTCGCCGCGTCCGCATCGACCTCCCGCGCTTCACCTCGTCACGACCGAAAGAAATCCCCGTAATTTTTGCGGCATTCCAATCTGTCGCTCCATTTCCTCGTACCCCGCCATCCGGGTTTTTCCCGGCGCGTTCGACGTGAAAGTTCATTGACATCACGCCGCTCGATGCCTAAATTTGGAAAACGTTTTCCAATGCATCCGCGCGACGCCGGCCACGGCCCGCGCAGGGAGAACGCTTGCCCGCTCGAGTGGTGATTCAGGCCGTCCGTCTTCAGGGATCAGGGTTGCAAGGCGGCGCCAGGCACGGGCATCGAGCGCGGCGACGGCCACCCCCGCCCGTCCCTCATCACTATTCAAGACTGGAGACACAATGCATCCGCGCAGCAGATTCGCGCTCGGCGCC
Source organism: Burkholderia cepacia ATCC 25416 (assembly GCF_001411495.1). Classification (NCBI taxonomy): domain Bacteria; kingdom Pseudomonadati; phylum Pseudomonadota; class Betaproteobacteria; order Burkholderiales; family Burkholderiaceae; genus Burkholderia; species Burkholderia cepacia. Next base: position 2,873,856 of record NZ_CP012982.1, on the reverse strand, counting down.
GCGCTCAGCGCCCTTTCCGTCCTGTTCGTCAGTGCCTGCGGCGGCAACGACATCACCGATCCGCCGTCTTCGTCGTCCCCGCCGTCGTCCCCGCCGTCGAACTCGACGCCGACGTCGCCGCCCGCCTCCGCGCTCGCGGCGAACTCGCTGCAGGCGCTCGTCTACGGCGCGGCCGACACGCGCGTGCCGGCCGGCACGGATACGCCGATCACGATGATGGGCCAGATGCGCGCGCTGTTCGACCTGATCCGGAAGTCGCCCGACTTCACGCAGGTCGTGATGGATCTCGGTGACGGCACGCCCGTCCACGTGCTCGACACGAACACCGGCGACAAATTCCTGCCCGGCAAGCTCGCGCTCGGCCTGTCGTACATCCTGATCGACATGAAGTCGAAGAACGATCCGCAATACGCGAGCTACCTCGCGACCTACCAGAAGATCACGACCGCGATGATGGCGCAGTCGGGCGGCAACTATACGTATGCGAACACGTCGTGGGGCGAGTACTACTATCTCGTCGCGCTGAACAACCTGCAGGCGCACGGGATGCTCAACGAAGTATTCAGCGACGCGATGCTCGCGACGCTGCAGCAGCGGCTGCGGTTCTGCGACATGTTCGGCCCCGACGCGAGCGGCAAGGTCGATACGTGCCCGGCCGCCGGCACGCCGATCGACATCGCGTCGCTCAACACCGCGCAGAACTACTATGCGGTGTCCTACGGAATCGCCGGGCTGCGCCAGAAGCTCGGCTGGGGCAGCCCGTCGTTCGCGTCGAAGACCGATCCGTCGGTCGCGACGATGGGCGCGCGCGACGCGCTGCTGTACACGCTCACGAACCATATCCGCAACGACTCGTCGGGCGGGTTCTCGGACGAAGCGTCGAACACGCACACGACCTACTACGACCAGGCGCGCTTCGACCGCTACAGCACGCTGCTGATCGGCGAAGTGACCGAGCGCACGTTCGAGATGGGCAACGAAGCGAATTTCACGCCGGAACTGAAGGGGTATCTGCGCAAGTCCGTCGACCTGATCCTGCCGCAGCTGAACGGCGACGGCGAAGGCTTCAACTACGGCCGCTCGATCGGCCCGTACGGCGATTCCGCGTTCATGGAAGTGCTGACGGCCGCGGCCAACGCCGGCGTGCTGTCCGACCAGGAGAAGCAGGTCGCATACGCGTTCATCACGAAGGCGGCGCATCGCTTCGACACGTTCTGGTACGACCCGTCGCTGCCGACGCCCTCGGTGAACATGTGGGTCAAGGGTCGCGGCACAGACGCGTATCGCGGCAAGCCGCGCGTGATGGGCGAGAACTTCAGCCTGCTGCACCAGTACCTGTACGTGAACGCGTGGTGGAACAAGCTCGGCTTCGGCGGCAAGGCACCGATGGCCGACGCCGACTACAACGCATGGCTCGACGCGCTCCCGCGCTACACGCTCACCTGGTACAACCGGCCGAACGACCCCGCGCATCCGTACAGCGCGGCGCTGGTGACCGTGCGCGACGGCCGGCGCGTGATCAACCTGAACCTCAGCCAGGCGCCCGACTACAACTCGTTCACGCCGTACTACCCGGTGCCGTCCTCCGACAAGCTGACCTACGGCACGACCGATCTCGGCTACGCGTTGCTGATTCCGCAGGTGTCGTACAACGGCAAGACCTACATTCCCGTCACGTACTACAGGAACCTGAATGTCCAGCAAGGCAACGGGCAGGTGATCGTGTCGTTCGATACCGCGAAGTTCCGGCTCGCATCGAAGAACGCGGCGTACACGACGGATCTCGATCTCCAGGTGCATACGGTGCTGACGTTCGCGCACGGCTCGGTGGCGCGCAGCGACACGCTGAGCACCGGCACGCTCACCGGCAACCTGTCGGTCGAAACGGACTTCACGTCGTTCGCGGATTTCGCCTCGACGCAGGCCAACGGCGACGGCGTGTCGGTCACGTACGCGAACAGCCCCGCGACCGGCTATGCGGCGACCGGGTTCGACAACTGCGCGCTGTCCGCCTTCGATACGGTGAACGGCACGACGAATCCGCTGTCGACGACGCCGATCGGCCAGTTGCATTCGAACTTCGCGTGCACGACGAAGCCGTTCGCACTCGGCGCGGGCGCGACCCGGACGTTCGGGTGGACGCTGAAGTACGCCGATCCTGCCTGAGCGGTGTGACCCGCGCCCTGTGAATGCGCCCGAAGCCGGTTTCGACAACCGGCTTCGGGATCGTCACGGACAGCGGGCCCGCTCACCGCCACCCCGAAGCCGCCATGTACGCGCCGAGCGCGATCAGCCCGACGAAGAAGCAGCGCTTGAAGACCTTCTCGCTCATCACGCGCCGCGCATACTGCCCGCCGGCCATACCCGCCAGCGCCGGCACGAGCGCGAGCGCCGACACGCCGAGATCGACCGTCTCCAGCGCACCCGTCACGCGCAACTGCAGGCCGAGCACGATCGTCGACGCGGTGAACGACAGCCCGAGCGCCTGGATCAGGTCGTCCTTCGACAGCCGCAGCGCCTGCAGGTACGGCACGGCCGGCACGACGAACACGCCGGTCGAGGCCGTCACGACACCCGTCAGGTAGCCGACCACGGCCGACAGCCATTTTTCGTGGCGCCCCGGCGCGGGCAGCCGCGCGGCGGCGAGCCCCCACAGCCCGTAGAGGATCAGCACCACGCCGAGCGCCGCATGCGTCCAGGTGCTGCCGGCCGCGAGCGCGGGCAGCCCGCCCGTCAGCGTGCCGATCGTCAGACCGGCGAGCAGCGGCCACAGCCGGCGCAGCAGCGGCCCGAACGACGGGCCGAGCCACAACTGCCACACGTTGGTGATGAACGACGGCACGAGCAGCAGGCTCGCGGCGGCCGACGGCGGCATCGCGAGCGTCAGCAAGCCCATCGCGATGGTCGGCAGGCCGAGCCCGATCATTCCCTTGACCGCGCCGGCCAGCAGGAAAACCACCGCGACGATCGTCAGCGTATGAATGTGCATGAAAGGCATTCCGTCCGGATGAGTACGGCGCCGATGGTGAACCCCGATCGCGCCGCCCGCCATCTGGCTTTGCCTGAGGCTGGCTCGGGCCTGCCGCGCGGCGCCGGCGCGGCCGGCGCGCGCGCACATTCGCACACCGCGCCGCCGCCGCCCGGCACACACCTGCCTTCGTTCAACGCAGGTCGCGTGCGCCGGCTACCGGCCCGGCCGATCAGTCCCCGTGAAATGTCCCCCGTCCCTGCTCGCTGTCGAGGTGAGCCATCTGTGCGGCCGGATAACGCTCACCGGCAGCCGCCCCGGCGGGAACCGCCGCTTCGATGCGCATGATGTCATCGACCGTTAGTTGCATCTCGACCGCCTGCAGCGCGTCCTGAAGCTGCGTGCGCTTGCGCGCGCCGATCAGCGGCACGATATCGCCGCCGCGCGACAGCACCCACGCGATCGCGACCTGCGCGGGATTGCTGCCCTTCTCGTCGGCGATGGCACGCAGCGCGTCGACGAGCGCGAGGTTGTGCGCGAGGTTCTCGCCCTGGAAGCGCGGGCTCGCCGCGCGGAAATCGCGCTCGCCCTGCCGCGCCGTGCTCCAGCGCCCGCCGAGCAGCCCGCGCGACAGCACGCCGTAGGCCGTCACGCCGATCCCGAGTTCGCGGCACGCGGGCAGGATCCCGGCCTCGATACCGCGCGACAGCAGCGAATGTTCGATCTGCAGGTCGGAGATCGGCGCGACGGCCGCCGCGCGGCGGATCGTGTCGACGCCGGCTTCCGACAGGCCGACATGGCGCACGTACCCGGCCTTCACGAGATCGGCGATCGCGCCGATCGTCTCCTCGATCGGCACCGCCGGATCGACGCGCGCCGGCCGGTAGATGTCGATGTAGTCGGTGCCGAGCCGTTTCAGCGAGTACGCGACGAAGTTGCGGATCGCCGCCGGCCGCGCGTCGTAGCCCGCAAACCCGCCGGCCGGATCGCGCAGCGCGCCGAATTTCACGCTGATCAGCACCTGGTCGCGTGCCCGGCCGCGCAGCGCATCGCGGATCAGCATCTCGTTGTCGCCCATTCCGTAGAAATCGCCGGTGTCGAGCATCGTGATGCCGTGGTCGAGCGCCGCGTGCAGCGTCGCGATGCTCTCGGCGCGATCGGCCGGCCCGTAGAAGTCCGACATCCCCATGCAGCCCAGCGCGAGCGCCGATACCCGCGGGCCCGACCGGCCCAGTTCACGCATCTCCATGTCCGTTTCCTCGAGTGATGAATCAACAGGCCGGATTCTGGGCGCATCGCGACGCACGATAAATGCGAAACACTCCACCAAACCATTCGACGCTGATTAACAATGGAGCCTGTCCATCCGCCCACACCCCCGCCCCGCATGGATCATCTGCATGCAATGCGCATCTTTGCGCGCGTCGCCCATCTCGGCAGCTTCACGAAAGCGGCCGAGCAGTTGCAACTGCCGCGCCCGACGGTCAGCAACGCCGTCCAGTATCTGGAAAAGCACCTGAAGGTCCGCCTGCTGCAGCGCACGACGCGGCGCGTCGCGCTGACGGCCGAGGGGGCGACCTACTACGAGCGCTGCATGCGGTTGCTGGCCGATCTCGACGATGCGGAAACGCTGTTCGAGGACGCCGGCGCGACGCCGCGCGGCGCGATCCGCGTCGACCTGCCCGAGCGCTTCGCGGTGAACCAGATGATTCCGGCGCTACCGGATTTCCACGCCCGCTACCCCGACCTGCGCGTCGTGATCGGCACGACCGACCGCTTCGTCGATCTCGTCGCCGACGGCATCGACTGCGCGGTGCGGGTCGGCACGATGTCCGACACGTCGCTCGTCGCGCGGCGCATCGGCGAGCTCGCGCAGATCAACTGCGCGGCGCCCGCGTATCTGGCGCGCCACGGCACGCCGCGCTCGCCGGACGAGCTGCCGGACCACGTCGCGGTCGGCTTTTTCTCGAGCCGAACGGGCCGTGAGCTGGACTGGGAGTATGCGGACATGGATACGGGCGAACTGCATGCGGTCAAGATGCGCAGCGTCGTGTCGGTCAACAGCTCGCAGGCGTATCTCGCGTGCTGTCTTGCGGGCCTCGGGCTGATCCAGGCGCCGCGCGAAGGGCTCGGGCCGCTGCTGGCGGACGGCTCGCTGGTCGAGGTGCTGCCGGAATGGAATGCCGAGCCGCTGCCCGTGTCGGTGGTGTTTCCGACCGGGCGGCATCTCGCGCCGCGCGTGCGGATCTTCGTCGACTGGCTCGCGGAGACGCTCGGCGGCCCGTACCGGGCGGGCTGACGCGGGCTGGGGCCGGGGCACCGGCCCCGGCCGGTCGAAACGCTCAGAACTTGTGGCGGATCGCGGCGCGCACCGCGAACTGGTTCGACGACGCCGACGGGCCGTCCGTCCCGACCACGTAGCCGCCGTCGGCCGCGGTGCCGGTCTTGTCGCCGGCAACCTTCTGCCATGCGCCCTGCAAGTAAACGTCGGTGCGTTTCGACAGGCTGTAGTCGGCCATCAGGCCGACCGTGTGGTACTTCGGCTTGAACGATCCGGCCGCGGCGTCGAACTTGCCGTCCGTGTACACGTACTGCGCGCCGAGATAGAAATCCGGCGTGAGCTGGTACTTGCCGTTGATCTCGAAGTTCTGGAACTTCGTCGCGGTCAGCCCGAGGCCGGCGAACGTCGAAGCCGGCAGGTAGACCGTCGATACCGGATTCTTCACGTCCGTCTTCGTATAGACGAAACCGACCGTGGCCGGGCCGAACGTGTAGTTGACGCCGCCGCCGAAGATCCGCAGGCGGTCGGCGACGAAGTTCGCGTCATCCGCGGTGATCGCGCCCGCGCTGCCGACACCCGGGTTGTTCGCCTGCAGGTACGCAGCCGCGACCTGCAGCCCGGCCAGCGAATACTGCGCACCGAGGCTGTACTGCCGGTTGTTCGAGAAGCCGGTGCTGTTGCTGAAGCTGTACGTGCCGCCGAACGTCAGGCCGTTCCAGTCGGCGCTCGCATACTTGACCGTGTTGTTGACGCGGAACGAGTTGTCCGTGTTGTCGTTGTCGAACGGGTGCGAGAACAGCGTGCCGCCCCAGTTGCCGTTGGCCGTGAGCGGCGCCAGATAATCGACGACCGAGTCGTACTGGCGGCCGAAAGTCAGCGTGCCGAAACGCGACTCGGAGAGCCCGACGAACGCCTGGCGGCCGAACATGCGGCCGCCCTGCCCGAGCCGGCCGTTGTTGACGTCAAAACCGTTTTCCAGCGTGAAGATCGCCTTCAGCCCGCCGCCGAGATCCTCGCTGCCCTTCAGGCCCCAGCGGCTGCCCTGCGCATAGCCGCTCGCGAGCTGGTAATTCGACTTTCCGACCCCATTCACATTCACGTTGTTCGTGTAGTTGAAGCCTTCGTCGATCACACCGTACAGCGTCACGCTGTTCTGGGCGAAGACCGGCGCGGCGAAAGCAGCCAGCGCGGCGGTAAAAATGACGTGCTTCTTCATGACGAATCTCGGGAGCCGGGGCCGGGCGCGTCGCGCGCCCGGCGAATGTTCGATCTGTTGTAGGTGTGGCCCGCAGGGCGGACGACGCGGTGTGCGGCCGCGTGAGGACAAAATGGTGTCACGTCGCAAACCGTCCGTCCATCGGGGCATGTGAACCCTGCGCAAAACGTTGCGCTCGTCCAACTGCCCCGTCGCGCGGACGGCCTGACCCGGCTTATCGGCAGCGGCGGGACGCGCCGCCATCCGCGTAAACCCGAGCCCTGGCGCATCGGTGGCACAATGCGCATCCGTTCGTCATTTCTTCACGAATTCATGCTTCACCCCGATTCATGCGCGGCGTGTGCCGGCCGCGCACGCGGCCCGCGCCGGAAGGCGGCCCGATGACCGCGCCGGCCCGGGCCGGCCGCTACGCCGAGCTCGATTTCTTTCGCGGCCTCGTGCTGCTCGTCATCGTCGTCGACCACATCGGCGGCAGCATCCTGTCGCGCGTGACGCTGCACGCGTACGCGCTGTGCGACGCAGCCGAGGTGTTCGTGTTCCTCGGCGGCTTCGCGACCGCGATCGCGTACAACTCGCTCGCCGAGCGGCACGACGAAGCCGCCGCGCGCCAGCGCTTCATCCGGCGCGCGTTCGAGATCTACCGTGCGTTCCTCGTGACGGCCGGCCTGATGCTGCTGATCACGGCCGTGCTGAACGCGTTCGCGATCGACGGCCCGAACATGCCGACCAACGACCTCGACGGCCTGCTCCACAAGCCGCTCGCCGCGCTGCGCGACATCCTGCTGTTCCGCCGCCAGCCGTACCTCGCGTCGGTGCTGCCGATGTACGCGTTCTTCGCGCTGCTCGTCCCGCTCACGCTGCCGCTCGCACGCACGCAGCCGTGGCTGCTGCTCGCGTTCAGCGGCTCGCTGTGGTTCGCGGCGCCGCATGTCGCGCGCTTCCTGCCGACCGTCGAAGGCGCGCCGTGGGACTTCAACCCGTTCGCGTGGCAGTTCCTGTTCGTGCTCGGCGTGATCGCGCGCTGCCAGCCCGTCTACCAGACGCTCGCGCCCAAGCCGCAGGGCTGGCTGCTGACGGCCGTGTCGCTCGCGATCGTCGCGGCCGGCGCGTATTACCGGCTGCGCATCGAACCGTTCCCGACCGATCCGTCGATCAAGCAGAACCTCGGCGCGCTGCGGCTCGCGAACTTCCTCGCGATCGCGTGGCTCGCGGCCAAGCTCGTCCACCTCGGCTGGATGAAGAAGGTCGCGCACGCGATGCCGTGGATCGGCACGATCGGCCGGCAGGGGCTGCTGTGCTTCGTCGCGGGCACCGGCATCTCGCTCGCGGTCGATTCGCTGCTTTACCAGGCGACCGAGGGCTATCTCGACGTGAAACTCGGGCTGACCGCCGACGTCGTCGCGATCGGCCTGCTGTATCTCGTCGCCAAACTCTACGGGCCGCTCGTCGCGCGGCTGCCGTTCCGATCGCGGCGATGACGCGCCGCGCCGTCATGCGCCGCTGCTACGATAGCCGGCGCCTCTCCTGAAACGATTCGACATGCGCCGACTCGCCCTTCCGTTCGCCCTCGCCCTGATCGCCGGCTCCATCGCCGCCGCCCGCGCCACGCCGCCCGCGCCGGCGGTATCGCCCGCGCCGCCGCCCGCCGTCCAGACCGCGACGACCCCGTCGGCCGCCCAGGAGCCCGCGCTCAATCCGGGCAGCAGCGTCGTGCTGCGCACGTTCCGGTCGGCGTCGCTGAAGCGCGACTGGTCGTACACGGTCTACCTGCCGCCCGGCTACAACCCGGAAGGCGCGCGCTACCCGGTGATGTACCTGCTGCACGGCAATGCCGGCAACGCGAACGACTGGGTCACGCAGGGCCGGCTGCAGGCCACCGCCGACACGCTGATCGAGCGCCGCGAGATTCCGCCCGTCGTGATCGTGATGCCGCAGGGCGGCACCGACTGGTACGTCGACCGCAAGGAGAAGATGCAGAGCGCGTTCCTCAACGACCTGCTGCCCGAAGTCGAAGCGCACTTCGCGGTGTCGAACCAGCGCGCGGGCCGTGCGATAGGCGGCGTGTCGATGGGCGGGTTCGGCGCGCTGCGCTTCTCGCTGCTCGAACCGGGGCTGTTCTGCGGCGCGATGCTGCTGAGCCCCGCGATCTACGCGAACGAACCGCCGCTCAATTCCGCCGCGCGCTACGTCGGCGTGTTCGGCGACCGGCAGTTCGACCCGCGCGTGTGGCACGAACTCAACTACCCGACGCTGATGCGCGGCTATTTCGCGCGCAGCTGGCGCATCCCGATGTTCATCGCGGCCGGCGACGACGACCTGACCATCCAGGCCGAATCGAGCGTGCTGTACACGCACCTGCGCCGCGCGCAGAACCCCGCCGAACTGCGCATCGTCGACGGCGGGCATACGTGGGACGTATGGCGCGGGCTGCTCGGGCCGGGACTGAAGTACGCGCTCGAGTGCGTGAAGTGATCGCGGGCGGGCGCTACCCCGCTCGTCTTCACCCGGCCCGACGGTGACCGGCCGGCCGCAGGCCGTCGCCCTGTCCCATCCGCTGCGCACGCCGTCCCGGCGCGCCCGGGCCTGACGGCGGGCTCAAAGCCACGTGCCGCCCTGCCGCTCGTCCGGCTCCCCGCTGAGCGCATCGAAATCATGAATCCAGTCCAGGTGATGCAGCACGCTGTCGCGCTCGGCCAGACGCGCATTGCGCGCCTGCGCGGCCGGCCCGTCGGGCAGGTGCAGCACATCGGCCACGGAAATCGATGCGTACTGTACCTTGCGCGTGCGGCCGCGACGCAGCCGCTCGTACGCTTCCTGCGCCTCTCGCCAGTTGCCCGGCCCGGCCTTCGCCAGTTGCGCCGCCAGCACCACCGCATCCTCGATCGACTGGTTCGCGCCCTGCCCGTGGTGCGGCACCAGCGCATGCGCGGCGTCGCCGATCAGCGTCACGCGCCCGCGGCTCCAGCGGCCGAGCGGCGGCCGATGGAACAACCCCCAGCGCTGGCTGATCGGCACCACGGTGATCATCTGCACCACCGCCGGATGCCAGTCCCTGAATACACGCAGTTGCTCGCCCTCTTCCGACGGCATCACCCAGTCGCGCGACGGCCACGGTGACGGATGACGCTCGACCAGCAGGAAATTCTGGTCGCCGCCGTCGCCGATCGGATAGTGCAGCAGGTGCCCGTGCGGCCCGATCCAGTACTGCAGCGTTGCGGGATCGGGCAGCAGGCTCAGCCGCGCGGCCGGCACCACGCCGCGAAACCCCGAACAGCCCGAATACAGCGCATCGTCGTAGCCGAGCATCCAGCGCCGCGTGATCGAGCGCGCGCCGTCCGCGCCGACCACGAGATCGGCGTCGATGCGCACGCCGTTGTCGAATGCCAGCGTGACGCGATCGGCGTGCTGCACGAGATCGGTCAACCGGTGGCCGAGATGGATGCTGTCGAGGCCGACCGCCTTCGACAGCAGGGCCTGCAGATCCGCGCGATGCACGCCCCAGTACGCGCCGCCGAATTGCCGGCGATAGTCGGGCTCGCCGCGGTGATGGCCGATCACCGCACCGCTGCGGCCGTCGCGATAGACGAGCCCCGGAATGTCCGCGCACACCGCGTCGAAGGCCGCACGCAGGCCCATGCGTTCGTAGAAGCGCGTCGCATTGGCCGACAGCGCGACGGCCGCGCCGACTTCGCGCAGCACCTCCGTCTGTTCGTAGATCTGCGCATCGATGCCGTGCTCGCGCAGCGCGAGCGCGAGCGTCAGCCCGCCGATTCCGGCGCCGACGATCGCAATCTTCAGGTTCGTCTGCATGATGAAGGTGTCTCCGATATTCCGATGTGGGGTGTGCGACGTGCGCAGCGGCCATGCCGATTGCATGGGCCGTATCGGTATTCTCGGGAGCCGACTTTCATTCCACAATAAAATGAAATGAATCTGCATCATCACTGGATGCAATGAACATGGCGAGGCAAAACCCATGGAACTGAGCGATATCGATCTCAACCTGCTGCTGCTTTTCCAGCGGCTGATGCAGGAACGGCGCGTGTCGAGCGTCGCCGAGCAGATGAACATGAGCCAGCCGGGCGTGAGCAACGCGCTCGCGAAGCTGCGCCGCCGGCTCGGCGATCCGCTGTTCGTGCGCGGGCCGGGCGGCGTGGTGCCGACGCCGTTCGCGCTGCGCCTGGCGGAACCCGTGTCGCACGCGCTCGCGACCCTGCACGCTGCGCTCAATCCCGAGACCGGTTTCGATCCGCTGCGCGCCACGCGCACGCTGACGATCGGCATGACCGACATCGGCGAAGTCGTGTTCCTGCCCGCGCTGCTCGAACACCTGTCGCAAGCGGCGCCGGGCATCGCGCTCAATACCGTGCGCAACACGAGCATCAACCTCGGCGACGAAATGGCCGACGGCCGCGTCGATCTCGCGATCGGCCTGCTGCCGCAGCTCAAGGGCGGCTTCTATCAGCGCCGGCTGTTCGATCAGCGTTATGTGTGCCTGTTCCGGCGGGGGCATCCGCTCGAGGACGCGCCGCTGACGGTCGACGCGTGGCGCAATGCCGAACATCTGGTCGTGGTGTCGGCCGGCACCGGTCACGGGCAGGTGGACGAATGGCTGAAGCGCCGCCGCGTGGCGCGCCAGGTGCGGCTGACGGTGCCGCATTTCATGAGCGTCGGCTACATCCTGCAGCGCACCGACCTGATCGCGACGGTGCCCGAGCATCTCGCGCAGCAGCTCGCCGCACCGTTTTCGCTGGGCTGGCGCGCACTGCCCGTCGCGCTGCCGGGGACGCCGATTCACATGCTCTGGCATGCACGGGTCAACCAGGACGAGGGGAACCGGTGGCTGCGCGACGTGGTGGTCGATCTGTTTGCGCAGACCGGCACGCGGGCACGAAAGGCCGCGCCCGGCCGGACGAAGTAGTCAGCCGAACGTGCGTTGCGATGTCGCCCGGACATGCGCACCGCGCATTTCGACTACATTGCCGGATGCGGCGATGATCCCGGTCATCGGCCGCCTCGCCTTCTTTCAACCAGCAGGAAATCAAGCCATGTCTGTCTCGAAGAAATTCGCAGCCGTCACGGGCGCCGGCTCCGGCATCGGTCGCGCAGCGGCCGTCGCGCTCGCCCAGGCGGGATTCACCGTCGCGCTGCTCGGTCGCACGGAGGCCTCGTTGCGCGAAACGCAGGACGCAATCCGCGCCGCCGGCGGCGACGCGCACGTGTTTCCTGTGGACGTCACCGACGAAGCATCGGTCGACCACGCGTTTGCGCAGATCGCGCGGCAGTTCGGCCGGCTCGACGTGCTGTTCAACAATGCCGGCCGCAACGCGCCCGCGGTTTCCCTCGACGAATATGAATTCGATCTGTGGAACAGCGTCGTCGCGACGAACCTGACCGGCGTCTTTCTGTGCGCACGGGCCGCATGGCGCGTGATGAAAGCGCAAACGCCGCAGGGCGGCCGAATCATCAACAACGGCTCGATCTCGGCGCATGCGCCGCGTCCCGATACGATTGCGTACACGGCCACCAAGCATGCGGTGACCGGAATCACCAAGGCGCTGGCGCTCGACGGCCGCCGGTACAACATCGCGTGCGGCCAGATCGACATCGGCAACGCCGCGACGTCGCTGACGGAACGAATGACGCAAGGCGTCCCGCAAGCCGACGGCAGCCTCGCGCCCGAAGCGCGCATGGACGTCACGCACGTCGCGAACGCGATCGTCCAGATGGCGAACCTGCCGCTGGATACCAACATCCTGAACATGACGATCATGGCGACGGCCATGCCGTTCGTCGGGCGGGGATAAGCGCGCGGCGACATCGAATCCCGTTCGGGCCGCCTGCGTCCGCGGCGCTGCATCGCCGGGCCGGCCCGAATCATGCGCGCTCAGCTCGCTGCGAGATATCGCTGCGGCGATTCGCCCGTGATCCGTCGGAACATGACGATGAACGCGCTCGCGCTGCGATACCCGAGATCTTTTGCCACCTGCGCAACCGACTGGCCGAGCGCGAGGCGCGTGATCGCTTCCGCGACACGCATCTGCTGCCGCCAGGCCACGAACGTCAGCCCCGTCTCGGCATGCAGCCGGCGCGCGAGCGTACGGCCGCTCGCGCCGAATTGCTCGCCCCAGAAGTCCAGCGTGAGATCGCTCGCGGGGTCGTTCATCATGTGCTCGCACAGCTTGAGCAGGCGCTCGTCGCGCGGCAAGGGCACACCCGGCTCGGCGAGGCTCGGCGTTTCCGCGAGCACTTTCATCAGCAACGACGCGGCGAGCCCGGCACGGCTCGTGGCCGTATAGGTATCCGCCCCGTCGACCACCGTGAGCGCGAGTTCCCGCAGCAACGCCGACACGGCGATGACCGCCGGCTCCTCCCAAGGCCACGGAAACACTTCGGGTTCCACATAGACGCTGCATAGCGCGGTGTCACCCACCGCGTGCAGTTCGTGATCGACGTCCGACGGCAGCCACACCGCCCGCGACGGCGGGAGCGTCCATGTGCGGGCCGGCGTGAGCACGCGGACGACGCCCTTCGCTGCAAAGACCAGCTGGCCATGGCGATGCTGATGCCAAGCCACGCGTTCGCCTTGACGGTAGTTCACGAGAGTCGCGGCCACCTGGCGCGGCAGCGGCACTCGCGCCAGCGGATAGCGCTTGAGCAGGAAGGCCTTCATCGGAGACGTTCGAAAGGAAGTGCGCCATGATATTTCAAATTCACCAAATTCTGTCAAAAAATCGATATCGCCTGTCTACCTTTCGGCTGCGGGAGGCATTAATCTCCTTACCCATCAATGGTTACGGCCAAATCCCGCTCGCCACGTTTAATACGTCTCATTCTTATTTATGAGACACAACACGTGCAACCAGCACGTCCGCACGCCCTTCGACGACTTATGCCTCTCATTGCCTCATTGCTCCGCTACTCACGCTGGTTGCTGCCGGTCGCGCTATTCGCGAGTCTCGCGAGCGGCTTCGCGAATGCGGCGCTCGTGGCACTCATCAATCAGGCGTTGCAAGCGTCGGGCGCACAGCTGATGCACCTGGGCATGCGCTTCGTACTGCTCGCCGCGCTGGTGCTCGTGACGCGCATCGGCTCGCAGGCGCTATTCATGTATCTCGGTCAGCGCGTCAAGGCTCAACTGCGCATGCAGACGATCGGGCGCATTACCGCCGCGTCGTTCCGCGATCTGGAGCGGTGCGGCGCGGCCCGCGCGGTGGGCGCGCTGACCCAGGATCTCGACAGCATCGTCGTGTTCTTCGTGAGCCTGCCCTCCATTGCGATGCAGGGCGCCGTGATCGTCGGCTGTCTCACGTACCTCGGCATGCTCTCGCTGCCGATCCTTGCGGTCGCGCTGGGCGTGCTCGGGGCCGGCACGCTCGGCACGCAGCTGGTGAGCGCCCGTGCGCTGCGTCATCTGCGCGCCTCGCGCGACCGCGAGGACACGCTGCTGAACCAGTTTCGTGCGTTGTTCGACGGCGCCAAGGAACTCAAGCTGCATCGCGCCCGCGCGGACGCGTTCGTCGGCAGCGAGCTCGCACCGCACGTGGAAGCGGTGCGCGTGCAGCGCACGCGCGGCTATGTGCTGCACGCGCTCGCGGCAAGCTGGGGCAATTTGCTGCTGTTCGGTTTCGTCGGCCTGACGACTTTCGTGCTCGCGCATCTGTTCGGCGCCGACGCACACGTCATGTCGGGTTACGCGCTCGTGTTCCTCTATCTGATCATGCCCGTCGAAGGGCTGCTCGCGGCGCTACCGTCGCTCAACTCGGCACGCGTTGCGTTCGAGCGCATCGGCGCGCTCGAAGCGGCGCTGCCTGCCGAACCAGGCAATCACGCCGATTCCGCCCCAGCCCCGGCCGAAGGATTCTCGCGCATCGCGTTCGAAGGTGTCGAACATCGTTATGTGCGCGAAAGCGACGACGGCCTGTTCACGCTCGGGCCCATCGATCTGACGTTCGACGCCGGAGAGCTCGTGTATCTCGTCGGTGGCAACGGCAGCGGCAAGACCACGCTCGCGAAGCTGCTCGTCGGCCTTTACGCGCCCGAGCGCGGCCGTCTGCTCGTCGATGGCGTCGCCGTGGACGACACGACGCGTGCCGCGTATCGACAGCGTTTCTCGGTGGTCTTCAGCGATTTTCATCTGTTCGATTCGCTGCTCGGCCTGACCGGCGAACGCGAAGGGATGGCGCGTACGTTGCTCGTCGCGCTGCAACTCGACCACAAGGTGCGCATCGAGCGCGGCACGTTCTCCACGCTCGCCCTTTCGCAAGGTCAGCGCAAACGCCTCGCGCTGCTGGTCGCATTCCTGGAGGATCGACCGTTCTATGTCTTCGACGAATGGGCTGCCGATCAGGATCCGGCCTTCAAGGACGTGTTCTATCGCACGCTGTTGCCCGCGCTGAAGGCGAACGGCAAAACCGTGCTGGTCATCACGCACGACGATCGCTACTTCGATCTCGCCGACCGGCTCATCAAACTCGAGAACGGGCGCATCGCCGCGATTACCGCGGACACGGCCGGCGCGGACAATGCTCGGCGTACGGGCGGCAACGACATGGCGAGCGCGGCATGAGCCATATCGTGCGCGACGAAGCAGCCCGCTCCGCATGCGGCGACACCGGCAATGCCGCGACGTTCTCGCTCGAACGCGTGTCGTACGTCGCCAGCGGCCGTCCCCTGCTGCAATCGATCACTCTCGCGATCGAACCCGCATGCGTGACCGGGCTGGTCGGGCACAACGGTTCGGGCAAATCCACGCTCGTCAAATTGCTCGCTCGTCAGCTCGCCCCCACTGCCGGCACGATTCGCTACGCGGGCAAGCCGCTCGCCGGCTGGGGCGCACGCCAGTTCGCGCGCCAGGTCGCGTATCTACCGCAGCAGACGCCGCCCACCGACGGCATGACCGTGCACGAACTGGTCGCCCTCGGGCGTTATCCGTGGCATGGCGCGCTCGGACGCTTCGGGGACGAAGACGCCGAGCACGTCGAGCGCGCGATGCGTGCAGCCGATGTGCTCCGTCACGCCGATCGCCCCGTCGACGTACTGTCGGGCGGCGAGCGTCAGCGTGCATGGCTGGCGATGCTGGTCGCACAGGACTGCCGCTGCATGCTGCTCGACGAACCGACGTCGGCGCTCGACCTCAACCATCAGCTCTCCGTGCTCGAACTCGTGCGCACGCTCTGCGCGACGAGGGCGATGAGCGCCGTCGTCGTTCTGCACGACGTGAACATGGCCGCGCGGTTCTGCGACCGCATCGTTGCGCTGCGCGAGGGCTGTCTGCTGATGCGCGAGCGCGCCGCCGACATCATGGACCCGGTCCACCTCGAATCGATCTACGGCGTGCCGATGCGCGTGAGCGCCGATCCGGTCAGCGGGCGGCGTCTGGGGTTTCCGGCATGAACCTGCTCGTTGCGAATCCGCGCCGCCGGCAACTGCTCGTCGCGCTCACCGTGCTCGCCGGCTCCGGCACACGGTTCTCCGCGCCATGCGTCGCTGCCGCGGTCACACGGTTCCCGCACCGCATCGTGGTGCTCAACTGGGAACTGACGGAAACGCTGCTCGCGCTCGGGCGCGCGCCCGTCGGCATTCCGTTGCCCGACTGGTATGCGAGCGGCATCGTGACGCCGCCGTTGCCGGCCGGCGTCGCCGATGTCGGCCTGCTCTATCAGCCGAATTTCGAGGTGCTGCTCGCGCTCGCGCCGGATCTCATCATCGTCACGCCGGCGCATGCGGCGTTGATGACGCCGCTACGACGCATCGCGCCGACGCTCACGCTGGGCACATACATGAGCGCTGCACGGCCTCTCGAAGTGCTCTGCGATGAAACCTCCGCGATGGGGCGCGCAATCGGGGCGCCGCTATCCGCCACCGAGCTGATCGCCGCCGCGCAACAGGAATTCGCGTCGGTGGCCACCCGGATCGCGAGCACCGGGGCTCACCCGGCGCGAGCCGTGATCGTCGCCGAAGCACTCGACGAGCGACATTTTCGCGTCTATGGCGCGGGTAGCCTGTTCGACGACGTGCTCGCGCGCATCGGCGTCGACAATGCGGCCCACCCTCGCGACGCGGCGAGCCGCGCGGCCTCCACGCCATGGCGCACCTCCGTAACCGGCTCGGCCACCGTCGCGCTGGAACGCCTGTTCGATGTCCCGCACGCGGACATTCTGCTGATCGGGCCGCTGCGCGCCGCCGTGCGTGCCGCGCTGAACCAGAGCCCGTTGTGGCGTGCGCTGCCTGCCGTGCGCGAGAAACGCGTCGCAGTACTGCCGGTGATCGCGGCCTTCGGCGGACTCGTGTCGATGCGCCGCTTCGCCGCGGCCGTCTCGGTCGCCCTCGCCACACTTGAGCACGGCGGAGGCGACCTTGCGTAACCTCGTGCTGGCCGGACGCGTCGCACGGACAAGCGATCGGCGCCTGGCGCTGGTCGGCGCCATGGCCGTACTCGCCGCATGCCTCACCGCCACGGACGTGCATCGCGCATTGGCGGGCGCATCCTTTTGGCACGCGCTCGCGGCCACCGCCGACACGCAGGACGTGGGGGCCTTGCTCGTCCACTACAGCCTGCTGCCACGCGTCGCGATGACGCTGCTGTGCGGCGCCGCACTCGGTCTCGCGGGCGCGCTGATGCAACAGGTGCTGCGCAATCCGCTCGCTGAACCCATGACGCTCGGGGTGTTCCCGGGCGCGTATCTCACGCTGTCTGTCGCGACGATCTGGATGCCCGGCTGGTTGGCCATGGGTCGAAGCACGCTGGCACTGGCGGGCGGCGCGACCGCGATGCTCGTCGTGTTCGCGCTGGCATGGGCGCAACGTATGTCGCCGCTCGGCGTGATCCTCGGCGGCATGGTGGTGAACCTGTACTGCGGCGCAATCAGTCTCGCGATCTCGGTGGTGCATTTCGACAGGCTTGCGGGCTTGCAGATCTGGGGCGGCGGCGCGCTCGACCAGAACGGCTGGCAACCGACGCTGCATCTGGGCATGCAGCTCGCCGCCTGCGCGGGCGGCGCCGCACTGCTCTATCGTCCGCTGAGTCTGTTCGACGCAGGCGACACGACGGCGCGCCATCTCGGTGTCGCGGTCGGATGGGTGCGCGGCGCCGCGTTGTTCGTCGCGGTCGCGCTCACGGCGTTCGTGGTCGCCGAAGTGGGCGTCATCGGCTTCATCGGCCTGGCCGCACCGTTGCTGGCCCGCCTGGCCGGCGCGCGGCAATTGCGCGCGCGGCTCGTGTGGTCACCGCTCACCGGCGCGGCGCTGCTGTGGCTCACCGATGAAATCGTGCGCACGGCCGCGCGGGCCGACCTGTTTTCCGCACACGTGATCGCGACCGGAAGCGCGACCGCGATCGTGGGCGTGCCGCTGCTCGTCGCGTTACTGCCGCGTTTGCGCACGCGGCCCGATGCGCATGCTGCAGCGGGCCCCCGGCACGATCGCCGCGCGCCTCGTGCGATGGCGCTGGTATGGGCCATGCTGCTACCGCTCGCATGCCTGCTGTCGCTGGCGGTCTCTCGCGGCCCCACCGGCACGAGCGTCGCCACGCTCACGCAAATCGAGAGCCTGCTGTTCTGGCGCGGCCCTCACCTCGTCGCGGCGCTGGCGGCGGGCGCTCTGCTGGCAGTCGCGGGAACACTGCTGCAACGCATGAGCGCGAATCCGATGGCGAGTCCCGACGTGCTCGGTGTGGGTTCCGGCGGCATGTTCGGCATGGTCGCCGTGCTGTTTCTCGGTCACCGCCTCGTTCCCGCCGCGCTGGTGGCAGGCTGCGTGGCCGGCACGTTCGCGACGTTGATGCTGCTCGTCTGGTTCGGACGGCGCGCGCGATTCGCGCCTGAGCGCCTGCTGCTCGTCGGGCTGTCGATCAGTGCGCTGTTCAACGCGGTAGTCGGCGCGCTGATGTCAAGCGGCGATCCGCGCGCGGGCGTGCTCGTCGATCTGCTGATCGGATCCACCTACTACGTCGCGCCCAACATCGCATGGAGCGTCGCGGCACTGGCGCTCCTCACGCTCGCCGTTGCACCGCTGACCGGACGCTGGCTCGCCGCTCTTGCGCTCGGCACGGACGTCGCGGCGAGCGTCGGCGTGCCCGTGGGTCGCGCGCGCTTCGCATTGCTGCTGCTGGCGGCCATGTCAACGGCGGCGGCCACCGTGATTGTCGGACCGTTGTCGTTCGTCGGGTTGATCGCGCCGCATATCGCACGGTTTTCCGGTGCGCGCCGCCCCGTGCCGCAGCTTTATCTGGCCGCAACCCTCGGCGCGCTGCTGATGGTGACGGCGGACTGGCTCGGGCGGCAGATCGTTTTTCCGCAGGAAATCGCGACCGGCCTCGTCGCCACGCTGCTCGGCGGACCGTGGCTCGTCGCGCTCGTGATGTTGCGCGGGTTGCGGCGGTAATTGCGTCACGGGTCGCGGGATCGACCACGATGTCGGTCCGGCGATTGTTCGGTAGTGCATGGATTCAAGACAGACGAGGCCGTCAGATGCCCGTCGATAAAGATCGTCCCCCCCATTTTTCAACCCGCCGCTGGCGGGAGGAAGCAGTTCGACATTTTTCAACATCGGGATGATCAACCATGACAACGAGAATAGACCACCCGCGCGCGCGGCGCGTGACGACGGGACGACGCAGCGGTGCCCCGCTCGCCTTTTCGGCGCTGTGCCTCGCCTCCTCGTGGGCGAACGCGCAAGGCTCGCCCGCCCCGGCCGGCGGCATGCTGCCCGCCTTGACGGTGGTGGGCACAAAGGACGCCGATGCGACAACCGAAGGCAGCGGCAACTACGCTGCAAAGTGGGCCACCATCGGCGGAAAAGTCGCGCAATCGATCAAGGAGACGCCGAACTCGGTCTCGGTGCTCACGCGCGAGCGGATGGACGACCAGAACATCACGACCATCCAGCAGGCGTTGCGCTCCGTGACCGGTGTCAGTTCGATCGACTACGGCGACGGTACCGCGTACTTCCGCGCGCGCGGCTCGCAGCTCGGCATTGAATTCGATGGGGTCCCGACGCTGAGCGGCCTGCAGTATCAGTTGCAATTCGATCTGGCGATGTACGACCGCGTCGAAATCCTGCGCGGCCCGGCAGGCTCGATCGATGGCATGGGCGAGCCGGGCGGCGTCGTCAATCTCGTGCGCAAGCGCCCTCAGGATCAGTTCCATCTCGGCACGGAAACACAGGTCGATTCGTTCGGCAGCGTGCGCCAGATGATCGACGTCACCGGGCCGCTGAACAAGGACGGCACGCTGCGCGGACGCGCCGTTCTCGTGGGCAGCACCGGTATGCAATCCATCGAGCGCACGCGCAGCAAGGAGGTGATGGCCTATGGTGCGCTCGATTGGGACCTCACGCCGCGCACGACGCTGTCGTTCTCGGGCGGCTATCAGGTCTCGCCGATTTCCGGCATCGATTACGGTGCGGGCGGCGTGCTGAACAGCACGCGTACCGCGCTCACCGGGCGCGTGCCGAGCGAATATACGCGGAACTTCAGTCCGAGCTGGAACTACGCGTACACCTCGTTGCAGGAGGTCAACGCCAACCTCGTGCATCGGTTCGAAAACGCGTGGCAATCTTCGACCACGCTGTTCTACCGCCACGAACTCTCCAAGGCCTACTACGCGTACTCCGGCCCCGGCGCGACCGCAAACGGCCTCGCGCGCTTCGGAGACCAGCGGCAGCGCACGAGCTATGACTGGTTCGGCGCGGACACCAATGTATCCGGCCCGGTCCGCCTCTGGGGGCAGACGCATACGCTGACCATCGGCGCGAACTACGCCGTGATGACATCGGGCGCGCAATCGGGTTATCGCGCGTTGAGCGGCCCGTACGGTGGCGCCTACAGTCTCTACGATCCCAATGCGGTACCCGCCGTGGACGTACCGTACACGTTCGGCACCAATCACCGCACCGTGCAATACGGCGTCTATGCGCAGGCGCGTATCAAGCTCGCCACGCCGCTGACGCTCGTGCTCGGCGGCCGCGAGGCGTTCCTGCAAGACCGCACGCAGTCGACGTTGCCGAGCGTCGCGGACTGGACGACCAACGCACAGGTCAATCATCGCTTCCTGCCGTCCGCCGGCTTGCTGTGGGACATCGTGCCGTCGCTGACGGCCTACGCCAACTACGCGCGGTTCCTCGATGCGCAAACGCAAGGCACGTACTCGGGGCCGGGCCTGCCGCCGCGCTCGGGAGAGCAGTATGAAGTGGGCATAAAAAGCAGCCTGCTCGATGGCCGCCTGAATGCGAACGCCGCGCTGTTCCGCATCAACGACGACAACCGCGCCGTTGCCGATCCTGCCCATCAGTTCTATTACGTATCAGCAGGCAAGGCACGCAATCAGGGTATCGAACTCGAACTCACTGGCCAGCCGACGCCAAACTGGAATCTCTATGCCGGCTACACGTATCTGAACGCACACTACGAGAACGACTCGCCCGATCTCACCGACGGCACGGATCCGAAGCATTTGTTCAAGCTGTGGACCCGATATACGCTCTCGCAAGGCCCGTTACGCGGATTCTCGATCGGGGGCGGCATGCTCGCTCAAACGCGGATTTCGCGTGGCGTCGAACAGGGCGGCTATGCGGTTTTCGACGCACAAGCGGGATATCGTTTCACCAAGCACGTGACGGCGTCCTTGCAATTGAATAACGTGTTCAATCGCAGGTACTACATTCGTCCGCCCAGCACCTATTACAGCGTATTCGGCGATGCGCGCAACGTGATGCTGACCGTGCGTTCCGATTTCTAGGTGCCGCCGCGACGATCGGCCCGAGCACGACACCCATCTGCTCTGCAAGCTGCGTATACGACAGCACTTTTTCGAAGCGCTGCCGCGTAGAAATCTGTGGCAGCAGCACTTCGCGAGCGACAAGCCCCTGACTCGTGAGTGCGCCACAGACGGCGGACAACGCGATCAGCCACCCGATTCCGCTCCAGGCGACATAGCCGGCGATGCCGATCATGCAGGCGACGGCCCGACTGATCCGGCTCGCTCGCAGCACGCGAACGGGCGGCACGCGGTCGCTCAATGCACCGCAGACCGGAAAGGCGATGAATCACGGCAACGCTTCGATGAAAAATGCGAGCCCGAACCACGTCGCTTTATGCGTGATCTGAAAGACGACGAGCGGTACCAGAAAGAGCAGCATCTGGTCCGCGAGCCGCGACAGAAAAAGGGAACCCAAGAAGGCCGGCTGATCGATGCGCATCAAACGTATGCCCCGCGAGAATGATCAGGACACACCCGGGTGAGCCTGCTTCACCAGGCTTCAGTACGCCTTGCATCACTCATCAAGGCGCACCCTCGCTTGTCGTTTTAGTACACGAAAAACTTGCACCTCACCACCCGCCAAGCGGATCAATCCCCGACCGTCGTCCGAACGTTCCACGACACCGGAGCGTCGGTTGCGCGCTGAAGATACCGGCACCGAATTGCTTGAGGTCAGACCAACCCCACGGCCGAATGTCTGAACGACGAACCATACGCAGTATCAGGCAACCGATCCCGTCCGCTCAGGCGTGAACGGAAAGTACCGGCCGGTGCCGTCGTCCGGTACAGGCCGCGCTTCTTCAATTCCGGCACGATCAGTTCGGCGAAATCGTCGAGCGTGCCCGGGCTGATAAGCGGATTGAGCATGTAGCCGCTCGTCGTCGACTGCCGCGCATGCTCGGCGAGTTGATCGGCGACCTCGTCGGGCGAGCCGACGAGGATCAGGTCGGTGCCGCGCGTGACGCTCGCGAACTTGCGCCGCACGTCGCCGGCGGTGAGCGGCTTGCCGCTGCCGTCGGGCCTCATCACGTAGGACGTGAGCCCTTCCGTCTGCGTCGTAAGCGGTTCGTCGTCCGCGTAGCGGTCGATGTCGATGCCGGTGTCGCCCGCGTAGCTGACGAGTTGCGCGTGTTGGTGATAGTGCTGCTGCAGCAGGTGGTATTTCTCCTTCGCGTCGCTCGACGAGCGCGCCGTCACGATCCGCAGCACCGTCAGCGACTTCACGTCGTCCGCCGACCGGCCGCGTTCAGCCGCCTGCCGGCGAATCTCGTCGAGGCCCGCGCGGATCTCGTGCGGATTCGACTTCGCGACGAACACCACCTCCGCGTGCTTCGCTGCGAATTCGCGTCCGCGCCCGGACCAGCCGGCCTGGATCAGCACCGGCGAGCGCTGCGGCGACGGCGCGCAGACGTGCGGCCCCTGCACGCGATAGTGCGTGCCTTCGTGCGCGATCGGCCGCACGCGGTCGCCACGCGCATAGCGCGGCGCGTGCTTGTCGGCGACGACCGCGTCGTCCGCCCAGCTCCCTTCCCACAGCTTGTAGACGACGTCGAGAAACTCCTCGGCGCGCGCATAGCGTTCGTCGTGACCGATCATCCGGTCGAGCCCGAAGTTGCGCGCCGCGCTCGTCAGGTAGGACGTCACGATGTTCCAGCCGATCCGGCCGTTGCTCAGATGATCGAGCGTGCTGAAGCGGCGCGCGAGCGCGAACGGATGCTCGTAGGTCGTGCTCGCGGTCACGCCGAACGCGAGCCGCTCGGTCTGCGCGACAAGCGCCGGAATCAGCATCATCGGATCGTTCGCGGGCGACTCGACCGCCCACTGCAGCGCGGCATCGGCCGACCCGCCATAGACGTCGTACAGGCCGAGCACGTCCGCGAAGAACAGCATGTCGAGGTCGGCCTGTTCGGCCGTGCGCGCGAGGTTCGACCAGAACGCGAGTGTATTGGCGCGCAGCCGTTCATCGGCAGGGTGGGTCCACAAGCTTGGTGCGCCACCGCAACCGACACTGGCTTGTTCATACAGGGAAAACAGCAACGGGCGAGGATCGGACATCGTCGAAATCGGTATCAGGGAAGGAATCAGTTGGGTGCCGCCCACGCGCCCGACGACGCGCGGCGGCGGCGCCGTGCTGGCGTGCGCTCGTCTGGCGCGCGCGTAAGGTAGCGATTGACGTGCTGCTCGAAACGGCCGGCAGGAACGATCAGCAGCGCGACCAGTACGACATAGACGATCGCCGCGCCGGCCAGCGGCTCGTACACGCGCAACGTCTCGAAGCGCAGCGTATTGGCCGTTCCCATCACGTCGAACACGGTCACGGTCGACGCGAGGACGGTCGATTTCAGCAGCAGGATCGCCTCGCCGACGAGCGCGGGCAGCGCGAGCCGCCACGCGCGCGGGCCGACGATGCGGCGCAGCACCTGCGCGCGCGTCATGCCGTATGCGTGCCCGGCTTCGATCTCGCCGGCCGGCACGCCGGCGATCGCGCCGCGCAGGATCGTCGCGACATACGCGCTCTCGTTCACGCTCAATGCGACGATCGCGTACCAGAACGCGTCGCGCAGCAGCGGCGATGCCCAGCTGTCGCGCATCCATTCGCGCGGCACGATTTGCCCGAATCCGTAGTACAGCAAATAGAGCTGAACGAGCAGCGGCGTGCCGCGAATCAGCATGATCCAGCCGCGCGCGGACCAGCGCAGCGGCGCATGGCGCGCACCGGCGGCGAGCGCGAGCGGCACGCCCAGCAGCACGCTGGCCACGCCCGAAAAAAGTGTCAGCGCGAGCGTCGTCGGCACTGCGGCGAGCAGCTTCGGCATCACCGTATCGAGCAGGAACGGCAGCGAGAAGATCATGCGGTTGCGCGCCTCGTGCCACGGTTCGCGTGCCGCTCGAGCACCGCGAAGATGCCGGTCGACGCGATGCTCAGCAGCAGGAAAAGCGCGGCCGTGACGAGATAGAAGAATACATAGTGACGGGTCGCGCCGGCCGCGAGCTGGCTCGCCTTCAGCAAGTCCGTGAACGAGCCGAGCACGCTGATGAACGACGCGTCCTTGGTCGCGTTCAGCCACACGTTGCCGACGCCCGGCAATGCGAGCCGCGCGGCGGCCGGCAGCCGGATGCGCGTGAACGTCTGCCATGGCGTCATCCCGTATGCATGCGCGGCTTCGATCTCCCCGATCGGCACGTTGACGAGCGCCGCGCGGAAAATGTCGGTCAGATACGCGCCCTGGATGAAACCGAGCGACAGCGCAGCAACGAGGAACGGCGGGAACGCGAAGCCGTCGGGCACCAGGCCGCCGCGGCGCAGCGCGCCCTCGACGGCAGGCGCGAGCGCATAGAACGCGAGCAGCAGGCACAACAGCTCGGGCAGCGCACGCACCAGCGTCGTGTAGAGCCGCGCGAGCCATGCGAGCGGCGCGTGGCGCGACAGCTTGCCGAGCGCGCCGGCGATGCCGAGCAGCACGCCGGTGCAGAACGACGATGCCGCGACGCCGAACGTCAGCGCGAACGCGCCCGCGAACACACGGCCATATCCACCGTCGTCGAATGCAAGCAGCGCGAGCAGCGAGTCGTCCGCGGCCATCGGGTCAGCGGCCCTTCTCGATCGTGCCCTTCAGGTTCGGATAGCGGGCGGTGATCGCATCCCACGTACCGTCCTGCTGCAGCTGAGCGATCGCGGTCGACAGCTTGCCGCGCAGCGCATCGCCTTGGCGCACGCCCGCGCCGATGCCGAGGCCCAGCACCGGGTTGTCCGCGCACGTCGCCTTGACCTCGAAGTCCTTGCCGTCGCGCGACGCGAGGAAGGCCGTGAACAGACCCTTGCCTTCCTGCACGTAGTCGACCCGGCCGGACACCAGATCCGCGAGCGCGTTGTCGAACTTGTCGAACGCCTTGATCTGCGCATCCGGCTTGAAGCGGGAATCGAGGAAGGCCGAGAAGTTCGTGCCTGCCTCGACGCCGATCACGCGACCCTTGAAGCTCGCGGGCACCGCGCAGTCGACGCGGCGCCGATCGCTTTTCGCGCCGACGAACACCGTCGGCGATTCGTAATACGCGCGACTGAAATCGATTGCCTTCTGCCGTTCGCCGGTGATCGTCATCGACGACCAGATCACGTCGATCTTGCGGTTCTGCAACGCCGGAATCAGGCCGTCCCACGCAATGTCGGTGAGTTCGCACCGCACGTTCAGTTTGCCGCACGCGGCATCGAGCACGTCGATTTCCCAGCCCTTCCACTTGCCGGCCGCGTCCTTCGAAAAGAACGGCGGATACGATTCGGCGTCGATTCCGACGCGCAACGTCGGCTGGGCCGCATGGGAAGCCGGCACGAGGCCGACCACAAACACCGCGGCCGCGGCACGGCGGACACTGGAACGCATCAAACGATTCATGTGGCGAATTTCTGAAATAACGTCGGAACGACCGGCGTCGCAGCCGGCAGGAGGCGAGACTGTAATGCGCGCCGACGTGTGTACCAAATGGTTATTTTTTCGATGAATATCTGATCGCGCGATATGGCGGAACGGCGCACCGCCGAACGCCCAGCACGGTGCATCGTTCGACCGTTCGCCCGCTCACGCCTCCGCTGTTTCGCGCTGCAACGCCGGCAACTCCAGATTCGCGCGGAAATCACCGCCCACGTAGTCGGTATCGAGCAGCGCGCGACGACGCAATTCGGGCAGCAAGCCATTGAGCAGCAGGTCCTCCTGGTCCGGCTGACCGAGCCCGTGCAGCGACAACACGTCGACGAGCCCCGCGCGATAGCGCGCCTCGATCGCATCGGCGAGCTGCTCCGGCGTGCCGGCGACGAACCAGTGGCCGGTCTCCTGCGCGCGGACGATCAGCTCGCGCAGCGTCAGCCGCTGACGCGCATAGCCGACGAAGATCGCAACACGCCCTCGCCGGCGATGCACGCTGTCGATCGCCGGCAGCAGCGCCCCCGGCAACGGCTGGTCGAGCGGCAGGTCGCGCAGGTCGACGACGCCGCCGAGCATGTCGGCGAGCTTCAGCCGGCCTTGTTCGTAATCGATGCGTTCATGCTTGTCGCGCAACCGTCGCGCGACGTCGGCATCGGATTCGCCGATCACCGAATGGAACGAGTTCATCACGAGCGGCAGCCGGTCGCCACGGCCGAATGCGATGGCCTGCCGATGCAGTTCTTCGACGAATGCGTGCGCGTCTTCGTGCGTCGGCTGAGACGTATACACGACCTCCGCATACCTCGCGCCGAGCGATACGCCGCTGGCCGACTGACCCGCCTGAAACAGCACCGGCCGGCGCTGCGGCGACGGCGGCACGTTCAGCGGCCCCTGCACCTGGAAGTGCTCGCCGTGATAGTCGATCGCCCCGAGCTTGCGCGGATCGACCGAGATACCACCGCCCTGCCCGCGCCGCGTCGCGCCCGGATCGTTCGCGTCAAACAGCGCGTTGACGACCTCGACGAATTCGGCCGCACGTGCGTAACGCCGTTCGGGGTCGGGCAGCGCCGCATCGCCGAAATTCTCCTCGCCGACCGACGACGTCACCGCGTTCCACGCAGCACGGCCGCCGCTCACGTGGTCGAGCGTGCCGATCAGCCGCGCGAGGTTGTACGGATGGTGATACGTCGTCGACACCGTCGCGACGAGGCCGATCGTCGACGTCGCCTGGCTCAGCGCCGCCAGCGCGACGATCGGCTCCTGGCTGCCCGTCGTGCCGGCAAGGCCGGCCGAATCGGCCTGCAGCAGGTCGGCGGTAAAGAGGCCGGTGATCTTCTCGGCTTCCGCCTTGCGTGCGAGCGACGCCGCACGTCGCACACCGTGCACGGCATCCGCGTCGCCGGGTGCGTACAGCACGCTCGCCGCGCCGACGAGCGTCTTCAACCGTCTACGTGGGCCGCTCATGACGCGGCTCCGTTCGTCGCGCGATGGCGCGTAACGAGGGTGAGCGTCTCACGCAGTACGCGTTTTCTATTCATCTGTATTCCTCTTGATTCCGTTCGATCTGACATTTCATGTCGGCATCGTGGCCCCGCATCGCCCGGCAGGAGCCAGGCACACGCCGCGAGACGACGCGCAGTCAACGACCATAATGCAAGCCCCCCGGTCGGCCGGAACGAATATTTTCGGCTTTCGATATTCTTCTTGATTGTTTGACCGTGCGAACGGCGCCGCAAAATAATTCGGCATGCCAAACCCGTTGATCAGGCCGTTTCGACCCGCGCCGATCGCTTCATCATGACGTTCGACGCCATCCGCTCCGACTCCGATTCGTCCGTTTCGACCGCGTTGCCGTTCCGCTTGAGCGTGCTCGACAAGAGCCCGGTCGCGCCGGGAGAAACGGCCGCCGACGCGCTTGCGCGCAGCGTGTCGCTCGCGCGCTTCGCCGATGCCGCCGGCTATCACCGCTACTGGCTCGCCGAACATCACAACACCGCCGCGCTCGCGTGCCCGTCGCCGGAGATCCTGATCGCGCACGTGCTCGCGCATACGCGGCGCATTCGCGTCGGCTCGGGCGGCGTGATGCTGCAGCACTACAGTCCGTACAAGATCGCGGAAAACTTCAACCTGCTCGCGTCGCTGGCGCCAGGCCGCGTCGATCTCGGTATCGGCAAGGCGCCGGGCGGCCTGCCGCTGTCGACGCGCGCGCTGCAGGCCGGCTACGATCCCGCGCGGCGCGCGTCATTCGCCGATCTGGCCGACGAACTGAATCGTCATCTTCAGGGCGCAGCCACGGCTGCCGATACGACCGGTCAGGATGACGCCACGCTGCATGCGACGCCGCGCCCGCCCGAGCCCGCACAACCGTTCCTGCTCGGCGCCAGTGCGGAAAGCGCCGCGCTCGCGGCGCGGCTCGGCTGGGCGTTCGTCTACGCGTCGCATTTGAACGCCTCACCGACCGATCTGGAACGCGCGTTCGATGCATACCGCAGCGCATCCGGCGGCCGCACGCCGCTGCTTGCGGTCTCCGCGATCGTCGCGGCAACCCGCGACGCGGCCGCGCAGCTGGCGAGCGGACATCAGGGCTTTCGCGTGCAGGTGGGCGACACGCCTGCCGTCAACGTCGGCAGCCTCGATCAGGCGCACGCCTATATCCGGCAGGCAGGCGGCGGCCCGCATCGCATCGATCCGCGCGAAACGCGGATCGTGCACGGCACGCGCGACGACGTGCTGCACGAACTGCACGCATTGCATCGCCGCCACGGGATTGACGAATTCGTCATCGATACGCCGCTCGCCGATGCCGCACCGCGTATTGCGTCGCTGCGGCTGCTGGCAGGCGCGTCGGCCGACGAGCACGGCGCGGCGGCGTCGCGGTACCGGCCCGATGCGCGGGAATCGCGCGAGCGCGCCGCGACGCCGCAACCGGACTTCGAGGGCACCGCGCGATGACCGATACGATCCGCATTGCCGGCGCGGACGACGTGCCGGCCCTTTACGCGCTGCTGCAGGATGCGTATGCGCCGCTCGTGCCGCAGGGCGTGCTTTTCACGATCACGCGCTCGCCGATCGAGCGCGTCGCGCAGACCGTCGCGCGCGAAACCACGTTCGTGCTCGAACACACGACACCGGAAGGCCGACTGGCCCTCGCGGCCACGCTGACCGTGCGCTTTCCATGGGTATCCGGCGAACGCCACCGCATGCCGTATCCGTTCCTCCACTGGTTCGCGGTCGCGCCCGCGTTCAAGCGGCAGCGGTTCGGGCACGCACTGATCGAGCACGTCGAATCGCGGTTCCTGGCCGCACAGGTGAAAGCGCCCGCGACCTATCTCGCGACCGCGACCAACCATCCGTGGCTGCAGCCGTACTACGAACGTAACGGCTACCTGCCGTTCGATCGCTCGACGAATGCGCTCGGCACGCCGCTCGTCTGGCTGCGGAAAATCCTGCTCCCGGAGCTCTATCGCGATCCGGCGGCAGACGATGCCACCGCGCACGACGTGCCGCTCCACGCAAACGCGTGACGCCCCCTCCTCCGGGCTTCGCGCACCGCATCCCCTGCTACCCACCTCGTGAAAGGCTGCCACGCATGACATTCGCATTTCCGGATTCCGCTCTCCGCGCTTCGCGCCGCACCGCCTCGGCCGCGCTGCTGGTCGCGCTCGCGTTCCCGTATGCGGCGTTCGCACAGGGCACGCCCGTCTCCGGAGGCGCGCTGACCTGGGGCGTCGAAACGGAGCCGCGCACGCTGAACCCGCAACTGAACGGCCAGGACAAGGTCGAGCTGCTCCTGCGCAACGCATACGAAAGCCTGCTCGCACAGAAGCCGGACGGCAGCTACGTGCCGTGGCTCGCGACCGGCTACAAGGTCTCCGCCGACGGCAAGACGTATACGTTCACGCTGCGCGACGGCGTGAAGTTCACCGACGGCGCGCCGTTCGACGCGAAGGCCGTGGCCCGCAATTTCCTGAACGCGCGCGAACTGTCGTACTCCGCGGGCAGCCAGCTCGCGCGACTGATCTCGCACGTCGCGGACGTGAAGACACCGGACGAGCACACGGTCGCGATCACGCTCGATGCGCCGTATGCGCCGTTCCTGACATTCGCCGGCCGGCTGCCGCTGCTGTCGCCGAACGCGTTCGACCGACCGAGCCTGAAATCGGGCGGCCCCGACATCGCGGGCACCGGCCCGTTCATCCTGCGCCGCTACGTCAAGGGGCAGGAAATCGAATTCGCGAAGAACCCCGACTATCGCTGGGCGCCGCCGACGGCGGGCCACCAGGGCCCCGCGTACCTGGACCGGATCGTCTACCGGTTCCTGCCCGAATCGTCCGTGCGCACCGGCGCGCTGCTGTCAGGCCAGGTCGACGTGATCGAAGGCGTGTCCGGCAACGACGCCGCGCTGATCCGCAAGAACGCCGATTTCACCTACCGCCGCGCGCTCAACACCGGCACGCCCTACTCGCTGTTCCTGAACGTCGGCTACGGTCCCACGCAGGATGTGAAGGTGCGCCGGGCGCTGCTGGAAGGCCTCGACATAACGGGCATCGTGCAGTCGATCTACCGCGGCGAGCGCACGCGTGCATGGGGCGTCACATCGCCGATCGATCCGCTCTATGTCGCATCGATCGAAAAGACTTACGGCAACAACCCGAAGCTCGCGAACCAGTTGCTGGACGAAGCCGGCTGGAACGTCCGCGACAGCGGCGGCTACCGCACGAAGAGCGGCGAACGGCTGACGATCGCGGTGATCCAGGCGCAGGCAACGGTGCGCGACCAGCGCGACGTGCTGCTGCAGGCACTGCAGGCGCAGGCGCGGCAGCGACTCGGCGTCGACCTGAAGATCCAGTACGTCGACGACGGCACGTACGTCGAAGCGCGCAAGAGCGGCAAGTTCGGCTCGATCGCGAATTCGAACACACCGCCGGACGGCATCGACATCGAAGGCCACTACCTGCCCGTCGATCGCGGCGGCGCGTTGAACTACAGCCGTGCGGCGGCGCCCGAGCTGACGCGCTGGCTGCAGGCGGCCGCACGCACGCAGAACATCGCGGAACGCAAGAAGCTGTACGGCGAGCTGCAGCACTTCGCGATCAACGAGCAGGCGTACGCGGTGCCGCTGTACGAGCCCGAAGACCAGATCGCCGCCGCGAAGGCGGTCCAGGGGCTGCGCTTCCGCTCGTTCGCGCAGATGCCCGAGAACCCGTACGACGTGTGGATCAAGAAGTAGGCGGGCGCGTCGAGCGCGTTGCCCCGCACGCCGCGCCAAACCGACAGGAGATATCGCACATGAACCCTTCGCCTTCCGCTCCCGTCCCCGTCCCGGACGCGCTGCCGGCCGCACGCTCGCCGGCCCCCTGGCGCCGCTGGCTGCATTCGCCGGTCACGACGCGGCTCGCGACCGGCGCGCTCGTACTGTGGGCCGCGGTCACGCTGTCGTTCGCGGCCGTGCATCTCGCACCGGGCGACATCGTCGGCATCCTGATCGGCGAGCAGCTGAGCACGCCGGAGATCGAAGCGGCGATCCGCCGGGAATGGGGACTCGACGAGCCGCTGCCGCTGCAATACGTGCACTACCTGTGGCGCGTGCTGCACGGCGAGTTCGGCCGCTCGTACATCCTGAACACCGACGTCGCACCGCTCGTGCTCGGCCAGCTGTGGCCGACGCTGAAGCTCACGGGCGCGGCGTTCGTCGTGACGATCGCGTTCGCGGTCGGCCTCGCCGTGCTCACGGCCGGTCGCCGCTGGGCGGGGCGCGCGGCATCCGGCGTCGAGCTGCTGCTCGCGTCGACGCCGTCGTTCTGGCTCGGCATCATGCTGCTGTTCGTGTTCAGCTTCACGCTGAAGCTGTTCCCGGTGGCCGGCGATCGCGGCTTCGCGTCGCTCGTCCTGCCCGCGCTGTCGCTCGGGCTCGCACAGGGCGCCGTGATCGGCCGCGTGCTGCGGCAAGGCATCGAGCGCGCGCTCGACGAGCCGTACGCGCTCACGGTGCGTTCGTGGGGCGTCGGCGGCCTCGCGCTGCGCGTGCGCCATGCGCTGCGCCACGCGGCGCTGCCGGCCGTCACGCTCGCCGGCTGGCTCGTGGGCGGGCTGCTCAGCGGCGCCGTCATCACCGAGCAGGTGTTCGGCCGGCCGGGCCTCGGCAAGGTAACCGTCGACGCGGTGCTGTCGAAGGACATGCCGGTGATCCTGGCGATCGCGATCCTGTCCGCGGCGATCTACGTCGCGCTCAGCACCGCCGTCGACCTGCTGTACCTGCTGATCGATCCGCGCCTGCGCGATCGCCGCGCACCGCGTTGAACCGGAGGCTTCGATGTCCACTCCCGTCGATCTCACATTGCGCGCCCCGGCGACATCCGCCGCGGCCGGCTGGCTGCGCCGCCATCCGGGCCTCGCGCTGGCTGCCGTCTATCTGCTGTTGAACGCGATTGCGGTCATCGCACCGGGCTGGCTCGTGCACTACGATCCGCTGGCCGCCGATCCGCTGTCCGCGCAGCTCGGCAGCAGTGCCGAGCACTGGCTCGGCACCGACCAGCTGGGCCGCGACATCTTCTCGCGCGTCGTGTACGGCGCACGCTACTCGCTGTCGATCAGCGCGGCCGCGATCGGCGTCGCGACGCTGTTCGGCACCGCGCTCGGGCTGTTTGCCGGCCTTGCGCGCGGCTGGCTCGACGAGCTGATCACGCGCGTGCTCGACGTCGTGTCCGCATTCCCCGACCTGCTGCTCGCGCTGATGCTGATCTCGTTCACCGGCCCCGGCGCGGTGAACCTCGTGTTCGCGCTCGGCGTCGCGTCGGTGCCGCGCTTCGCGCGCGTGGTGCGGGCGCAAACCTTCGTCGTCGCGGCTTCCGGCTACGTCGAGCACGCGCGCACGCTCGGCCTCGCGCCGGCGGTGCTGGTCTGGCGGCACGTGCTGCCGCATGCGATCGCGCAGGTACCGGTGCTCGCGACGATCGGGCTCGGCACCGCGATCATCGGCACGTCGGGACTGAGCTTCCTGGGCATGGGGCCGCAGCCGCCCGCCGCCGAATGGGGGCTGATGCTCGCCGAGGGCCGCAACTATCTGTACAACGCGTGGTGGATCGCGGTGTGGCCCGGCGTCGCGATCACCGCGGCCGTGATCGCCGTGAATGCGCTCGGCGGCTACTGGCAGGCGCGCTTCGAACGCAGGGAGGCAGCATGAGCACGATCGCGTCCGCTGCGCCGGCTACGCCGGCCCGCGCCGCACCGCTGGTTCGCATCGAACGCCTGACGATCGGCTTTCGCGGCGCGCACGGCACGCAGCCCGTCGTCGGACCGCTCGACCTCGCCGTGCATGCCGGCGAATGCGTCGCGCTCGTCGGCGAATCGGGTTCCGGCAAGTCGGTCACAGCACGCAGCCTCGTCGGGCTGAACGGACCCAACGCGGTGATCGACGCCGAACGCTTCGAGATCGCCGGCGCCGACGCGCGCCGCCATCGCGAACGCGACTGGCGCGCGATACGCGGGCGCCGGATCGGCTACGTGCTGCAGGACGCGCTGGTGTCGCTCGATCCGCTGTGGCGCGTGCGCGACCTCGTCGCCGAGGCGCTGCGCAACACGCGCGGGCGCGATGTCGCGGCGCGCAGCGCCGACCTGCTGCGCGCGGTCGGCATCGACGATCCCGAGCGGCGGCTGCCGCAGTATCCGCACCAGTTGTCCGGCGGCTTGCGGCAGCGCGTGCTAATCGGCACCGCGATCGCGGGCGGCGCATCGCTGCTGATCGCCGACGAGCCGACCACCGCGCTCGACATGACCGTGCAGCGCCAGATCCTGTCGCTGCTGCGCGCGCGCCGCGATGCCGGCGACGCGGTGCTGCTGATCAGCCACGATCTCGCGGTCGTCGCCGAGCTCGCCGATCGCGTGCTCGTGATGCGCGCCGGCCAGGTCGTCGAACAGGGCCCGGCGCACGACGTGCTGACCGCGCCGGCGCACCCGTACACGCGCGAATTGCTGGCGGCGATTCCCACCGCCGCATCGCGCGGGTTCCGGCTCGCGACCGCCGCGCGCGTGCCGCTGCCGCCGAAGCGCATCGATGCGCAGGCACCGGTACTGGCCGTCGACGCGCTGACGAAACGCTACGGCGATCGCGCCGCGCCGGCCGCGGTCGACGGCGTGTCGTTCACGCTCGCACGCGGCGAGACGCTCGGCATCGTCGGCGAATCCGGCTCCGGCAAGTCCACGGTCGCACGGATCGTGCTCGGGCTCGTCGAGCCGGACAGCGGCACCGTCGCGCTCGACGGCCAGCCGTGGAGCGGTGTGCCGGAAGCCGCACGCCGCATGCGTCGCGCCCGACTGCGACTGATCGCGCAAGACCCGTACAGCTCGTTCGACCCGCGCTACTCGGTCGGGCAGATCGTCGGCGAAAGCCTCGACGCGGCCGGTGTCCGCGGCGATGCGCGTCGCCGCCGCGTGCTGCAGCTGCTCGACGAGGTGCAGCTCGGCGCCGGTTGCATCGACCGCTACCCGCGTGAATTGTCCGGCGGGCAGCGGCAGCGTGTCGCGATTGCGCGCGCGTTCGCGTCGAACCCGGCGCTGCTCGTCGCGGACGAACCCGTCAGCGCGCTCGACGTGTCGATCCAGGCGCAGGTGCTGGATCTGCTTGCCGATCTGCAGGCCGAGCACGGCACCGCGATGCTGTTCATCTCGCACGATCTCGGCGTCGTGCATCACGTCGCCGACAGGATCCTCGTGATGCGCGGCGGCCGGGTGGTCGAAAGCGGCCCGGTCGAGCGCGTGTTCGGCGCGCCGTCGCACCCGTACACCGCGTCGCTGCTCGATGCGCTGCCGACGCTGGCCGGCGCGCGTGCCGCGCCGCCGCTCGTCGCGCTCGCATGATCTTTGCCCGTTCCCGCTGACCCTCCGCCATCAGACGGCTACGGCGTCGAACCGGTAGCCCCGGCTTCCACGCGAACGCCGTCACGTTCACTTCCGACGTTTTCGGCAGCCGTTCGCGCGATATGACGATAGGCCGTCGGCGCATGTCCGGACATGCGCTTGAACGCGTTACTGAATGCGCTTTCGGACGAATAGCCGAGCGATTGTGCAAGCAGGGCGACCGGAATGCGCTCGTCGCGCAAACGGCGCTCCGCAACCCGCATGCGCCACTGGCCGAGATAGGTCAGCGGCGCGACGCCGGCGCTCGCCCTGAAGTGCGCAGCGAACGTGGTTCGTGACATCGCGCACGCGGCGGCAAGCTCGTCCAGATGCCATGCGCGTGCGGGATCGCCGTGCATCAGTCGCAGTGCGGGTGCGATGCGTGGGTTGCTCAACGCGCGCAACCATCCCGCCAGGGGCGCGGACGTGTTCAGATGGGCGCGCAGTATCTGAATGAAAAGCAGCTGCGAAAGCTGGGCCGAGACGAGCTGCGCGCCGGGCAGATCGGCCGCTCGCTCTTCCACGAGTTGCTCGAGAAGCCAGCGCACCTTCACGGCCTGCGGCGATGCGGCCGGTACGTGAATCCAGGGCGGCAGTACGTCCGACAGCAAGTTGCCGGTTACCGGATCGAGCAGGACGTGTCCACCGATGTGGGCGAAGTCATCGCCGTCACCCAGTTTCACCGCCGACTTGCCCGCGCCCGAGAACAACGTCATCGCATCGACAGGTGGAACGCCAGGGTCGCTCGCGAGAACGAAGGACCGTTTTGCCGTCAGCAGACCGACATCCCCGCTTGCGAAGCGGATTGGCGTTTCCTCTCCGTCGATGGAGACCCAGCACGTGCCCTTCACCACCGCGAAGAATTTGATCTTGTCGGGTGCCGGAAAGCGAATGGCCCAAGCGCCGCCGGCCGAGAAGCCTCCCGTTGCCAGCGATTCGGCGTTCGCGAGTCTCAGGATGTCGGAGAAGGGGTCGTCACTCATCATCGTACTGTCGCGCAAGTAAATCGCACTATAAAGCATTAACACGCGGCAGACCGGCCCTTAACCTTCCGGTTCTTCGTCCCTGACATTCAACGACATGAACAGCACATCCAGCCTCGAATCGGTTCTCGTAACGGGCGGCACCGGCTTCATTGCACAACACTGCATCCTGGCGCTGCTGCATCGCGGCTATCAGGTACGAACCACCGTCCGCTCGCTCGCACGCGAGACGCAGGTGCGCGCCCAGCTCGAAAGAGGCGGCGCAGAACCCGGAGATCGCCTGTCATTCGTCGAGGCGGATCTCCTCGCCGACGACGGCTGGCAACAGGCAACCGCCGGCTGCGCCTACGTCGTGCATGGCGCGTCGCCCACGCCCACCGGCACGCAGACGAGTGAAGACGATTGGGTCAAGCCCGCCGTGGCAGGCACGCTGCGCGTGCTGCGTGCGGCGCGGGACGCGGGTGTCCAGCGCGTCGTGCTGACCTCCGCTTTCGGTGCGATCTGCGCCGGACACGGGCCAATGAGCCGCCCCTTCGACGAGACCGACTGGAGCAACCTGACGGCCGCCGATGTCTGGCCTTATCAGAAGTCGAAGACGTTGTCGGAACGCGCGGCGTGGGACTTCATCGCGCGAGAAGGACGCGGCATGCAACTGTCCGCGATCAACCCGGTGACGGTTGTCGGGCCCGTGCTCGGCGACGACTATTCGCACTCCATCCGCCTGATCAGGGGCATGCTGAACGGCCAGCCCGGCAATCCGCGCATCAATTCCGGCTTCGTCGACGTGCGCGACGTCGCCGACCTGCATGTGCGGGCGATGACCCACGACGCCGCGAGCGGAGAGCGCTTCATTGCCATTGCCGGCGAAAGCATGTGGCTCGCCGAAGTCGCGCAGGTGCTCAAGGCGCGCATGGGGGATGCCGCGCGCCATGTGTCCACCCGGGTGCTGCCCGACTGGCTGGTGCGCATCGGCGCGCTCAGGGATCCTGCGCTGCGAGGATCGCTGCCGTTGCTCGGCCGCAACCTGAACGCCACCAGCCAGAAGGCCATCAGCTTGCTCGGCTGGTCGCCCCGCCCGCGCGAGGACGCCATTGTCGCCACTGCCGAAAGCCTCGTGCGCCTCGGGCTGCTGCGCGATGCCGGCCAGCGATAACGGCAGCGGATTTCATCGCCCTTCGTCGCATGACTACTCAGTCTTGCGACGAGCGCATCGACTCGTCGCCGATCTGCACTCCTCTCAACCCTTCTCGCAACGCCGTCACATTGGCCACACCGTTCAGTTGCTCGAACTCCCGTTGCGCTTCCTGCCAGAGCGGGGAGGCTCTTTCGTGCAGGCGCCGTCCCTCCTCGGTAAGTTCGACGAGGCGGCTGCGGCCGTCGGTGGGCGACGGCTTGATCGTGACGAAGCCGTCGCGCTCCAGGAAGCCAACCATCTTCCCCATCGCCGTTCGTTCGATATCGAGCCGTTCGGCAAGGGCGTTGACCGGCGTACTTCCCACTTCGCGCAGGGCGGCCAGCGTGAGGAATTGCGTGATGCGCAAGCCCGAGGGCTCGAGATGACTATCGTAGAGTCGGGAGATCTGCCTGCTCGCCTTCCTTACGGCGAAGCAGTTGCATTGATCGATGCCAAGCGGCTGGTTGACGGGCAACATCGGGTGCACTCCTGATTTCGGTTCCTTGCGCGAACGCTACGCACGCGTCGCGCAAAGGTATGGTCGTATCCATCGATGATAGCCGGGAGCGACAACGCTGGCACACGATCCGCGCACCTCGTGTCTCGCCGCCGAATCCGGCTCGTGTCGACCGCGGTGTTCAAAGCCCGGCCGGTGGCGTGATGTAGCCGGGTATCTCGGCCGCAAGCGTGCTCTTCAGCACCGCGGTCCCCTCGTCGGCCATGACCTCGCTCTTGCCGGCGACGAGCGCGTCGTAGGTCCGTCGTACGACGTCACCGGGACTGGCTTTGGGCACGTCGATGCCGTTGGTCAGATCGGTATCCACGAACCCGACGTGCAAGCCGAGAACCTGGATGCCGCGCTCGCGCAGGTGAAAGCGAAGCTGGTTCGTGTAGCTCCAGGCGGCGGCTTTCGACGCGGCATACGGCGTGAGATTCGGCCGCGGGAGCCACACGATGTCGGAAAGCACGTTGATGATCGCGGCATGCGGCTGGGCCGCGAGGATCTGTTCGAAGGCCTGCGTGACGCGCACCACGCCGTAGTAGTTGGTATCGAACAAGCGGGCGGACTGCGCTTGCACGTCGGCCGCCAAAGGCCCGTCGATCAGCGCGGCAATGCCCGCGTTGTTGATCAGCAGGGTCGTGTCGGCCGCCCGTTTCGCGGCCTCGGCGATCGACGCCGGATCCGTGACATCGATTCTGACCGGCACGATGCCCGGCTCGTCGAAACCGCTCGTGTTGCGCATACCGGCGTACACTTTCGCCGCCCCGCGCCGCAGCGCCTCGCGTGCAAAAGCGAGGCCCAGGCCGCGATTGGCACCGGTGATGAAGACGGTGGCGTTCTTGATATCCATGACAAGCTCCTGTTTCAAAAGCCGCGTGTCGGGGGCGTGTCGACGCCCGCTACGAGCACGCGGGTGCCTGGCTCAAAGAAAGACGTGCTCCGGCAACTGCTTCGAAAGCGACTCCCGCAGATGGGTCGCGAGCGTCAGTACGGCGCCAAGCGGGCTCATTCGCACGCTGACTCGCGGCACCGAGCCGTCGGCATTGCGATCGACGACCACGACCGCGCTCAGCGTCTCGCCGCTCGTCAGTACGGCCTCGTATTCGAGAAAGAGCCGTGAGCCGACGGCCTGAACAAACGTGGGCGTCTGCGAGACGTAAAAAGTCCCGACGGCGTCGACGGCGAGCCGGATTTCGTCGCGCCCGGTCACGGGCGTGCGCAACACCGAGCTGACCAGTTCGGCATCGGCCGTCAGATCATCGAGAAACGGGTGGCGATCAGGCTGGATGGGTGACATGTTCAAACCCCTCGATTCGTTTCAGGGACGTGTTCACACGAATGCGGCCCGATATTTCTCGACGAACTGCTGGACCGACAGCGGCGGCGTTCCGGTGATCTTCTCGACGGCGTCGTTGGTGCCCGAGAAGATGCCGTCTCGGTAGTTCTGCGCGACTTCGACCAGATGCTGCGTGAGGAACGGCGGAAACTTGTAAAGGGTCTCCATCTTGATCCGGAATTCCTCGATGGAAGTCGGCGCGTATTCGATCCGGGCGCCGAGAACCTCGCTCATCGCCTCTGCGATCTCGACGTGGTTCTTCTCGACGGGGCCGTGCAGCGTGTAGGTCTTGCCCTCGTGGCCTTCGGGTTTGGCGAGGAGGTGGGCGATCACGCGGCCCTGGTCGTCGCTGGCGATGGGCGCGTGACGGCCGTTGCCAAACGGAAATTCGATCTTCTTCGTGGCCCATATCTCCCGCGCAAAATGCGGATAGACGAGCCAGTCGGCAAAGAAGGTCGGGCGCAAATGCGTCGTCGCGACGCCCGACCAATCGAAGACCTGCTCGGAGACCCAGTGATCCTGTGCCGCGTGGCTCAGCGACGCCCGACGCGCGGAAATCTGCGACATGTTGACGATCGCCGTGACCCCCGCTTCCTTTGCCGCCTGTGCGAAATAGGCTGCGGCCCCGATGATCCCCGGCGCGATCGGATGAAGGAAATACGCCGATCGGATGCCTTCCATCGCTGCCCGAATGTCGTCGATGCCGGTGAAGTCGCCGATCGCGACATCGACGCCGCGCTGCCTCAGGGCGGCCGCCCGATCGTCATCGGTGCGCACGTAGGCACGTACGCGTTTGTGCATCTTGAGCAGTTCGTCGATCGCCATACCTCCGGTGCGTCCGGTTGCACCGCTCACAAGAATCTCAGGCTCGTTCATCGTTTCGCTCCGTTCGAAAGTGAGAGCATATGCTCCCTTGAGACGAAGAATAGGAGCATATGCTCTCAACGTCAAGTTTTTTTGGTTGGCGCCCCGGATAACATCACGCCGGGTTCGGCAGGCGGCATTGTTGGCGAGCATCGAGGCGGAGAGCGTTCCGTCTGAACTCAGCGCTTCGACCGGCCACGCGTTGTACGCCCGTGAAATAGTCGCGATAAGCAAAGCGGGAATCGTTGTTTGCCGCGCCGCGCCCGGTTGCCGAAAATCATCGTTTCCCCGCGCGGCTCCCGCGTGCTACACGCGCTCGACCATGACCGATTCCCGTTTTCCTCCCCGAGCACCGCGCTCCGGCCGGCGCGCGGCGCTGCGCCAACTCGCCGGCGGCTGGGCGGCCGCGATGCTGCCCACCGGCGGCGCGCTCGCGAGCCAGCCGCTCGACGTGCCTCCGTGGACGCGCGCGCCCGGTGCGCCGCTGCTGTCGCCACCGTACGGCGCGCCGGGGCAGCACGAGCGCGACGTGATCCGTCGCAGCGCCCGCACGCCCGCGCTGCCCGGCTCCGGCTCGTCGATGACGCCGCTCGCCGACCTGTTCGGCGACATCACGCCGAACGGGCTCGTCTACGAGCGTCATCACGCGGGCGTGCCGGATATCGATGCGCAGCGCCATCGCGTCGTCGTGCACGGCCTCGTGCGCGAGCCGCGCGTCTTCACGATCGACGACCTGCTGCGTTTTCCGTCCGAATCGCGGATCCACTTCCTCGAATGCTCGGGCAACACGGGCAGCGAATGGAACGGCCCGAGCGGGCTGCCCGTTCAGTTCACGCACGGGTTGCTGTCGTGCTGCGAATGGACCGGCGTCCGGCTGTCGACGCTGCTCGATGAAACGGGCGTCGATGCCGACGCACGCTGGCTGCTCGCCGAAGGCGCGGACGGCGCGGCGATGACGCGCAGCCTGCCGCTCGACCGGATCCTCGAGCGCGCGCTGGTCGTCTATGCGCAGAACGGCGAACGGCTGCGCCCGGAGAACGGCTACCCGGTGCGGCTGATCGTGCCGGGTTTCGAAGGCAATACGAACATCAAGTGGCTGCGACGGCTGAAACTGGTGCGCGCGCCGGAGATGACGCGCGAGGAAACGTCGAAATATACGAATCTGCTGCCCGACGGCTGCGCGCGCCAGTTCGTGTTCGAGATGGACGCGAAGTCGGTCATCACGCGGCCATCGGCCGGGCACCGGCTCGCCGCGCACGGCTATTACCCGATCAGCGGCTACGCGTGGTCGGGCCGTGGCCGAATTCGCGCCGTCGACGTGTCGACCGACGGCGGTCGCACGTGGCGGCCGGCACGGCTCGCCGGCGACGCGCGCGACCGCGCATTGACGCGCTTCGAGGCCGACTGGATATGGCGCGGCGAGCCGGCCGACCTGCAAAGCCGGGCAACCGACGAAACCGGCTACGTGCAGCCGACCCGCGACGCGCTCGTCGCCGCGCGCGGCCTGAACTCGCAGTATCACTACAACGGCATTCAGAACTGGCGCGTCGGCACGGACGGCGAGGTGCGCAATGCGTAAGGTGCTCGTTTGCCTGCTGGCGGGCTGCGCGATAACGTCGGGCGCGTTCGGCGCCGGCTTCGGCCTCGGACAGCCAGTCGATCGCGCGGCGCTCGCCGCGTGGGACATCGACGTCGCCCCGGACGGCACCGGCCTGCCACCCGGCGCGGGCACGGTCGCACGCGGCGGCCACGTGTTCGCCGACAAATGCGCGATGTGTCACGGCGCCGGCGGCGAAGGCGGTGTCGGCGATCCGCTCGTCGGCGGCATCGGCTCGCTCGCGAGCGCGAAGCCCAAAAAGACGGTCGGCAGCTACTGGCCGTACGCGACGACGCTGTTCGACTACATTCGCCGTGCGATGCCGTACAACGCGCCGCAATCGCTGAGCGCGGACGACGTCTATGCGGTCACTGCGTACGTCCTCCACCTGAACGGCATCGTGCCCGGCGACGCCCAACTCGACGCGCGCACGCTGCCGCGCGTGAAGATGCCGAACCGCGACGGTTTCGTGCCTGACCCGAGGCCGGGCAAGCTGTGACCCGTCCAGCTCCCCTTGCCGCTGCATCGAGCAGTGCACCCGCGCGCGTCGCGCCATGCGTCGCGCGGATCGACCGCATCACGGGCAGTCATTCGGCAGGCCCCTGTTCCGGTGGATCGGGGCACGTCGCGGCAGCGCGCGACGCGGTATCCGCTACGCGGCGTATGTGACGCGCCGTCCGCAAGTATTGGGACCCACCCGCCCCGCGTGAAAAGCCGATTTCAGCTTACGTCACGCATGGGCCCGGACTGATCGCGTCCCGACGCGTCAGTGCTGAATGCCCCAGCGCCGCACGGTCGCGCGTTCGAGCGTATCGAACACGAGGTTCTCGACCAGCAGCCCGATCACGATGACGGCCGCGAGGCCCGCGAACACGCGATCCGTGTACAGCTCGTTGCGGTTCTGGAAGATGTACCAGCCGAGCCCGCCTTGCCCCGCGCTCGCGCCGAACACGAGCTCGGCCGCGATCAGCGTGCGCCACGCGAATGCCCAGCCGACGCGCAGCCCCGACAGGATCGACGGCAGCGCGGCAGGCACGAGGATCAGCGCGATCTGGCGCAGGCCGGTGAGCCCGTAGTTGCGTCCGGCCATTTTCAGCGTGACGGGTACGCCGGCGAAGCCGGTATACATGCTCAGCGCGAGCGGCCACAGCACCGCATGCACGAGCACGAACAGCAGGCTTCCGGTGCCGAGCCCGAACCACAGCAGCGCGATCGGCAACAACGCAATGGACGGCAGCGGATTGAACATCGACGTGAGCATCGTCAGCAGATCGCGACCGATGCGCGTCGATACCGCGAGCGACGTCAGCGCGAACGCCAGCAGCACGCCCAGCGCATAGCCGCGGAGCAGAACCGACATCGAGATGCCCGTCTTGACGAGCAGTTCGCCCGACTCGATGCCCTGCACGAACGCAGCCAGCGTCGCGCCGAAGGTCGGGACGAGCAGATCGTTCGCGACGATGCGCGCGACGATCTCCCAGACGGCGATCAGCACGAGCGCGATGACGCTGCGGCGAAACCACGCTGCGCCGGCGATGCGGCGCAGCAGCGGCGCGGGCGCCGCGCGTTCGGCGTCGGGCAGCGCGTCGAGCGTGCGCGTGTATTCGTCGCGCACGGGCGGCCGCGGCGGCAGGGCCGGATCGATCGTACTCATGATGCGGCGTCCTCGGTCGTCGGTACGTGCGGTGCGTCGGTGTCGAACAGCAGGCGGTGAATCCGGGCGACGTTGTCGCGGAAGTCGCCGGTATCGACGTTGTCGAGCGAATGCTCGTGGCTGTTGAGCTCCGCGCGCACGCGGCCCGGATGCGGCGACAGCAGCAGAATCCGGTTGCCGACCACGAGCGCCTCTTCGATCGAGTGCGTGACGAACAGCAGCGTGAAGCGGAACTCGTCCCACAGCCGCAGCAGTTCCTCCTGCATCTTGCGGCGCGTGAGCGCATCGAGCGCCGCGAACGGCTCGTCCATCAGCAGCACGCGCGGCTGCATCGCCAGCGCCCTCGCAATCGCGACGCGCTGCTTCATGCCGCCCGACAGCGTATGCGGATAGGCATCGGCAAACGTGCCGAGGCCGACCTTGTCGAGATAGTGCAGCGCGCGCTCGCGTGCTTCGACGCGCGACAGCTTCGCGGCGACGCGCAACGGAAACGCGACGTTCTCGGCGACCGTCTTCCACGGCGGCAACTGATCGAACTCCTGGAACACGACGATGCGGTCGGGCCCCGGCCCGCTTACGGGCCGGCCGTCGAGCGCGATCGAACCCGAGACGGGCTCGATGAAGCCGGCGATCGCCTTCAGCAACGTCGACTTCCCGCACCCCGACGGGCCGAGCAGCACGAAGCGGTCGCTGCCGTACACGTCGAAGCTCACCTGATGCGTCGCGCGAACGATCCGCGCGCCGCTGCGGTATTCGAGGCTGACCCGGTCGATCGCCAGCAGGCGTTCGCTGTGCGTGCCGGCCTGCGCGGCGTTCGCGGCCGGGCGACCGTCGGCACGCGTATCGGGCACGGCAGACGTGGCCGGCGACGCGCCGCC
Organism: Burkholderia cepacia ATCC 25416; assembly: GCF_001411495.1. NCBI lineage: Bacteria > Pseudomonadati > Pseudomonadota > Betaproteobacteria > Burkholderiales > Burkholderiaceae > Burkholderia > Burkholderia cepacia. Next base: position 2,830,331 of record NZ_CP012982.1, on the reverse strand, counting down.
ACGTGCCGCATACGGCGGCAACCAGGTTCGGGGAGAAGTGGCGTTCACGATCGAATCTCTTGCGGGAAAAGCATCAACATACGGCCGGGCACCGTGTGGACCAACCATCGATTGCGCATATCGAAACCGCGCCGACGCATAAGCGTCGATCGCGGCGTCACAGCATCGGCGCCGTTCAACTGCCGCCGGCCGTCGCCGGATCGTCGAAGAAATAATCGCGCCACGACTTCGGTTCGTTGCGGATCGCGCCGGTGCGATGCATGAACTGCGCGAGCGGCAGCGTATTCTGCGGCGCGGTCTTGAACTGCACCTGCGGATTGCGCAGGATCTTCAGCAGCAGCGCGCGATCGATCTTCGAACCGTTCACGCGAATATAGGTGTCGGCCGCGCGCTCCGGATCGGCCGCGATCTGCCGTGCGGCGTTGGCCAGTGCGGCGACGAACGCACGGTAGGTCTTCGGGTTGTCGTCGCGGAATTTCTCGGTCGCGTACAGCACCGTCGCGGAACTCGGGCCACCGAGCACGTCATACGAATTCAGCACGATGTGCGCGTTCGGGTTGCCGGCGAGTTCCTGCTCCTGGAACGGCGGATTGCCGAAGTGACCGGTAATCACGTTGCTGTTCGCGAGAATCGCGGCCGTCGCGTCCGGATGCGGAATCGCCTGCGTCAGCGCATCGAGCTTGTCGAACTGCTTGTCGCCCCACTGCTTCGCGGCCGCGTACTGCAGCACGCGCGACTGCACCGACACGCCGACCGCCGGCACCGCAATGCGGTCCTTCGCGCTCAGGTCGGCGATCGTCTTCACGTTGGGGTTGCTGCTCACGAGGTAGTACGGAAAATTGCCGAGCGACGCGACACCCTTCACGTTCTGCCGGCCGCGCGTGCGATCCCACACGGTCAAGAGCGGACCGACGCCCGCGCCCGCGACGTCGACCGCGCCGGACAGCAGCGCGTCGTTCACGGCCGCGCCGCCCGACAGCCGCACCCAGTCGACCTTGATGTCGAGGCCAGCCTTGCGCCCTTCCTTCTCGATCAGTTGCTGGTCGCGCGCGACGTTCAGCATCAGGTAGACGACGCCGAACTGCTCGGCGATGCGGATGCGGCCCTCCGCGTGCGCGGCTTGCGGGATGATCGCACCCGCAAAGGCGAGCGCGGCGGTGAGCGTGGCCGCCAGCGCGCGACGCGCCGGCAAGAACGAAAACGACATCGGAACTCCGGTCAGGAAGGGGCAGGAATGAATGACGCGGCGCGCGGCTCAGAAAGGCGCATCGCCCTCGATCGTCGTGCGGTACAGCTTGCGGCGCAGGTGGTCGGGCGTGCCGGCGGCGAGATGCATCAGCGAACGGTTGTCCCAGAACACGAGGTCGTGGTCGCGCCACGCATGCCGATACAGGTGCTCGGCGCGCACGCTGTGCGCGAACAGTTCGTCGAGCAGCGCGCGGCTTTCGTCGTCGGGCAAGCCGATGATGCGCGTCGTGAAATGCTCGCTGACGAACAGTGCCTTTCGGCCGGTTTCAGGATGGGTGCGCACGACCGGATGAACGACCGCCTCGACCTGCGCGATCTGCTCGGGCGACAGGTTGGGCCGCCACGGGCTGCGCGCCTGCAGTTCCGCATAGCGCGCGAGATACGTATGCTCGGCGCGCCGCCCTTCGACTGCGCGGCGCAGGTGCGCGGGCAGCGTGTCCCACGCGAGATGCATGTTCGCGAACAGCGTATCGCCGCCTTCCGCCGGCAGTTCCTGCGCGTGCAGCAGCGAGCCGAGGCTCGGTTTTTCCTTGTACGACAGGTCGGAGTGCCAGAAATGGCCGGCATCGCCGAGCCCGACCGGTTTGCCGTTCTCGACGATGTTCGACACGATCAGCACTTCCGGGTGGCCGGCCAGCGCGAACTGGTGCAGCACGTGAATCTGCAGCGGGCCGAAGCGGCGGCTGAACGCGATGTGCTCGTCCGGCGTGATGCGCTGGTCGCGAAACACCAGCACGTGGTGATCGAGATGCGCGCGATGGACGCGCGCGAAGTCGCCGGCGTCGAGCGGTTGCGACAGGTCGAGGCCGATCACTTCGGCGCCGAGCGGCGCGTCGAACGGCACGATGTCGAAATGCTGCGCCGCGCCGTCCGGCCGCAAGGCAGGATGTCCAGCGGATAGCGTTGCGGCGTCGCGAATGGCGGTAGTCGTCACGGCATGGCCCTGATTCGGTCAAAACGCGAATCTACGAGGGCGTGCCGGCGTGCGTCAACGAAGCGATTCGGATACGTTTATCTGCTGCGGTGATAAAGATCGCTGCTCGCGCATACGACGCCGGCGAGCAATACCGTATGCAGTTGCGCGCCGAAATCGCGCACGCGTTCCATCACGGACTTGTTGCGGCGCACGAGGAAGCGTCAGCTGGCGCCCGCCGCCAGGTGTCCACACCGAGCCCGCTCGATACATGCGCACAGCGCTTCGGCGATAGCGTCGATCGGTGCGCCGGGCCCGAACGTCGCCGCGACACCCTTCATCTTCAGGTGTCGCGCATCCGCTGCGGGAAAGATTCCGCCCAACACCACCTGAATCGCGGCGTCATACGACGCCAGTGCGTGGAGTAGCCCTTCGACCAGTTCGAGGTGGGCACCCGACAACGACGAAATGCCCACGATGTCGGCGCCATACGCCTGCGCGGCTGCCGCCACACATGCCGGCTGCTGAAACAGCGGCAGGCGCAGGACGTCGAATCCGGCGTCCTCGAGCGCAGCTGCGACGACGGCCGCACCGCGGTCGTGTCCGTCCTGGCCGAGCTTGGCGATCATGATGCGCGGCCTGCGTCCCACGCGTTGCGCCAGCCGGTCGACGCAGCCCTTCGCCGCCCGCCATGCAGCGTCGCCTCGCCGATGTTCGCCGTAGACGCCCTCGCCGTCCGCTTCCACCGCCACGACATGCCGCGGCCATACCGATTCCAGCGCGCGCGTACACTCCCCGACGCTCGCACGTGCCCGCATGCAGTCGATCGCCAGTGCCAGCAGGTTTCCGGTGCCGTCGCGCGCGGCGTCGGCCAGCCGCTGCAACGCCGTCGCAACCCGCGCCGGATCGCGCGCGGCCTTGACGGCTGCGATTCGCCGCGCCTGCCCGGCACGCACGTGACGGCCGTCGATCTCGCACACCATGAATTCGCCAGTCGGTTCGTCCGCGACGAAACGGTTCACGCCAACCACGGTCCGGCGCCCCGAATCGACCTGCGCCTGCGTCGCGGCCGCGGCGCGCAGCAAGCGCCGCTTGACCCAGCCGGACTCGATCGCGGCGATCACGCCACCCTGCGCGTCGATAGCGGCCAGCTCGGCGCGCACGCGTGTCGCGATGTCGTCCGTCAGCGACTCCATCATGTACGAGCCGGCCCACGGATCGACCGTGTCGCACAGTCCCGTTTCATGCTGCAGAATCAGCTGCGTATTGCGCGCGAGGCGCGCCGCCGCGGCGGAAGGCAGTGCAAGCGCTTCATCGTACGCATTCGTGTGCAGCGACTGCGTGCCGCCGAACGCCGCGGCCATCGCCTGCGCCGTCACGCGAACGATGTTGTTTTCCGGCTCCTGTGCCGTCAACGACCAGCCCGACGTCTGGCAATGCATGCGCAGTGCGCACGCCCGGGGCGAACGCGCGCCGCACGCGTGTGCGATCTCCGCCCACAGCAGGCGCGCCGCGCGCAGCTTGGCGATTTCCGTATAGAAATCGCTGCCGACGCCGAAGAAAAAGCTCAAACGGGAGCAGGCTTCATCCGCAGGCATGCCGCGTGCGGCCAGCGTGTCGACGTACGCGCGCGCGTTCGACAGCGTCAGCGCGAGCTCGAGCACGGCATCGGCGCCGGCTTCCTGGAAGTGATATCCCGACACCGACAGCGCATTGAAGCGCGGTGCATGCCGCGCGAGCCACAACGCGACGTCGGCGACGATCCGCATCGACGGCTCCGGCTCGAAGATCCACGTATTGCGGACCATGTACTCCTTCAGGATGTCGTTCTGAATCGTCCCGCCGATCCGCTCGGGCGGCACGCCCTGCTCCTCGGCGGCCACGACGAACGCCGCCATGATCGGCAGGACCGCGCCATTCATCGTCATCGACACGGTCGTCGCGTCGAGCGCAATGCCGTCGAACAGCCGCACCATGTCCTCGACCGTATCGATCGCGACGCCGGCCACGCCGACGTCGGCCCGCGCCTCGGTGCAGTCCGAGTCGTAACCCCGCTGCGTTGCCAGGTCGAATGCCACGGACAACCCCTGCGCGCCCTGCTCGAGTGCCGTGCGAAACGCGAGATTGGAGTCTGCGGCGTCGGCATGCCCCGTGTATTGCCGGATCGTCCATGGGCGATCGGTATACATCGACGCGTACGGCCCGCGCACATAGGGCCACGCTCCGGGCATGCCGTCGAGATGCGCGACGGCGTCGAGATCGCTGCGCGTGTAGAGTTTCCGCAGCGGCACCGCGCGCGCGCCTCGATCGTTTCGCGCGACGTTCTCCACGCCGGTGCCCGGCTCCATGCATGCGGCTTCGTTCATGCCCGACTCCAGCGCTTTTGCGTGATCACATCGGCAATCTTCGTCCCGTCGCCGTCGCGCACGATTTCGCTCCAGTGCAACAGGCCATCCGCATCGGATCGAGCACGCGCGAAACGCACGGTCAACGAATCGCCGATGTCGAGATTTCCATGAAAGTACAGTTGACGCGCCGCCAGCACGGGGGCTTGCTCGAAGCGGTAATGCTGCCATTCCGCGCGGTCGACGAATGCCTGGAAGCTGGCGAAGTAAAGCAGGTCCGCGCCATTGAAATCCATGTTCGGGCATGGCAGAAACGAGACGCTTTCGCCATCGCCCTCCGCGAGGCCGGCGAGCGCCGGCACGATCGACGCATCCCGCACGCGCAACTTCTTCGCACGTTCCGCCATCGCCAGCGCATCGGCCGGAACCGGTCCGGTGCGGCCGTCGATGCCGGTCATGCGCGCCTTCGCCACCGAGCGGTTGCTGCCGGCGTGTTCGCGCGTCACGAACGTCGACATCATCCGCACGATACCGGCTTCGTCGTCGCCGTGCCGGATCCGCTGCTCGCTGAAATGGCGAATCGGGCCGACCCTGCGAAGCGCGACATGAAGCGCAAACGTGTCGTTCTCGCGAATCGCGTGACGGCGGTTCATGTCGACGTGCACCGCAACGAACGACGCATAGGCGCGCCGCCCCTCGTCGTCGAAGAACTCGGGGACGTCGCGGCCGCCGTGCGCGGCCAGCGCGTCCCAGTGACACTGCCCGCACTCCTTGAGCAGCCAGTTCTCCGCGAGCCCCGTGTGCGCGAGTTGCGGCATGCCGGCCCGATAGCGATGGATGGCGGTATGCATCGGCGTCAGGCGGCCAGGCTTTCGGCCGAGCGCCGCGCGGCCGTCGTCCCGGCCTGGATCTGGTCGACGATATGGGCGGCATCGCGCGCCACCCCGGAGAATCGCCCGGAACCCCACGTATATAGCCAGGGCAGCCCGACGAAGTAGAGCCCCGGAACCGGCGTCACACCGCGCCGGTGCGCGGGATAACCGCGGCCGTTGAATACCGGCGCATCCAGCCAGCTGAAATCCGGAGTGAAGCCGATGCACCAGACGACCGATGCGATGCCGCTGGCCGCGAGATCGAGCGCCGTGCGCTCGCCGGCCGGACGCCACACGGGCTCGTAGCGCGTCGCCGGCGGCGCCGCGATCCCGTTCTTCTCGATATGGGCATCGATGCCGGCATTGATCCGGTTGTACGTATCGTCGGCGCTGTCGAGCTGCGCCGACAGATCCGCGGAGAAGCGCAACTGCCCGCCCGCGAAATCCTCCAGCCGGCCGTACAGTTCCATCCCTTCGGCCGCAAAGCGGCGCAGATCGATATCGCGCCCGCCATCGCGGCCGGTCACATAGTGGTTGGTATTGTCGCGCACGCCTTCGCGCAGCGGATGCGCATCGACCGGCATGTCGTAGTACTGCATGTCTGCCAGCCAGTCGACGACGTCCCTGCCCCGGTAAAAACGCGCACAGCGCGGTGCATCGCCCACCGCGAGGAACACCTTCCGCCCGGCGAGGTGGAGGTCTTCCGCGATCTGCGCGCCCGACTGCCCCGATCCGACCACGAGAACCGGTCCGTCCGGCAATGCGGCCGGATTCCGGTATTCCGACGACTGAATCTGCACGATCGTTGCCGGCAACCGCTCGGCCATCCGCGGCACGATCGGCCGATGGTAGCCGCCCGATGCAACGACGACCTGATCCGCCGTGTACGCGCCGCGCGACGTCGCGATGCGATAGCGCCCGTCCGCGTCGCGCGTCACACGCTCGACGGCGGTATGTTCCAGCACCGGTGCATCGACGCTGCGGATGAATCCGTCGAGATACTCGACGATCTCGTCCTTCGTCATGAAGCCGTGCGGATCGGCACCGCGATACGGATAACCCGGCAGCGCACACTGCCAGTTCGGCGTCACGAGACAGAACGCGTCCCAGCGCTGCTTGCGCCACGTGTGCGTCACGGTCTCCTTTTCGAATACGAGATGATCGATACCTGCCTGCTTCAGGTAGTAGCTGATCGACAACCCCGCCTGCCCGCCGCCGATGACGGCTACGCGCAGATGGGAATCGGATTCCGGGAGGCTGGATGAAACAACGGGTTCGCTTGACATGATGCAGTCCTGAATGTGTGTTGAAGAAGACAGTGGATTCCTGCGTGCCTTACGCCTCAAACGAGTTCGATGACGGTCACGGTCGCGTCGCCCTGCGGCGCGAATCGTTCCGCGTTCGCTTCGATCCGTGCCAGCTCGTCCATCGCGGCCGAGCACGCGAATCCGTATTTCTCGCGGACGCGATCGGACGCGATACCCAGCGCGCGTCGGGCTCGCTCGACGAAGTCGTCGAGCGCGTACTGCGTCTCGGGCGTGAAGAATTCCGACACGACGGTCGAAGGCGAATAGCAATTTGTTTCCGACTGATCGGGCCAACGAACCCGAAAATGCATGACCGGCATGATTCCTCCTCATTCAGTGGACACGACTCGCGCACGCTGCGCCAGCCGGGCCCGGTAGATATCCAGATGCCTTCGCGCACTCGCTTCCCATGAGTAGCGGTTCAGCACTGCGGGGACGGCATGTACGAAATCGGGAACACGCCGTCCCGAGAGCGCGTCGCGCAGCGCGTCGGCGATCGATTCCACATCGCCGGGATCGGCCCACACACACGCGTGCTCGTCCAGATACTCGGTAAAGGGTTCGATTTCGGACACGATGACGGGCTTTCCGCAAGCAAGCCCCTCGAGCACGACCAGACCGAATCCCTCTCGGATCGACACCATCGACACCACGTCGGCACAGTGCATCAGCGCGACCAGCGCCGCGTCGTCGAGCGGCCCCGTCGACACGACGGGTTCGTCGACGCCGATCCCCAGCCCGAGGGCAGCGGCGCACGCGACGAAGCGGCGTGCGTATGCGTCGTGATCGAGCAGGCTCGCGCCGCCCGCGATCACGAGCCGTGCATCGGGCATCGTGCCGCGCAGCCGGGCGAACGCCTCGAGCAATGCGATCGAGTTTTTTCGCTCCTCGATCCCGCCGATCGCCAGGACAATCGGGCCGCCGTGCAGGCCGTACCGCTGCCGCACCGTCTGCATGTCCGCCTGGTCCGCACGAGCGAACCGGGCGACGTCCACGCCGTTGGGCACCACGCTTGCGTCGACCCCGAACGTCTTGCGCATCGTGGCCGCCCACACCGCGCTCACGCACAGCACCTGGTCCGCCGCGCGCCACGCACGTTCCTGCCAGCGCTCGAGTTGCGGGTCGTCGAATACGTCGAGGTGATGCACGGTCCGTACGAATCCGTGTATCGCGCCTGACTGTCGCAACTCGGCCAGCGCATTGCCCGTGATGCTGTCCTGTGCATGCAGGACGTCGAACCCGCCCGCCTCGTGCTCCAGCAACGCGCGCCTGATCGCGGCAATCCGCGCGGACACCATTTCCGCGACGCTGCCAGGGCGGTCATCGACGCGCGCCAGCACGACGCGGCACGGGACATCGCGGAACATCGCCTCGCCCGGCGCGGCCGGCGCGAACACGGTGACGTCGTTTCCCGCTTCGTGCAGCGCACTGGCGAGTTCAAGTGCGTGCACGACACCGCCGCGCGGATTCACCGAATGGGTCAGCAGCGCGATGCGCAACGCGTCGCCACTCATCGGACACCTCCGCCGCCGGTCATAAACGGTTCGATCCGGAAATCCCACAGCACCGCCGTTTCGCCCGCCTCTTCGACGATGACCTCGCGCGTTGCGTCGATATCGCCAATCACGGCGCACGCGAGCCCGCGCGCCGCGAAGCGCTCCACGATCGCGTCGGCATGCGCCGGCCGGACCGACAGCAGGAACCCGTAGCTCGGAAAGGCCGTCAGCCAGCGATCGAAATCGACGCCGGGCGGACGCGGGATCGCGTCGAGTTCGATGCGCGCGCCGACGCACGAGCATTCGACGAGCATCAGCGCCGTACCGAGCACGCCCGCCATCGAGATATCCTTCGCGGCATCGCACAGCCCGTCTTCGGCCAACGCCGGCAGGATCTCGAGATCGCCGCGCAGCCGGGCCGGCGGCGCGCCGACCGACGCATTCCAGAACGGATACGGATCCTCGAATGCGCCACGCAGGTCGACCGCCATCATCAGGCGATCGCCCGGCCGCGCGCTGAAGCTCGACAGCAGCGCGCGGGCCCGGCCCAGGATCGATACCGCAAGCTGCCCCTGCGCGCTGCGCGTGTTGCTGTGGCCGCCGACGATCGGCACGCCATACGCCGACGCAGCCGCGGCCATCCCGGCGAGCACCGGCCGCGCGGCGTCGATTCCGTCGCTCCACAATGCATCGACGACGGCGATCGGCCGCCCGCCCATCGCGTAGATGTCGCTGATGTTCGCCATCACGCCGCTGTACCCCGCGAACCACGGCATCGACTCGACGAAATCGCCGACCATGCCCTCGATCGCGAACAGCAGGTAACCGTCCGCGTCGGGAATCGCCGCGCAGTCGTCGCCGAGTGCCACCGCCTGTGCGAGATCCCGCTCGCCGTTCGGCAATGCCGCTGCGAGCGATGCGACCACGCCGGAGATGTCGTGCTTGTGCTGGAAGCCGCGACTTGCGCGCAGCGTTGCGATGCGACCGTCGACACTCATGGCCGCACCTCCGAGCGCAGGACGAAACCCTCGAACGGCGTGCCGCACGGCGGATAGTGCGCAAGCCGGGCCTGCATCAGTTGATGAGGACGTCCGAACAACGTTTCTTCGCCGAGCGCATCCCAGTGAAGCCGACGAAACAGCGGCACGTTCTGCGATTGCACGTGTGCGACGAAGGTTCGGCAACCTTCGGCATGCGCGCTGCTGACGGCAAGTGCGATCAGCATCGAGCCGATCCTGCCCTGCCTGCGAAACGCCGGATGCACCGCCAGCCGCGAGCCCATCCAGGTTCCGGGCACGGTTTCATGAATCCGCACCGTGCCGACCACTTGCTCGGGCAGCCCCGCGCAGCAGCTGACTGCGACCAGCAGTTGCGCGTGGCGATCGATATCGTCGCGATCGTCGCCGGCGAAGATCCCCTGCTCGATGCAGAACACCGCCCGGCGCAATTTGTACGCTTCGTCGATTTCCCACGGAAGCGCCGCCCATTTGATCCGGTATTCGGCGGGCCGGTAGGTGTCGCGGCAGTCGGCCAGTCCCATCTCTGCGCAGTACATGCTCACCCCTCGTAGGTCGAAAGCGACGAGCAGGCGCCGCACTTTCCGCAGCCTGCCTTGATGTCGGCGGAGCGCATGCCGGCGTCGCGCAGCATGGCGCCGAGCGGTTCGAGCACCGCCCGCATGAACTCCGGCGACGGCGCCGGATGACTCTCCAGCGGCGTGCCGCTGATCGGGACGAACGGCACGACGAACGGATACACGCCCAACCCGATCAGTTCGCGCGACATGTCGAGGATCGCGGCCGCGCTGTCGCCGAGCCCGGCGAGGATGTAGGTGCTGACCTGGCCGCGGCCGAACACGCCGACGGCCGCGCGGAATGCCGCCATGTATCGGGACAGCGGCACGCTCGCCTTGCCCGGCATGATCCGTTCGCGCACCGCCGGCGTCACGGCTTCCAGATGCATGCCCAACGTATCGATCCCGCTTGCCTTCATCCGGTCGAACCAGCTGTCGTCGTCCGGCGGCTCGCATTGCGCCTGGATCGGGAGATCGACGGCCGCCTTGATCGCGAACGCGCTTTCGCACAGCACGCGCGCACCGCGATCCGGCGTCGGCGGTGTGCCGGTCGTCAACACCATGTGCTTGACGCCGTCGAGCAGGACCGCCGCGCGCGCAACCTCGGCGAGTTGTTCCGGCGTCTTGCGGGCGATCGTCCGGCCGGCCGCGAGCGACTGGCCGATCGAGCAGAACTGGCAGGTCTTGCGCCGGCTCTCGTAGCGAATGCAGGTCTGCAGCACCGTGGTCGCCAGCACGTCGGCGCCATGCAGCGTCGCGATGTGCGAGTACGGCACGCCCTCCAGGGTCTGCAACGCGTAGAAGCGCGGGCTCGACGGAAAGCTGATGCTCGCGATCGGGATGGTGCCGCGCGAGAGCAGGCTGACGCCCGCCGCATCGGGCGCCGCCGCGACGAACGGCGAATCCCACGCGGTACTCGTGTGCACCGGCACCATGATGGTCACGCCGTCGACCGTCACGGCCTTGTGATCGGACGGCCCGGCGCCGCCGCGCCGGCTCGCGGCGCCCACCCGCGGATCGGCGAGACGCAGCCCGACCGACTGCAGTTCAGTCATCAATTGCCGGCTCTGCACCGACGGTTTCGCGTTCGCGCTCATGGCAATGTCCCTCGAAGTCGCGTGCGGCCGGCACGCCGATCCCCATCGGGGTCACCGTCGTCGCCGGCCGATCGTTGATGGCAAGACTCAGCAGTTCCGGCCGTGCATAGTGGCCGACCGAATCCATCATTCGCTTGCGCTTGGTGATCAGCGACATGTCCAGGTCGGCGATCACCATCCCTTCGCCCTCCCGCAAGGGCTCGGCCAGATGCTGCCCCTCCGGTGACACGATCGCGGTATTGCATCCGCCGCGCAGGGCCTTCTGCAGATTCGGATCGCCCGTGATCGACTCGATCTGGGCGTCCGTCAGCCAGCCGGTCGCATTGACTACGAAGCAGCCCGCTTCCAGCGCGTGGTGGCGGATCGTGACTTCGATCTGTTCCGCAAAGATCGGGCCGACCAGCGAGCCGGGAAACTGACTGCAATGAATTTCCTCGTGCTGCGTCATCAGCGCATAACGGGCGAGCGGGTTGTAGTGCTCCCAGCACGCGAGCGCACCGACCCGTCCGACACCGGTCTGCGCAACCTTGAGTCCGGCCGCGTCGCCCTGCCCCCAGATCATCCGCTCGTGAAACGTCGGCGTGATCTTGCGGCGCTTCACCGCGAGGCGCCCGTCGACGTCGAAGATCAGCTGCGTGTTGTACAGGCTGCCGTGGTCGCGCTCGTTCACGCCGAGCACGACCACCATCCCGTGCAGACGCGCGCGCTCCGCAACGGCATGCGTCACGGGGCCCGGCACCGCCACGGCCTGCTCGTACAGCCGCATGTGATCGGCGCCGGATGCGACCGGCGTCCGCACGAACGAGAAGTACGGGTAATACGGCACGAATGTTTCAGGAAAGACGATCAGCTGGACGCCCTTGCCGGCGGCCTCGTCGATCGCCGCGCAGACCTTGTCGAGCGTGCCGCCGGCGCGTTCCAGATCGGGAGCGATCTGGACGGCTGCCGCCCGGACGATGCGTTTGTCGGACATGATGGCACCCGTCATTCGATCAAACGGTCCAGGTATGGATGACCAGCGCGTTCTCCTTGCGGTGAAGCAGCTGGATATCCAGCACGTCGAGCGGATTGATCGGTCGAATGCCCTCGATCAGCGACGCTTCGCCATGCCCGTAGAGCGCCTGCAGCGCAAAACGGCACGCGTAGACTTTCCCGCCTTCTTCCATGAACTTGACGAGTTGCTTGTTGAAGTTCAGATGACCGGGAAACGCCTCGTCCCCGAGCGTCGGAAACCCGCGCTGGAGGCCGAGCGTCACGCCGGGGCCATAGAGCAGCACCGACGTCTCGAATCCTTTGCGTTGCAGGCGAGTCGCCTGCAGCAGGTTCACGAAGCCGATCGATCCCTCGAACGCAACCGTGTGGAACGTCACGAGCGCTTTCTCGCCCGGTTCCGCCTTGACGTCTTCGAACACCTTTTCCTCGTAATCGACGAGGAAATCTCCCTTCTTGTGCAACGGCTGATTGACTGCGGGCATGGCACGCTCCGTTTGATAATGAGTTCAGTGATATTCCCGAACACTTTCGAGTCCGGGCGATCTCATTAACGCAACGCATATGCCAACCAGGCACAGACCTGATGCGATCACTCTCCGATCATTCAATCGATAAATGCCGATGCAGCCGGTCCGATCCTTGCGTGACCGAATGCGGTTCGGACAGGAAGTATCCCGTCCGGGCGACGGCGCGCACCCGTGTGAAGCAACAAGCAAGCATGCGTGCGCATCGAGCGTGCATCCATGCATCAATCCGATACATGATGCGATCAATGCAATCATCTGGCTTCGGAATGGCGATATAGATATTTCCGATTAATGCGCCATGCTAACGTTTTGATGAATCATCAAATGGAAACAGGTATGGATTACATAATCCATCATTGGTCGAAGCGACTCCTGGAAAGCAGGAAGCCGGCGTACCTGCTGATCCCCGACCTGATCGAGGAAGACCTGGCGGCGGGCCGGCTGAAACCACGCGACCGCCTACCCGGGCTGCGCGATCTCGCCGGTGCGCTGAACCTGAACTACACGACGGTGGCCCGCGCGTATGCTGAAGCCCGCAGGCGCGGCTTGCTCGATACACGGGCAGGAAGCGGTACATTCGTGCGCGGCCCAACCCGGACGATCCCGCTGTCGGGCGGGAGCAGCATCGAGATGTCGATGAACATGCCACCGGAGCCGCCCGAGATGGCCGGGCGACTGCAGGAATCGGCTGCCGCATTGTTCGCCGCGGCGGACCCTTACCAATTGATGCGATATCAGGATTTCGGCGGCACACCGGCGGATCGCGCCGCCGGCCGCGCATGGCTGGCCAATCGCCTGCCCGGCTGCAGCAGCGATAGCGTGCTCGTTTGCCCGGGAATCCACAGCGCCCTCGTCGCGCTCGTTTCCCGGCTTGCGAGCCGCGGCGACTCGATCTGCCTCGATTCACTCGCTTACCCCGGCATCAAGGCCATCGCATCGCAACTGGGCGTGCGGTTACAGCCGCTGCCGCGGGACGACGACGGGCCGTTGCCGCATGCCTTCGAATCGCTCTGCCGAAGCGGACAGCCCGCTGCCCTGTACTGCAACCCGACCCTGCAGAACCCGAGCACGCTCACGATACCGTTCCGGCGCCGCGAAGCGTTGGCCGATATCGCCACACGCTACAACGTGCCCATCATCGAGGACGATGCCTATGCGATGCTGCCGCAGAGCGCGCCGCCCCCGCTGGCGCTGCTGGCGCCAGAACTGACCTACTACGTGACCGGCATGTCGAAGAACTTCGGCGCCGGGTTGCGCATCGCTTACCTGCTCGCGCCGACGGTGCGCGAAGCACAGCGGATCGCCGGCGCATTGCGCGCCACGACCGTGATGCCGAGCCCGTTCACGATGCTGCTGTCCACCCAATGGATCAACGACGGCACGGCGAGCGAGATGCTGGCGGCGATTCGATCGGAGGCGCATGCACGGCAGGCGATCGCGGGCCGGATTCTCGGCGCATGGCCTTTCGATGCCCATCCCGACGGTTTCCATCTCTGGTTGCCGATTCCGCGCGAGTGCCTATGGACCGCACCGGATCTGGCACAGCATCTGCGGAGTCGAAACGTCGCCGCCGTGGCGAGCGCGGCATTTTCGACGGACGGCGACCCGCCGGCGGCGATCCGTATCTGCCTTGGCGGGCCGCAGGATCGGGAGCAGTGCCGGGACGGCCTGGAGCTCGTCGCGGATGCACTGACCGACGCGCATCATCTTTATGGTGCGGCGATGTAGCGGCCGATACCGCGTCGAAGACAAATGGGCGAACCCCCGGTTCGCCATCGCGCTCGACCCGCGACCGTCAGAACTTGTGGCGAATGCCGATCCGTGCCGCAGTCTGAAAACTCGTGCTGGACGGCGATCCGAGCGCTGCTTCGATTTGAGCGCCGTGTGCATGATCATGCGCGAGCGCGCCAACGAAATACACGTCCGTTCGCTTGGAAATGAAGTAATCCGCCCCGATGGTCACCTGGTTCGCGCTGCCGACGCCGTTGTTGCGCTGTTGAAACTGGAACCCTGCTCCAAGCGAAATATCGGGCTTGACAAAGTAAGTCATGCCACCGTCGTAGGTCAGCGCCCGAGCCCGGGTGCCGCTGCTCAACTGAACATCGGTCACGACACCAAAAATCTGCGCTTTCCCCAGGCTGTAGGTTGCACCGCCGGCGTATTCGGTCAAATTCGCGGAAGACGTCGCGTTATGCTGCTTGAAATACGACAGCGATGCGGCGAGCCCGCCTTGGCTGTAGTTCAGCAGAAAATTCATCGAGCTGTTGGTGCCCAACGAGCCGGCGACATTGCCGAAACCATACATGGCGCCGACACTGAAACCCGAAATCGTCGGCGAAAGATACTTCACCGAGTTGTTGACGTTATCGCCCCACAGTCGGTTATCGAGCGTATATCCGCCAGCCGCATACGCCGGGATTCCCCACCCCAGGATGCCCGCTGCCGTATTTCCCGCAATCGAGTACGCCGGAAAGATATCGCCGATGAAGTCGTATTGCCGCCCGAGCGTCAGCGTGCCGAAGCGTCCGTCAAGGCCGACGAAGGCTGCGCGATTGAACAAAAGCCCGCTCTGCGCCAAGGCCCCGTTGGAAAGTTGAAAGCCGCTTTCGAGCGTGAAGATCGCCTTGAGTCCGCCACCCAGGTCCTCTTTACCCGTCAGCCCCCAGCGATCTCCCTGCGAAGACCCGGATGCAAACTGCACGAGCGCGCCATGTCCGGTGCTCGATGTCGCATTGTTCGTGTACGTAATACCCGCATCCACCAGCCCGTACAGCGTCACTGAGGACTGTGCATGTGCCACGCCGCATCCGACCGCGGCGCACACCACCATGCTTCGCTTGATGACCGTATTCATATCGCTTTCCTAATTTTATGCGTAGCTTTCGTTGACGAAAATGACTGAGGAAAACGTCCCGCTGGAAATGCATCGGAATCGTTTGGTCAATGGGCAGGCGTCTCCGGGTAATCCTCCAGCTTGCCTCGCTACAACGAACAGTCTCGGCACGTCCGCTTCCCACTGCGCATCTACTCTATGAGCACCGTTTTTTGAGCCCCATCGTTAGAAATATCGACAGGGAAAACTTGGCCTGAGCCTGCGCTCAAGAAATGCGGGCGCCCTCGCGAACCTCCCTTCCGATCTGCAATAGGCAGTGGACCTGACTGCGGCATGAATACAACGGACAGGTAACGGCAGTGAAGTTCGTTGCTGATCGGGATTTTTTGCCTTGCTATGCTTGATGTGTAATGCGAACCAGTCTTTCGAGGCTGTCGAGCATGCTGTCTCCCGATTCCACCTACCGATGAGGCACCCTTGAAGCCACAAGTTCACGATCTCACGCTCGACGAACTCCGACTTTTCGGTGACATCATCGGGCGACTCGAGGAGCTCGGGCCGATCGTGGATGTCAGGCGCGTCGTTTTGTCAGACCTGACCCGGCTGCTGCGATCCGATTTCTGCGTCTCCTACAACTGGGATGCCGAAAAAGGGATGTACGCCGACCCGATTGCAGTCAATGTCGACTCGGATCACGTGCGTCGCTACACGAGCTGGTACCAGCACAATGACCCGATGACGGCGCAACTCTGCAAGCGGCGCAGGGCCACGTTGGTGGAAGAAGTGATGGACCGGCCTGCACTGGAGAAAAGCGAGTTCTACAACGAGTTTCTCGCGCAGGATGGGTTGCATCACGGAATCAACGTGTTTGTCTTCGACGGCGAACGCCAGCTCAGCGACCTGAGAATCTGGCGAACGAGGAATCGGCCTGAGTTCGAGATGCGCGACAAACTCGTGCTCGATGCGATCGAGCCGTTCCTTTGCCGCGCGATCAAACGCCGGACAGGCAGCGCGACAGGGCTCACGGACCGTGAGAACGAAATCGCCCAGCTGGTCGCAAAGGGTTGTACCGATCAGGATATCGGCCGTCTTCTCTGCATCAGCCTGTCGACCGTGCGCACCCATTTGCGGCGGATCATGGACAAGAAGGGATTCTCCAACCGCGCGGAGCTTGCTGCCTCCGTCGCTGCGGCCGGAACGTCCCCGCCGTCATGACGATCGAACGGCGCGATCGACGGCCACGTACGCGCGACGCGACAAATCGTCCGATACAAGAGACTAAACCGCCAATACGGTTTCGTACCGATGCCGGCACGAGCCCCTCCAACGCCCACCGCGGCACTTGCATGCAGCGCACGTTCGAGTACCGGCCGGGCGTCGGGTGACAGCCCCTCCCACAACGTCGAATAGGGAGCTGCCAGGCGAAAGCCACGTGTATCGTCGACCGCGGGAAGCGCTGAACCGTTTCCGGACAAGATCTCGTCCAGCAACATCACGTCGGCGACGGTGCGGGCGATCGGGCCGACCGTGTCGCGCGTGGGCGATATCGGCACGACGCCTCCGGACGGATAGCGTCCGTGCGTCGGACGAAAGCCGACCAATCCACACAGCGCCGCCGGTATGCGCACCGATCCGCCCGTGTCGGTGCCGAGCGCCGCCGGCACCGCATCACTCGCCACCAGCACGGCAGACCCGCCGCTGCTTCCGCCTGGAATTCTGGACGGGTCATACGGGTTGCGGGCCGGGCCGAAAAATCCGTTGTGGTTGGTGCAGCCGAAAGCGAGTTCGTGCATGTTGGCTTTGCCGGCGGCCAGCGCTCCCGCGTCGATCACGCGTGCCACGACGGGTGCGTTAGTTCGAGGTACGGCGTCGCGGAGCGCTGCCGTTCCCGCGGCGGTCGGCATGCCCGCGCAGTCGATGTTGTCCTTGATGGCCAATGGAATGCCGGAAAGCGGCAACCGGCCCGTTCGGGCTATGAGTGATTCATCGTGTTCCCGCGCCGCTTGCAACAGCGCGTCACGGTCGAAAAACACGAACCCGTTCAGCGACTCGGTTTTGGCGTGTTGATCCACCAGCGCCTGAACGTATTCCAGGCAGGAGATCTCGCGTCGATCGATCGCGCCTTTTGCGTCGACGACTGAAAGCCGCGGCAGCGGTTGGCATCTACGTCTCTCGTGCATTTCGGTCTTCGTAGATTGCGCGTCGGCTTTTTTGTAGCGCATCTTCAGAAATGACGATGGCGTAGCCAACCCTGGCAGCGCCCCTCTTCGCCGCGGATACCGCCCCCCGGCCGACGCAGGCGGCCTCGATCGAGCGAGTCCGCGCAACGGTCTGAAATCCGCCTGCGCTTCGACGGACGTTCAGGCCGCGTCGATGTTCGAGACGGAATGCTTCGACGTCGCAGCGGGCACCGTTTCATCGAGAAACATCCCCACGAGCGCGCTCACCAACGACACGCCCCCGACGATCAGCATCGGATAACCCAGACCGAACGTGTCGGCGAGCCCACCCGCAACCACGGGCATCAGGACCCCGCCAATGAGTTCACTGACAGCGGTCGGAACGCCTACGGCCGAACCGGTCAGCGTGGACGGTACGGATTCGCAAGGAATCACGGCAAGAAATAGAGGTGCGATGCCGAAGCCGCAAATCCCGGCAGCAAAGAGGTTGACGAACATCACGATCGGAGAAGCGTGACAAAGAACGAACGCCAACATCAGGACGCCATAGCAAGCCGCCGAGACGACGAGCACGATACGCCGCCCGAGCCGATCCGATATCGCCGGAACGGCGACCATTCCGATAAACCCGCCGAAACCCCATCCGGAAATGATCAAGCCGACCGTGCCGAGGCTGAGGCCCACGACTTTGGTCAGATAGAGCGCGACGAACGTCGAGAACACGAACAGGCCCGTCTGGAAGAGCGATCCGATGACCGTGGTCAACCAGATGTTCTTGTATCTCAGCACGGTCAACGGGCCGCCCGAGGCCACCCGGACTTGCCTGTCGCGACCGGCTTCCGTCTTTCGCATGGTCCTGCCGATCAGGAACGTCAGCAAAAGCCCCGGAATACCGAGCACGAAAAACACCCACTCCCAGCGCATGTGCATCACGAGCTGGGTAGCGATGATCGGTCCAAGGCCGATACCCAGAAGCGGGAAAAACGATTGATGAATGCCCAGATTCAAGCCGCGCCGGCTCGGCGTCGATATTTCGTCGATCGTCGCGACGCTGGCGCTGAAGACGCCGCCCTCGCCCACGCCAAGGAGGCCTCGCACGAGCAGCATGCTGTGGAACGACTTGGCGACGCCGGTAAAGGAGGTCATCACCGAGAAGAAGATCGAAGACCCCAGCAGAATCTTGCGACGCCCATGGCGATCGGACAGACTCCCGAGCACCCATGTCGAAATGGCCCAGGTCAACGCGAGAACCGACGCGATTGCGCCCGCCTGCGTGTTGTTCAGTTTGAGCTCCGGCAGAAGAACCGGAAACAGATACACGATGACCAGGCGATCGAGTCCAACGATGCCGAACAGCACCGCAAGAAAGATGACCATCTTCCATTCGTATTCTCTATTTTGTTTGTAGTTCATATCGATATCCTAAATATATCGTCGTGATTGAATGGCTGCTTTTTCAAAGAAAACCATCCCGCTTCAATCGGTATCGAGCCAATACGGCAGCGACACGAAAACCTCCGTCCGGCTCGCCACGGAATCGCATGGCGAGCCCGACAGGCCGCTACCGATCTCCGCCACTTCTCGCCAGCTCCGGCGAGCAACCGTTGTCCGACGATGTTTGATCATCGGCGACCGTCTCCCCGGCGGGGCCATCGAGGATCTCGGTGACCGGGGGGCGCGGTCGCCGGTCGATCAGCAACCGCAGAACGTCAGGCCGCGAGTAATGCCCCACGGGATCGAAAACGCACTTCGAAAGCGATTGCATGCCGAGGTCGATATCGGCGTAGAGCAGGCCTTCCGCGGTTTCGTCGATCTTGTCGAACAGTTCCGCCCCGTCGGGCCCGTATCCGACGCTGTGGCCACCGCCTGCCCGCAACAGCTGACGTTTGTCCTCGGTGTCGCAAAGGCTCTCGACCATTTCCTCGGTGACGACTGTCGAAGGCGCGAGGACGAAGCAACCTCCTTCGACGGCATACGTCCGCGAAACCGCGTTGTTCACCTGGTGGCTCAATGCGCTGGCAAATTCATAGAGCGAGAAGCTCGGCCAGGCCGCAACGTGGACCTGTTCGCCTTGCGCATACATTGCGGCCTTGGTCAAAGGCTGCACGTGTTCGGCACAACAAAGCCCGCCGAGCTTTCCCAACGGACTGTCGATTACGGTCAGGCCACTGCCCTCCCCGTCACCGAAGACCGTCCGCTCGAGATGGGTAGGCTTGAGCTTCTGTCGTTGCAGGAGGGTTTCTCCGTCGGGGCCGATGATCCATTGGGAGATATATAACGAATGGCCCTTGCGCTCCGAGAGTCCCATCACCACCGTGATGCGGTTTTTTCTGGCCGCGGCCCTCAGTGCATCGGCTTCCGGACTGTCGTAGCTCAGCGAGTTGTCGAAATATCGCTGAACATAGCCTTTGCTCATATACCAGGCCGGTGTACCCAGCCAGATGTAGAACGGGTAGCCCGGCAGCCACACTTCAGGGAACGCGATCAGGGCGGCGCCGGCCTGCGCCGCCTCTTCAATCAGGCGTATGGACTTTTCGATTCCGGCTTGAAGATCAAGGAACGCCGGGGCGGCCTGCACGACAGCCGCCTTATATTGGGGATGGTTGAGAGCCAAGATACTCCTCCACGACTCGCGGGACGGGACGCCCGCAACGTTGTAGAGGAAGTGTCCGGGGACAATATGGCGGACGCTTGACTCTGACAGAACAGGATTTTTACTTATGCTGCCAGCCGGCGGGATTACCGCGCAGCCCGCTCAGGGGCGATTCAACTAACGTCGCGATGCTTCGCACGGTAGTCGCGCGCAGACACGCCAAAGTGACGTCGAAACGTGCGACTGAAATGCGATGCATTATTGAAACCCCAAGCCATCGCGATATCGGTAATCGAGCGGTTAGCGTACGCGCGTTGCTGAAGCCACTCGCCGCACCCGTTGAGTCTGGCCGTACAGATGGTCTCGCCGATCGACTCCCCGGCCTCGGCGAACAGGCGATAGAGGTAACGGCTGGAAACCCCCAGTTCATCGGCGATCAGTTCGGGTCCCAGTTCCGGGTCGTGAATCCTGTCCTTGATCAACGCGCGCGCCCGCAGCAAATGCATCTCTTTCACGTTGGATCTGGGCAGCGGAACCGTGTTGAAATAATCCGCCAACGCCAGCGCGACCAGGTTGGCGGACACATCGCCAAGCCTCTCGCAAGCGGTCATCGCGCCTTCGTCTGACGAAAGCACTCGGTGCAGCGACGCGATATGGTCCGCGGCGATACGGCGTATCCCGGTGGCCGCAGGAATACGCACCGCGGTGTGCTGCCGGCCGCACGGCACCAATTTCTCCAGCGCCTGGCGGGGAAAGCGGATCGTGTAGTGCTGTCCGGAAAAATGCCAGACGAAATAGCGCGACGAGTCGAACAGCACCATGTCGGTAGGGTCGACGAACGCGGTGCGGGCATCCTGCTCGAGTGCACCTCGCCCCTCGATCTGTATCGACACGAGCAGGTAGTCGTCCGCCGTGCGCCGCACGTCGTCCCAGTCGTGAGCCGCGACGTGATCGACCGCCGAGATCCGCGACACACACACTCCGCCCGTGTTCACGCTGGAAATCTCGCCACGAAATCCCTGATCGGATTCGGTCCTGAAAACCATGGGGACGCAACTGGCCCGAACCTGATCCGCCCATGCCAAAAGCCGGTCGTCGCGATGGTAATGATCCGTGGTCGTCACTTGATTCATGGCACAAGGTTCCGGCGGCAAATACGCGGGAGCGTCACCCCGAACAATTGCGCATCCAGAATCCGCCGTCAATGCGCAGTTACCTATGACGGCCGCTTCGAAACATAGCTGCGATCGAGCTCGCCCACCGAGCGACAACCGATGAGGGCGAGCGTCCGGTCAGTTTCCCGTTTGATCATGTCGATGACGTCGCTCACGCCGGTTTCCCCTCTGGCAGCCAGCCCGTACAAGGTGGCCCGCCCCAGCATCACGGCGTGGGCCCCCAGCGCGACCGCCTTGACGACGTCGGCCCCCGTCCGGATGCCGCTGTCGAGAATGACCGTCGTGCCTGAGGTGCGCTCGACGATATCCGGCAGCACGTCGGCCGTCGCGGGCAGGTCGGCGAGTTGCCTGCCGCCGTGG
The DNA here is from genome assembly GCF_001411495.1 of Burkholderia cepacia ATCC 25416. Taxonomy (NCBI): domain Bacteria; kingdom Pseudomonadati; phylum Pseudomonadota; class Betaproteobacteria; order Burkholderiales; family Burkholderiaceae; genus Burkholderia; species Burkholderia cepacia. The sequence goes on along the minus strand of NZ_CP012982.1, from coordinate 2,808,819 downwards.
TTCGAAACGATGACGCCGTCCGCGCCGAGCGCGACGCACCGCGCGGCATCGTCGGCCGTCACGATGCCCTTGACGAGGAGCTTGCCCGGCCATTCGTCCCGCAAACGGCGCAGGTCGTCCCAACTGAAGCTCGCATCCATCTGCCGGCGAAGAATCGCCGCCTGGGAGGCGGTGTCCGATGCATCGTCCGTGGCGAAATTCTTCAACTCCGGCATGCCGTTCATCAGATAGGACCAAAGCCAGCGCGGGTGCGACAGTCCGTCGACGGCCGCACGTGCACTTGCCTTGAACGGCATGGCAAAACCATTGCGAAGATCGCGTCGGCGAAAGCCGTTCACCGCGACATCGGCGGTGAGGATCAAGGTCGAATAGCGAGCCGAACGGGCACGATTGACCAGACTCTTCGCGAGGTTGCGATGAACGACGTACAGTTGAAACCACAGGTCTCCGTCGGCCCCTTTTGCCACCTCTTCGATGGACATGTTGGAAGCCGTCGATAGCGCAAACGGAATACCGGCCTTGCCCGCCGCGCGCGCAAGTGCGAGGTCGCCCTTCGGCCAGAACGCGCTATTGAGGCCCGTCGGCGCGATCACCAGCGGTAATGGAATCAGCCGCCCTAAAAGCGGCACCGACTGCTCTCGCGTGCTGACATCCGACAGCCGGCGCGGCAACAACTGCAGCCTGTCGAACGCCGAACGGTTATGCGTCAATCCCGATTCGTCGTCCGCCGCGCCTTCCAGATAGTCGAACACCATGCGTGGCAACCGCCGTCTGGCTTCGTCACGATAGTCGCTGACGGAGAAAATGCCGGGAAATCCTGTTGTCATGATCGGGGTACTGTCAGAGTAAATCGTGATGCGAAAAGCACGAGACGCGCTGCACGCCGGTTTCGCGCGTCTCCCTCGGTCATTCGAGGCGGAAGACGACCGAGTAACGACGCAAAGTCGAAAGCTAGACGGCAACGCTCCCAACATAGTTTTCCGCCATGGACCTCGCCGCAGTCTCGGACGTAGTCACATGCTCGAGCTCGGCAACCTGCAACTGCTGTTCGAACGGCGAGGCATCGTCGAGACGATGCATCATTCGGGTCATCCAGTAGGAGAAATGCTCGGCGCGCCAGATCCGTTTCAGCGCAAGCTCGCTGTACGAAGCGAGTTGCGCTTCATCGCCGGTCCGGTAATACGCGTCGAGTCCACTGCTCAGGATTCGTACGTCGGAGACTGCCAGGTTGAGACCTTTTGCTCCGGTAGGAGGAACGATATGAGCGGCGTCGCCGGCAAGAAACAGTCGGCCGTGCTGCATCGTCGTCGAGACGAAGCTCCTCATGCCGACGATATTCTTCTGAAAGATCTTCCCGTCGACAACGCACTGACCATCGGCCGAGTCGACGCGCGCGTGCATTTCGGCCCAGATCCGGTCGTCGGACCAGTTGTCGACCGAATCTTTCGGGTCGCACTGGAAATACATGCGCTGAACCGTCGGCGAACGGGTACTGACCAATGCAAAACCGCGATCATGACGTGCATAGATCAGCTCGTCTGCGGACGGCGCACCTTCGACCAGAATGCCGAACCAACCGAACGGATAGACGCGCTCGAAATCGCGGCGAACGCTCTCGGGAATCGCCGAACGGGACACCCCTTGCGAACCGTCGCATCCGATCACGAAATCACAGTCCAGCGTATGTGATTGCCCTTGATGCACGAACCGTATCGACGGGGCCGACGTGTCGATGTTGTGAATCGAGACATCCGCGACACCAAACAGGATAGAGCCGCCTGCAGCAACCCGAGCCGCCACCAGATCCTTGATGACTTCGTGTTGCGCATAGACGGTGATGGCCCGCCCAGTCAACGCCTTGAGGTCGATGCGCCGCCGCTTTCCTTCGAAGGCGAGTTCAAAGCCGTGATGCAACGCTCCTTCCGCCTTCATACGCTCACCGACACCGGACGCTTCAAGCAGGTCCATCGTCCCCTGCTCGAGTACACCCGCCCTGATCGTCGATTCGATCTGCTCGCGTCGGCGGGTTTCGAGCACGACAGACTCGATACCCTTCAGATGCAAAAGATGAGAAAGAAGGAGGCCGGCAGGACCGGCGCCAATAATGCCTATTTGAGTGCGCACGCCATCTCCAACTGAAGGTACTGTCAGACGTTTTTCGTCATTCGGTTCAACATGAGCGACATCGTTACGTGCCCTGCGCGGAGCGCGTGACAAACGTCGCCCTCGACACTGATCTCAAGCGCCCTTGATGGGCGGAATATGACGACGCACGATCATCAGGCAGATAAAAACCATCGCCATCGCGGCGCCCAGCATGCCCAGGTACGCAGACGCTCCGCCCTGCGTGATCACGAAGGCCCCCGCGAACGCGCTGAGAATCGCGCCGAGCCGCCCAAACGCGAGCGCGGATGCGGTCCCGGTCGCGCGAATCTCGGTGGGATAGACGTACGCGCAAAGGGCATACATCGTCGACTGAACCGCGTTCACGAAGAGGCCGTGCAACCCGATTCCGAACACGAGCAACGTCGTGTGGGCAGAGACGTCGAGACCGCGCAGGAAAAGCGCGCTCGCGGACGCCATCAGGCAGCATACGAGCAAAGGCCAGCGCGACCCGAACCGACCGATCGCCACTGCGCAGCCCATTGCGCCGAGTACGCCGCCGAGGTTGTAGGCGGTAAGACCTGAACCCGCCACCGAAGCGCTGAGTCCCTCGCCTGCCAGCATCGTCGGCAGCCAGCTGAATGCGCTGTAGACCGCGACGAGGTTCATGAAGAAAGCGACCCAGATTGCGAGCGTGTCGCGGCCTTGATGGTCCGCGAACAACGCGCGAAAGCCTGGGCGCTGCCCCGCCTTCTGCTCCTTCTGATCGGCGAATACGGCGTGCGGCTGAATCGAGCGGGACATGCGGGACAGCAGGTGACGCAGTTCATTCCAGCGTTCCTGATGACGCACAAGATAACGCGGCGATTCCGGCATGACGAAATACAGCAGGAGCGCCAGTGCGACGGGAAGCGTGCCGCCAATCAGAAAGAGCCCGCGCCAGCCGTAATGCGGAAGCACGACACTCGCGAATAGCCCCGCAAGCATGCCCCCCAGCGGTACGCAAACGATGGTTGCGGTCACCGCGAGCGTCCGCCGGCGAGCCGGCGTAAATTCCGCCGTCATGGTCGTCGCGCTCGGCAGTGCGCCGCCGATACCCAGTCCCGCGAAGAAGCGCAGGATGGCAATGGTCATCACGTCCGGCGACAGCGCAATCGAACTCGTCGCCAAGCCGAATACCAGCACGCTGCCGATGATTGCCCAGCGCCGACCGAACCTGTCCGCGAACAGCCCGGCGAACGCGCTCCCTATACCCATGCCGACGAGGCCGGCCGCAACGGCGGGCGCAAATGCGTTGCGCGTGATGCCCCATTCCTTGATCAAGCTGGGAATGGCGAACCCGATGAGCTGCCCATCGAAGCCATCCATCACGATCGCAAGCGCGGCGAGCAGGACGACCGTTCGCTGGAACGCCGAGAACGGTCCGTCATCGAGGGCACGGCCGATGTCTACGGTCAGCAGAGGCGGATTACGATCGTTCATTTCGCTCTCCCGGACAGACCGGCGAAGTCTGAATCGCAGTCCTGCGTAATTCGTTTTCCGACGCGACGGTCGGACTCCAACCGGGCGCGATCGAGCGACGACTCGAAATTGATGACGGGCATTGCAGTCTCCTTAAGCCGGTCGCTCGTCGTTTCAGGAGCGAAGGCGTCTCAACGATATCGGGTTGTTATTGTGTTCGTGCCCACCATCCGGAAGCCCATCGCGTCCATGGTGAGAAACACGTGCCATGACCGCGGCAACGATCAGAACGGATAGTGACGAGGCGTCGTTTGCACGGTGATCCAGCGCAAATCCGTAAATTCCGCGATCCCGGCCTTGCCGCCGAAATGCCCGAAACCACTGGACTTCATCCCGCCAAACGGCATTTGGGCCTCGTCGTGAACCGTCGGGCCATTGACGTGGCAAAGCCCGGACTCGATACGCTTCGCGACCGTCAACGCCCGCGCGACGTCACGGCTGAAGACTGCCGCCGACAGGCCATATTCGTTGTCGTTGGCACAGGCGATGGCCTCTTCGTCGCCATTGACGCGAACGATCGCCTTGACGGGCCCGAACGACTCCTCCCGGTAGATATGCATGTCCGCCGTCACGTGATCGAGCAACGTGGCCGGCATGAGCGTGGTCTCGGATTTCCCTTCGCATACCAGGGTCGCACCTTTCGCCAGCGCGTCGTCGATCAGGTCGTTGCATCTCCTGACCGTCGCCATGTCCACGACGGAGCCGAGCACGGTCGGCCCCTTTCTCGGATCGCCAAGCGGCAGGCTCCGTGCCTTTTCCGCCAGTCGCGCGACGAATTCATCGGCGATCTTCGTGTCGACGACGATGCGTTCGGTCGACATGCAGATCTGGCCGGAATTGGCGAACGCCCCGAATGCCGCGCCTTGAACCGCCGCTTCGATATCGGCATCGTGAAGCACCAGGAACGGCGCCTTTCCGCCGAGTTCGAGTACCGAAGGCTTCAGATATTTCGCGCACTGGGTCGCGACGATGCGGCCGACGCGCGTCGAACCCGTGAAGTTCACCCGCCTGACCGCCGGTTCGGCAATGATCGCTTCGACGATGTCGCCCGCATTCGCCGGCGCGTTCGTGACGAAGTTCACGACGCCGCGTGGCAGTCCGGCGTCCTGTAACGCTTCGATGATGAGGCCGTGGGTCGCGGGGCAGGTTTCGGAACCTTTGAGCACGACGGTATTGCCGCACGCCAGCGGCAACGCGATGGCACGCACGCCGAGGATGACGGGCGCGTTCCACGGTGCGATCCCGAGCACGACGCCGGCGGCCTGCCTCACGCCGAGCGCAAGACTGCCCGGCACGTCCGACGGAATCACCTCGCCGGAGATCTGCGTGATCATCGCAGCCGCTTCGCGCAACCCGTCGGCCGCAAGCTTGACGTTGAAATCCGCCCACAGGCGGGACGCGCCCGTTTCGGTTGCCATTGCCAGCGCGAAAGCGTCGCCTTTTTCTTCGAGCGCATCCGCGGCCCGATTCAGTAGAGCGCGTCGCTCGCCGGGGCCCATCGCCGACCATGCGGGAAACGCGGCGGCCGCCGCATGCACCGCCGCTTGTGCATCGGCGACAGTCGCGGCCGGCGCCGTAGAGGCAACCGTGTCATCGAGCGGGTTACGGCGCTCGAATGTCGCGCCATCGCGAGCCATCTCACGCTCGCCGTTGATCAACATCGTTACCTGATTCATTACCGTCTCCTGGAATATTCTTGAAAAACCGGCCTGCCGAATCACCGACTCGCGGTCAGGCCACGACAATTTCGACGACGCGTGTTTTTCCCGAAGACAACGCGTCTTCCAGCGCGGGCTTCAGCGACAGCGCGTCGCTCACTCGAATGCCTTCGCACCCCATGCTGTTGGCCAGGGAAACGAAATCCAGCCCTGGCAGGTCGGTGCCCTGTACCGGATCCGACGCGGCGAAGCCGAACACGGGCGCGAATTCCTGCAAGGCGGCGTAGCGCGAGTTATTCAGGATCACGAATGTGATCGGAAGATCGAGCTGGACCGCGCTATAGATCGCTTGCGGCGAATACATCGCCGAGCCGTCGCCGATGAGGCCGATCACGCGGCTGCCGGGTCTGGCCAAGGCGACGCCCACCGCGGCGGGCATGCCGTAGCCCAGACCGCCGCTTGCCATCGTGTAGAACGTCTGACTGCGCGTGAACGGCAGATAACGTTGCATGACGGGGCGCGAACTGGGCGCCTCCTCGACCACGATATCGGCTGCGTTGCGGACTTCGGACAGCGTCTGCAACGCATAAGCGACCGACATCACTGCCGTGGGCTCGGCTCGCTCGACCGCCTCGCGCGGCGCCGGCAGGGGCCGGCCTCGCGGTGCCGGCCGGGCGAGCAGGTCCACCAGCCCCAGGCGAATGTTCGCCACCACCGACGTGCCGACCGGGGTCCAGGCAGCGGTAGCCGGATCGTCGATGAGCTGGTACAACGCCGCGCCAGCGGGCACATGCGGGCCACTGCCTTCGACGTGATACGCAAAAGCCGGCGCCCCGACGACGAAGATCAGGTCATGCCCGTTCAGCGTCCGAACGATTTTTTCGCGCATCGCCGGCAGGAAGCCGACGAAAAGTCGATGATCTTCAGGGAAGCTGCAGCGTGACGACATCGGCGCAACATAAACCCGCGCGTTGTGGCGCTCGGCCAGCTGGATGGCCTCGCTCCACGCATCGGCACGATCGAGTTCCGCGCCGACGACGAGGGCCGGCCGTTTGCAGTCGTCCAGCGCGTCGCCGATCTCCGCGATCCGTACCGGATCGGGGCGGAACCGGGTGCTGATCGGGGTCGCCTCGACGAAGTCGGCCGGCTGATCCCAGTCGTCGACCGGAATGGACACGAACACCGGACCACGCGGCTCCTGCATCGCCACGTGGTAAGCACGGGCGAGGGCCAGCGGAACATCCGCGGCACGAGCCGGTTCAATGCTCCATTTCACATAGGGCCGCGGCAGCTCGGTGGCTTGCGATGCCGACAGAAACGGATCGAACGGCAGAATCGAACGGGCCTGCTGGCCGGCCGTGATGATCAGGGGCGTCCGGTTCTTGAAAGCCGTGAATACGTTGCCCATCGCGTTGCCGACACCGGCTGCCGAATGCAGGTTGACCAGCGCGGCATTGCCGGTGGCTTGGGCATACCCGTCCGCCATACCGACCACCACTGCTTCCTGCAATCCGAGCACGTACCGGAAGTCCTCCGGGAAGTCGCGGAACATCGGTAGCTCGGTCGAGCCGGGATTGGCAAACACGGACGTCAATTCGAGGCGCCGCATCAAGTCCACGACGGCATCGCGAACGGTCGGCTGCCCACTTGTATTTCGTTGCATCTCGAATCCTCTGCGGTTCGCCACTCAGGCTGGCGGTGATGGGATGAGCCGCAGTATGGGATTCGGCACCCTGTTTGAAAATTGCCAAAAAAGCTCAAAGTCATTACATTTTGGCATGCGTCTATCGGAATGCCGGATCGGCCAATTCCGCCCGGATGCCTTGTCGGAAAAGGCTGTTCGCCGTCGTCGGGGGCTCGGCGGTGGTCGCAATGAGCGGGCACCGCGAGCCCTTGCAGGGAAGACACCTAGCTAGCGCCGGGCGACCCGGAATCTCGTTCGCCCCTTTCCCCCCTTTCAATCTGGTTCGACACGATGAGTTTCAATCTGCAGCAGTTGATGATGTTCACCACGATCGTCTCCGCAGGTAGCCTGGGACGAGCCGCGGCCATGCTGAACATGACCCAGCCGGCGCTGAGCAGATCGATCAAGCGGCTCGAGGAGTCCGTCGGGGGGGCGCTTTTCGAGCGTCACACCAAAGGGATGCAGCTGACCGCGCTGGGCGAAGCATTGATGCCGCATGCGATGTCGCTGCAAAGGGAAGCCGAACAGGCGCGCGAGGAACTGGACGCGATGCGCGGCCTGGCGAAAGGCGTGATCAAGGTCGGCGCGGTGGGCAGCATAGCGAGCCTCGTCTTGCCGATGGCCATCGCGTGTGTGCTGGAGAAATGGCCCAATCTGCGCGTCGAGGTGATCGAAGGCGTGTGGGATCGTCTCGTCGAGGGCCTGCTCGCTTATGAAATCGACCTGGCGCTTTGCACATCGGGAATCGAAACCGAGGATGTCGCTGCGATCTCCGATTGTTCATGGACCGACAGGAGTTTCGTGGTCGCGGCACTCGATCATCCGTTACGGGCGAAGCGCGGCCTTCGACTCGACGACACATTGACACAACGGTGGGCGCTCACGCCCAAGGGAACCGGACCTTATGCCCACATGCAGGAAACCTTCAGGGCCCGCGGCCTGCCAATGCCGGCCATCGCGGTCGAGACCCGTTCGGTCACCGTGCTCAAAAGCCTCGTAGCGCGATGTGGCTTTGTCTCGTGGATGGCCGAACCGATGTACGACACCGAAAGCAAAGCGGGCGTCATCGACGCTCTGGATATCGAAGGCCTGGATGCGCAACGCACCCTGACGGCATTCCGGCGCCGGCGAGGCACGCTACCCGCGCCCGCCGTCAAGCTGCTGGACGAATTGCGTCACCTGACGGGGTCTTTGCGCAAGGAAGGGCAAAGCCTGTCTTGATGGCCGTGAATCGGGCGTGCCCGCGATTCGTGCGTTTTGGCATGACCCAACGCACACCCGGCCTTGTTCAATGGAAATCAGCCATAAATCATTGAACTAATTGGTTTTATAAGAACAACCAAGCATCAAACATCCGGATCCGGAATCCGCGCCGACTGAATCACAACCAGCGTGTCCCCTGCCTCGATCCTGCAAGGCGGGTCCTCGTAGAACGAAAAAATCTTCCCGCACCGATCGAGCCCGACGACGATCGCACCCGGCACGACGTTCGTCATGCAGCCGACCTCTTGCGGCATCGCCTCGCGCTCCAGCAGCGTCGCGCGTCCGCGCGTCGACAGCATGTCGTTCACGAACGGCACGATATAGCGGCTATGCACGGCGTCCGCGAGCAGCAGCGCGCCGATCTTCGTCGACGACACGATCACGTCGGCGCCCGCCTGCCGCAGTTGCCGCTGGTACAGGTTCTCCTGGATCCGAACGACGATCTTCGTATCGGGCGCGATGCTGCGCACCGACAGCGTCAGCAGGATCGCGGTCGGATCGTCGGTCACCGAAATGATCACCGCCTTCGCCGAACGCACCTGCGCCTGCTGCAGCAGATCCTCGTGCGCGGGATCGCCGAGCAGCCCGGTCACGCCGAGCGACGTCGCGGCCTCGAGCGCCTGCTGCTGCGAATCGATCACGATGACCGTCGCCGGATCGACGCCGCTCTCGAGCAATTCGCGCACCGCGATCGAGCCCGACAGGCCATAACCGCATACGACGATGTGATCGGACAATTGCTTTTGCAGGCGTTTCATGCGGAATTCCTCGACGACGCGCTGGATCACGAACTGATAGGCCGTGCCCAGGAAAATGAACCAGATGACGATGCGGATCGGCACGATGAAGAACGCATCGATGAGACGCGCCCGTGCGGTGACGGGCACGATGTCGCCGTAGCCGACCGTCGCGACCGTGACCATCGTGAAGTACACGAGATCGGCGACGGTCATCGGCGTGCTCTTGGTCGAATCGCGCAATCCGTCGCGATCGAGATACAGCACGAGGAACGCGAGCGTGCACAGCAGCGCGACCGCGCCGAGACGGAACAACAGTGTGCGGCGCGGCGACGTCGCGCGACGCGTGAACAGCGTGCGCGCGCGCGGCGCCTGCCACGGGTTGCGCGCGCGGCGCAGGCGTGAGCGCAACGAGCGGCGCTGGGCGGAGGGCGATGCCAACGGGGAATCTCCTGAAGGATGCGGGCTCGATTCTACGATGGGTCGGCCGCGACCGGCCGACGTCATCACATCTTCGTCCGCTACAACATGCTGCGCGGCCGCACCATCGTCCCGTCGACAAAACGCTGCGCGCGAAATGCCGACAGGTCGAGCGACGGCGCGCCGGTGTCGATCCATTCGGCAAGCAGCCGCCCGACGATCGGCCCCATCGCGAAACCGTGGCCGCAGAACCCCGTCGCAATCGCGAGCCCGGACGGCGTGCCCGGCGCGTCGATCACCGGAATGCCGTCGGGCAGCACGTCGATCAGGCCGGCCCAGGCCTCGACGATCTGCGCGTCCTTCAGCGCGGGAAAGATCGTCTTGAGTTTCGCGAGTGCACGCGGCGCATGCGCGCGATTCGGCTGCGGCTGCGGATCGCGCGGCTCGATCGGCCCGGTCGCACCGTTGATGCGCGCAAGCGCATCGCGCCAGGCAGCCCCGTTCACGTGCAGCCGGAATTTGTCGCGCTGCGACCAGAACTCCGGCCAGAACAGGCTCAACCCGCGCAGGTGGCCGAGCGTCAGGTCGACGTCGACCTGCATGTCGTCGGCGAGATTGATCGCGCCGTTCTTGCGCTGCCGGATGCCGAGGCCGTGCCCCCACACCGTCGACGCCGACACCGGCGGCACCACATTGGTGCGCATGCAGGTGCCGCGGACGGCCTGCTGCGGCAGCCGGATGCCGACGCCGTCGAGCAGCCGGAAGCTGGTCGCGCCCGCCGCGCAGATCACGCGCCGCGTGCGAATCGTGCCGCGCTCGGTCACGACGCCGACCACCGCGCCGCCGGCTGTCTCGATCGCGGTCACGCCGCAGCCTTCGAAGAAGCGCGCGCCGGCCTCGACGGCACGCGCGGCGAACGCGGCAGCCACCCGGCGCGGCTCGGCCTGCCCGTCAGTCGCGGTATACAGCCCGCCGAGCGTGCGTGCCTGCGGCGAAAGGCCGCTGACGCGCTCGTCGATCTGCGCGCGCGTCAGCGTGCGCGTGTCGAGTCCGTGCTCGCGCGCGACCGCGAGCCACGCGTTGAACGACGCCCAGTCCGTTTCGTTGTCCGCAATATAAAGACAGCCGCCCTGCCGCCATTCGAGATCGAAACCGAGGGTTTCCTCTAACGTTTCCCAGATCCGCATGCCGGCCATCATCAGCGGCACCTCGGCAGCTTCCCGGCCCTGCTGCCGCACGAAGCCCCACGCCCGTGTCGACTGCTGCCCGGCGATTCGCGACTTGTCGAGCACGACGGCCTTCAGGCCGCGCAGACCCAGGTAATACGCGGCTGCGCAGCCCATGATGCCGGCACCGGCGATCACGACGTCGGCGTCGGCCGGGAATGGCGTATCGCCAAGGGTCAGGGCATCGTGCAGCGGATAGGTGGTCGTCATTGTTTCCTGTCAGGGGTTAATGCATCCGGATACGGGCGGCGGTGGTAACGTCGTGACACACCTTTCACACAAACGCACCTTTCACGACGCTGAATAACGACCATTTTGCGGTAAAGTTATCTTTTCCGCGCGTGGCCGGTCGGCTCGCCCCTGGACGTCACGAAGACTGTCCGCCGAGACTGCCGCAAGGCGTCGTTCTGAACGTCACGATCCGTTCCCGTAGCATGACCACTGAAGCAATCACCACGGATTCCCTCGCGGTTGCCGAGCGCGTGCGCGAGCTGATGACCCGCAACGGCATCGGCAAGCGCCAGCAGACCACCGAGCTATGCCGCATCCTCGACCTGAGCTTTTCGCAAGGCCATCGTAAGCTGCGCGGCAGCAGCCCCTGGACGCTCGCGCAGATCAAGAAAGTCGCCGAAGCATACGGCGAACCCGCCGCCCAGCTGTTCGGCGCGCAAACGCTCGACCCCGGCATGGTCGGCGCCTATTCGCAGGAGGCCGTACTTTATGCGGGCGTCGCCGAGATTCCGTGCACCGCATGGATCGGCGCGCCGCTCGAAGCCGGCGCGCGCCCCGAATTCGTCGCGTACGAACAGAACGGCCGCTGGCGCGTGCTGCGCCACACCGGCGTGCTGTACCAGAACGCGTACGACGTGCACAAGATCGAGATCTATCCGCGCCGCGCGGAGAGCGACAAGCTCGTCGTCGCGGTGATCGACCCCGATCGCGTCAGCGCGACCGAGCTGTGCCGCTATCTCGAACGCCAGGGTTTCGCGACGGCCGCATTCGACGGCCTCGCGCCGTTCGTCGACGCGCTGCAGGGCCAGGCGTTCGACGCGGTCCTGACCGAATGGCTGTTCGACGACAGCACGGCCGCCACCGCGATCAAGGCCGTGCGCACGTCCGACAACCCGGGCGCGCCGATCTTCGTGCTGACGGGCGACCTGCTCACCGGCCGCGCGAGCGAGGCCGACATCAGCGAAGTGATCCGCGCGTTCGACGTCGTCTGTTACGAAAAACCCGCGCGCATGGCGATCCTCAGCGCCGATCTCGCGAAACGGCTCGCACGCGGGTAACGTCCGCGGGCCGTTCCCCGTCCGGACGGCCATCGTCCGCGCGGCACAGCGGTCGTGAACAGGGTCGTGGATCAGTACAATAGCCGCACCCGTTCACGCCCACGCCGGCATCCGCCGCCCGACGCCATGGCCCGCCTCTTCCCCGACGACTGGAAAAGCCTCGCCGCGACCGGCGCGGCCGAACGCGAGCGCGAAACGCTCGCCGCCCTCGAACACGCGCTGCCCGACGGCTACACCGTGTATCACGGCGTGCACTGGACGCGCGCCGACCAGGCGTTCTCGGTGTTCGGCGAGGCCGCGTTCGTCGTCGTGAGCCCGGCCGGCCGCGTGCTGCTGATCGAGCAGAAAGCCGGCTTCCTGCGTGAAACGCCGAAGGGGCTCGTGAAGGTCTATCTGCAGAAGGAACGCAACGTCCCGATCCAGCTCGCGCGCACGCAGGAAACGCTGCATCGGCGCCTGACGGCCGCGCTCGGCGCGGGTGTCTACGGCGTCGAGGCGCTGCTGTACTGCCCCGACTACTCGATCCGCGACGCGTCGATCGCCGGCGTCGCGGCCGACCGCATCGTCGATGCGTCGCGCAAGGCGCAGCTCGCACAGGTGATCCTGCGAATCCTGCCCGAGGACGACGAGCACTTTCCGAACGCGCCGAAACTCCACCATTTCCTCGCGGACGAGCTCGCGCTCACGCCCGATACGAGCGCGCTCGTCGGGCAGGCCGGCACGCTTGTCACGCGGCTGTCGGGCGGGCTCGCCGCATGGGCGCGCCAGCTCGAATTCGCGCCGTTCCGGCTGCGCGTCACCGGCACGGCCGGCTCGGGCAAGACGCAGCTCGCGGTGCAGGCAATGCGCGATGCCGTCGCGGCCGGCAAGCGCGTGCTCTATGTGTGTTTCAACCGGCCGCTCGCCGACTACATCACGCGCATCGCGCCGCCCGGCGCGAAGATCGCGAATTACCACCAGCTGTGCGACTGGGTCGCGCGCGACGGCGGTTATACGCCGGACTTCCAGGTGCCCGGCGAATTCGAACGGCTCGAGGCACGCTTCGCGCAAACGCCCATTTCCGAACGCTGGCGCTTCGACGTGCTGGTCGTCGACGAAGGGCAGGATTTCCACGCGCCGTGGGCGGCCGCGCTGGAACGCCTGCTGGTGCCGGACGGCGCATGGTGGTGGCTGGAAGATCCGCTACAGAACCTGTACATGCGCGAGCCCGTCGCGCTGCCGGGCTGGGTCACGCTGAAAGCGCTCACGAACTACCGGAGCCCGCGCGACCTGCTCGAATTCGTGCGCGACATCGTCGGCAGGGTCGAGCCGCTCGCGGCCGAGCTGCGCTCGGGCAGCCCGTTCGACGGTTCGGATCCGTCGGTGTCGGCGTACGGGGAAGAAGGTGCGTCGCAAGACGCGTTGGCCGAAGCCTGCGTCGACGCGACCAAGCGGGCGATCACGCACGCGCTGTCGCTTGGCTTTCGCAAGCAGGACATCGCGGTGCTGTCGTATCGCGGCCGCGAAGGCTCGGTGCTCGCGCCGCTCGACCAGCTCGGCCCGCACCGGCTCAAGAGTTTCACCGGCAAGTACGACCTGTTCGGCAACCCGGAATATCGCGAAGGCGACGTGCTGCTCGATTCGATCTACCGCTTCAAGGGCCAGTCGGCGCCGTGCGTGATCCTCACCGAGGTCGACTTCGACACGCTCGACGCGCGTGCCGCGCGCAAGCTGTTCGTCGGTGCGACGCGCGCGACGATGAAACTGCTGATCGTCGCGTCGTCGCGTGCGGCCGCGCAACTCACGGCAGGGTGACCAGGTAGCGCGGTTCGTCCGACTTGACGACGTTGTTCGCCATGATGCCCGCTGACACAGTCGGGCACATTTCATTCTGCCCAAAGCCCTGATCCGCCGGCCTTGTGCCCGATTCCTGCGACACCTGATGGTTCATCCGCTTGCGGTCCGCCGCTACGATGCCAGGCCATTCCGTATGGCATTTGAAAGGCGTCGATCGATGGCTGCAGTGAAAATCGCTTTGGGTTTCGGCAGGCACGCCACCTTGGACAATTCCGTTTCTTCGGGCGCGTTGACGCTCCAGCAGAGACGAGATGCAGACGAGTTCTTGCGGATCTGGCCGATCGCAAGTGTCGGGAACGAAACCCATAGAGCGTCGGACTACATTCGACGGCTTGGGCTTCGTGCGTCGTATGGCGCGGCCGGCGACGCTGTTGCGCTACTTCGCTCGGCCATACGAGGGGGAGGAGTTTCCGTTGCAATCGAGCGAACAGCTACGCAATCGGGCGCGAGCGGCGGAACCGGAAAGCCAGTCGCCCGAAGGGTTATGGCGGCCGGACCGTCGTTCACGCCGTTCTCCAATCTGGAAAGCATCAAACCCATCAATAGGCCGCCGTCATCTTGCGAGCCGATCACGGCGCGCAGTTGGGCCACGCCGAGCGACGTGAGCGCGGACGAACTCGTCAGCTATCTCCAAAGCGTCGTGGAGCACTGGTCTGAAGGAGCAACCCGGCAGGCAGGCGATTGCCTCACGTCCACGCTACTCGACAACGCGCAGCCGTTCGAGTATTTGGAACTCTCGCCCGGCAACGACATTCTTGAAATTGCCAAGACGCCGAACGCCGGAAAACCCGGTACCTGGTACACGAACCCAGGCAGCGGACAGATGCGCCTGTACGGGCAGGATGGCCGCCCCGCGGTCGACATCGATTTCGACCACGATCATGGCCAAGGCATTCCTCACGCGCATAACTGGGCGATTGACCCATTTAGCGGGAGATTGCGCCGGGGACCGGGTGTACCGTTAACCATTCTTCCGTAACCTTGAACCGGGATTTCATTTCATTCATGGGAAACGTGACTTACCAAAGCGTGATCGGGCTCGACGACATGCCGACCTTTCACGATGCCGAACTCGTCACCATTGACCATCGTCCAACTGATCAGGAATTGCGGCTTCGGTTTCGTCGAATCGACGGAAGAGTCGGCGCGTTTCGCTTCACCGGCGTCATCTCCCAACGCGTAATCGATTTTGCGGAACAGAACGTCGTGTCACGCCTTCTGATATCCCCCGCATACGCGTTTTCGGCGGCCGACGTATGCGAGTGGCTGAAGTGGATGCACAGCCGGGAAGATTTCGAAGCAGCAAGCGTCGACGAGGCGCTGCTCGATCGATATCTGGCCGATCTCGACGCGAATCGCAAGGCGTTGTTCGTGCTCGAGCCTTCATGCGGCGCGGAAGTCGCCGTGCTGTGCGAGGCGATCGGGTTGAGCCTGGCCCCGGGCGTTTGAACTTGCGGCGGCATGAAGTGGCAAGCGAACTACTTGGGCGATCACGCAAGGGCACGTGTTCAGCAAACAATCCTTCGGGTCATGACCACACATCCGCTATTCAACCTGCTCGACCGCCTCGATACCGCGAAGATCCATTACACGTTGAGCCGCAACCGACCGGACAGCGTGCTGGTCTCGATGACGATAGTCGCAATGCGCGTCGAAGTAGACGTATTTCGTGACGGGCACATCGAAGTGTGTACGTTCACGGGTTCAGAGGCACCTTCCGACATCCCCGATCTGCTCGACCGGATCATCCGCGAGCACACGGACTGATCCGCGAGACGGGTTACGTCAACCGACAAACCCGCCACCACGCCACGCCGTCGATCACGCCACCCGGAACGCCCCCACCGCGCGCCGCAACCCGTCCGCCTGTTCCTCCAGCGAAGCCGCCGCAGCCGCAGCCTGCTCGACGAGCGCCGCGTTCTGCTGCGAGACCTGGTCCATCTGCGACACCGCGCGGTTCACCTGCTCGATCCCGTCGCGCTGCTCGTTCGACGCGGCCGCGATCTCCGTCATGATGCCCGTCACGCGGCCGATCGCCTGCTGGATGTCCTGCATCGTCGTACCGGCCACGCCGACGAGCCGCGAGCCGTTCGCGACGCGCTCGACCGATTCGCCGATCAGCGTGCGGATTTCCTTCGCCGCCGACGCCGAGCGTTGCGCAAGCGTGCGCACCTCGCCCGCGACCACCGCGAAGCCGCGGCCCTGCTCGCCGGCACGCGCGGCTTCGACCGCCGCATTCAGCGCGAGGATGTTGGTCTGGAACGCGATCCCCTCGATCGTGCCGATGATGTCGGCAACCTTCTGCGAGCTCTGGTCGATCTCGTTCATCGTGCCGATCACCTCGCCGACCACGGTCGCGCCGCGCGTGGCGATCTCGCTCGCGGTGTCCGCGCAGGCCTGCGCCTCCACCGCGTTGTCCGCGTTCTGCTTCACGGTCGCGGTGAGCTGCTCCATGCTCGCGGCCGTCTCCTGCAATGCGGACGCCTGTTCCTCGGTACGCTGCGACAGGTCGGTGTTGCCGGCCGCGATCTGGTGCGTCGCCGTCGAAATCGCCTCGGAACCCTGGCTGACCTGGCGCACGGTGTCCGCGAGGCTGCGCTGCATGCCGGTCACGCCGTTGACCAGTTCGGCCATCTCGTCGCGCGACGACCAGCGCACTTCCGACGTCAGGTCGCCTTCCGACAGGCGGCGGAAATGCGACAGCAGGCGGTTCACCGGCTGCGTGATCGCGTAATGCAGGCCGATCGCGCAGCCGAGGCACGCGGCCAGGCCGAACGCGATACCCGCGATCGCGCCCGCACGCATCCAGCCGTAGTAGGTCTGCGCGGTGTCGTACACCTCCTTGCCGCGTGCGCCCTGGTACGCATCGAGCGCATCGGTCGCCTGCGTGAGCGCAACCGACAGCGGCGGCGCGACCGACATCAGCAGCCGGTCGGCCTCGTCGCCGCGGCCGTCGCGGACCGCGTCGATCATCGGCCTCAGCGCCTGCCCGATCAGCGCCTGGCGCGCGGCATCGAGGCGGCTCGCGAGCGGGCCTTCGTCGCCGTCGTGCGGCATCGACGCGTAGGCGCGCCACGCGGTGTCGGCCTTCGCGAGATAACTCTCGGCCTTCTTGACGAGATCGGGCACGTCCGGCGCTTCCGGGTGCAGCAGCGCGCGGTCGAGCGTCGTGCGCACGATCGTCAGGTTGAGACTGGCCGTCGACAGCGCGGTCTTCGCCGCCAGCTGCTGCGTATAGGCCTCGTCGAGCGCGCGGTTCGAGCTCTGCATGCCGGCGAGGCCGATCAGCCCCGACACGACGAGCAGCACGGCGACAAGGCCGAGCGTGGAGAAGATCCGCGTGCGGATCGAGAAACGGGAAAACAGGGCGTTCAGGTTCATGACGGGACGTGAGCGGTGAAAAGTGCCACGGAAATCGGTCCGCAGCACGCTGTATTACGGTTTGCCTGCAAAAAACTTGAGTCCAGCCCCGCTTTCCGGCTGATCCCGGTCAATTTTTCGCGTCGGCAATCGTCGGCAATCTACTGTTACCGTTGCAACAAATCGAGCCCGGTCAGAAATTGACTGGTCAACTATCCATCGCTATAGTTCGAGCCAATTCCCTGCCATGGCAGATATATCGATGACTACCGACACCCTCCTCACTCCGCCGGCCGCCGAAACGGCCCGCCGCGACGCGCCGGCCGGGCTGATCGTCGCCGCGCTGCTGCTCGTCATGCTGCTGTCCGCGCTCGACCAGACGATCGTGTCGACCGCGCTGCCGACGATCGTCGGCGAGCTCGGCGGGCTCGACCAGTTGTCGTGGGTCGTTACCGCGTACCTGCTGTCGTCCACCGTCGTGCTGCCGTTGTACGGCAAGCTCGGCGACCTGTACGGCCGCAAGATCGTGCTGCAGGCCGCGATCGTGCTGTTCCTCGCCGGCTCCGCGCTGTGCGGCGTCGCGCAGGACATGACGCAGCTGATCGTGCTGCGTGCGCTGCAGGGGCTCGGCGGCGGCGGCCTGATGGTCGTGACGATGGCCGCGATCGGCGATCTGGTGCCGCCCGATCGCCGCGCGCGCTATCAGGGGATGTTCGGCGGCGTGTACGGCCTCGCGACGATCGTCGGCCCGCTGCTCGGCGGCTTCCTGGTCGAGCACCTGTCGTGGCGCTGGATCTTCACGATCAACCTGCCGCTCGGCTTTCTCGCGCTCGCGGTGATCGGCGTCGCGTTCCGGCCGCACACCGCGCACGTGAAGCACCGGATCGACTACATGGGCGCCGCGTTCCTCGCCACCGCCCTCACCTGCGTGATCCTGTTCACGAGCGAAGGCGGCTCGCTGCTGCCGTGGACGTCGCCGCAGCTGTGGATGACGCTCGTGCTCGGCGTCGTCGCGATCGGCGGCTTCATTTACGAAGAACGGCTCGCGGCCGAGCCGATCATGCCGCTCGAACTGTTCCGCCATCGCACCTTCGTGCTGGTCAGCCTGATCGGCTTCGTCGTCGGCATCGCGCTGTTCGGCTCGGTCACGTTCATTCCGCTTTACCTGCAGGTCGTGAAGGGTTCGACACCGTCGCAGGCCGGGATGCAGCTGTTGCCGATGATGGGCGGGATGCTCGTGACGTCGGTCGTCAGCGGCCGGTTGATCTCGCGGCTCGGCTCGTACCGGATGTTTCCGATCCTGGGCACGCTGACCGGCGGCATCGCGATGGCGCTGCTGTCCACACTGACGCTCGATACGCCGCTGCACACGATGTATGCGTACATGGCGCTGCTCGGGATCGGGCTCGGCATGGTGATGCCCGTGCTCACGCTCGCCGTGCAGAACACGGTCGAATTCCGGCACATGGGCGTCGCGACGTCGGGGGCGACGCTGTTCCGCTCGATCGGCGGCTCGCTCGGCGTCGCGGCGTTCGGCGCGCTGTTCTCGCACGGGCTGCAGTCGCGGGTGATGGCCGCGCTGCCGGCCGGCACGGAGCTGCCGCCTGCGCTCGGCCCGGCCGCCGTGCAGCAGTTGCCGGATGCCGTGCGCGACGCGTACCTGCATGCGTTCGCCGGTTCGCTGCACGTCGTCTATCTCGCGGCGGCGACGGTCATCGCGATCGCGTTCGTGCTCGCGTGGTTCGTCGAGGATGCGCCGTTGCGCAAGCACAACTGACTTGCCGGTGAACCGCGATGCGGCCGCCGGGCCGCCTCGCGATTCGCCGCCACCCGCCGTTACGGCACCAGCACGACCCCGCCCGTCGTCGCGCGCGACTCCAGCAGCCGGTGCGCATCGGCCGCCTGTTCGAGCGGCAGCCGCGCGCCGATCTCCACGTGCATCCCGCTCGCCAGCCGTTCGAGTGTCGCGCGCGCAGCCTCCCGGTAACCGTCGACGTCGCGCGCGATGAAGCCGAGCACGCTCGGCCGCGCCAGCGCGATCGAGCGCGCCGGCCCCAGTTCGTCGAGATCGAACGTGTGCCGTGCGCCGATCGCGGCCACCTGCCCGATGCTCGCGACCATCCCGAACGGACGGACTGCACCGAGCGTGCGCGTCAGCACGTCGCCGCCGATCCCGTCGATCGCGTAATCGACCCCGGTGCCGCCGCCGAACGCGCGCGCCGCCGCGACGAAATCCTCCTCGCGATAATCGACGACCGCCTCGGCGCCATGCGTGCGCACGAGCGCGGCTTTCGCGGCCGACCCGACCGTGCCGATCACCCGCGCGCCGAGCGCACGCGCCCATTGCGTCGCCAGCAGTCCTACACCGCCGGCGGCAGCGTGCACGAGCACCGTGTCGCCCGCGTCGACCTGCCGGACGCGATGCATCAGCATGTAAACGGTGATCCCTTTCAGCAGCCCGGCGGCCGCTGCGTCATCGCTCAAGCCGTCGGGGATCGGCACCACGCGCTCGGCCGGCATCGTGCGCAGGCTCGCATAGCTGCCGGTCGGCATGCCCGCATACGCGACGCGCTGGCCGGGGACGAGATCCGTCACGCCCGGCCCGACCGCATCGATCACACCCGCCGCCTCGACGCCGAGCGCGTCCGGCAGCGCGGGCAACGCATGCGCGCCCGTCCTGAAATAGATGTCGACGAAATTCACGCCGATCGCGGTCTGGCGAATCCGTACCTCGCCGGCATCGGGCGGCGCGACGGGTGCATCGACGCGGCGCAGCACGCCGGCGTCGCCGTAGCGGTCGATCCCGATCCGGATGGCGGTCGTGGTTTGGGTCATGACGTTCCTCGCAATCGAATGAAGTGACACGATCATCCCATCGGGCATAATCGATCGAAATTCCCGTTGATCGCCCATCTACTGTGCAAAATTCGACCGATCAAGCATCCACACCCGCGGCCGCGCCGCCGATGAGCTGGGACGACATCCGCTACTTCCTCGCGGTGATGCGCGGCGGCAGCCTGTCGGCGGCCGCGCGGACGCTGCAGGTTCAGCATTCGACGGTCGCGCGCCGCATCGACGCGCTGGAATCCGCGCTCGGCATCCGGCTGTTCGACCGGCTGCCGCGCGGCTGGCCGCCCACCGACGAAGGGCTGCACCTTGCCGAGCACGCCGCACGCCTCGAAGCGGACGCGCATGCGTTCGCGCGCGCCGCCCAGGGTGCGGCTGCACTCGACGGCGTGGTACGCGTATCGGCGTCGCCGGTGTTCGCCAGCCATTTCCTCGCGCCGCGCCTGGCCCGCGCGCAGCACGCATGGCCGGCGCTGCGGATCGACCTGATGGGCGAGATGCACGCGGCGAACCTGTACGCGCGCGAAGCCGATCTCGCGGTGCGGCTGTCGCGGCCGACCGAGCCGGGGCTCGCGGCGCGGCGGCTCGGCACGATGCGCTTCGCGCTGTGCGCGTCGCCGGAATGGGCGAGCGCGCCGCCCGACACCTGGCCGTTCGTCGGCTACGACGATGCGCTCGCGCAAACGCCGCAGCAGCAGTGGCTCGAGCGTTTCGCGGCCGGGCGCCGTTTCGCGTTCATCGCGAACGACCTCGCCGCGCAGCATCGCGCGTGCGCGGCGGGCGCCGGCGTCGCGCTGCTGCCGCGCTTTCTCGTCGACGATCCGGCCGCGCAAGCCGGTGCGCCGCTCGTCGAACTGACCGCCGCGCCGCGTTGCGATATCGAGCGCGAAATCTGGCTCGTCGTCCACCCGGACGTGCGCCGCTCGCCGCGCGTACAGCGTGTCGCGGATGCGATCGCCGAGGCGGTTCGCACGGCGGATGGGCGGCTCTGACGCCCCGGCCTCGTCAGAACCGCTGCTGTAGCCCGGCCATGATCCCCAGTTGGCTCTGCCCCGTTTCGACCGTGCCACCGGCGGCGACCGCCTTGCCTGCGCTCGCGCTGTTCAGCATGTAGCCGACCGACGTATAGACGCGCGTCCGCTTGGACAGCTGATGGTTGGCGCGCCCGGCCAGCAACGTCGCGTTCGCATTGCTCGCGGGCCCGCGTTGCAGATAACGCGTGCCTTGCGCATCGAACGTGACCGCAGGCGTCAGCGCATAGGCAACGCCCGCGAAGACAATATCGGTCTGCAAATGGCCGGCCGCCGCGACGTTGTTCCTGATCCATCCCGCACCGAGCTTCGCGCGCCCCATCACCGCGTAGCCGCCGACGACGCCGTGCGTGCTCGTATGGGCGCTGCTGTCGAGCGGCGCCGATGCGCCCGCCCCGCCGTGCTTCACGTCGTAGGACACCGCGACGCCAAAGCGCGCCACGTCGTAAGCGACCAGCGCCGTATATTGCCGGCACGCGAGCGGATTGCCCGGCACCTGCCCCGCGCAGCCGGTCGCGGAAGGCCCGGCCGGCCCGGCGGCATCGCGGCCGAAGCTGTAGGTGCCGCCGATCGTGAGCCCGCGGAACTTGCCCAGGTAACCGATCGCGTTGTCGCTGCGCGCATTCGGCAGATAGGCGTCGAAGTTGCTCGGCGAATGAATGGACGGCCCGATCACGTCGGCGTTGGCCAGCGCATGGGCCGTCATGTTCATTTGCCTGCCGAGCGTGAGCGTTCCGTATGCGCTGCTCAGTCCCGCGTTCGCCTGCCGGCCGAACAGTCGCCCGCCGTAGTTGAGCCGACCGGTGCCGGGCTGAAAGCCGTTCTCCAGCACGAAAAACGCGCGGTTGCCGCCCCCCAGGTCTTCGATACCCTTCACGCCCCACCGCGACGGCAATTCGCCGGTCAGATGCGGCATGCCTACCGCCGATCCGCCCTGCGCCGCATGGTTGTAGTACGAAATGCCGGTGTCGACGATGCCGTACAGCGTCACACTGCCCTGCGCCTGTACGGTGCCCGTCGTCGCGGTCAGCGACGACGCGAACACACTCCATCTCAGCATCGCCTTCGACGCTCTTGAATCGAGATGCATGACTGACTTTCCCCTTCACAGGATGCGGGCCGCGGCGTCGCCGTGCGCGATCGGCAGGCGGCCGCGCGCCGGCGCCGCGGATAAACCGTTCAGGACTGCCCGGCGGACGACACGTGCCGTTCGGCGGCCGAAACCGCCGGGCCGTGGCGCGACGCCGAGCGACGCTGATCGATCAAGCCGACCGCGACGGCCGCCACCAGCGCGGGCAGCCCGATCGCCATGAAGTTCTGTGCCAACGGCAAATCGATGCCGACCAGCACGCCGATGACGATCGGCGCCAGGATCGCGCCGCTGCGGCCCACACCCAACGTCCAGCCGATGCCGGTCGAACGGATCGCCATCGGGTAGAACTGCCCCGCGTACGCGCAGTTGACGATCTGCGTGCCGATCGTCGACGCACCCGCGAGGCCGACCAGCACGAACAGCAGCGCGGTCGGCATCGGGTAGCCGAGCAGCGTGATCGACACGGCGGCAAGGAGGTACATCGACACGAGCACCGTCTTGATCGGCAGGCGGTCGGCCAGCCAGCCTCCGCCGATCGCGCCGGCCATCGCGCCGGCGTTCAGCACCAGCACGAACGTCAACGCCGAGCCGAGGCTGTAGCCGGCGCCCGCCATCAGCCGCGTCAACCACGAACTGAGCGCGTACACCATGAACAGGCACATGAAGCACGCGATCCAGAACATGACCGTGCTGAACCCGCGGCCGTCGTCGAACAGCTGCCGGACCGGCGCGTTGCCCGTGTGGTCGGCGCGCGGAACGACATAGCAGTCGCCCGGTTGGTGCCGATAGGCGGGATCGAGCCGCTGCGCGATGCGCGCGAGTTCGTCCGTCCTGCCGTGCCGGATCAGGAACGGCAGCGATTCCGGCATCCATTTCATGAGCAGCGGAACGAGCAGCACCGGCGCGCCCGCGGCGACGAACACCGATTGCCATCCATGGGCGTCGATCATCCCCTTGCCCATGACCGCCGCCAGCATGCCGCCGACGGAATAGCCGCTGAACATCAGCGTCACCAGCGTATTGCGCACGCGGCGCGGCGCGTATTCGGTCATGTGGGCGATCACGTTCGGCATGACGCCGCCGATGCCGATGCCGGCGAGGAAACGCGCGACACCGAACAGCACGGGCGTCGGCGCCAGCCCGGCCGCCGCGGTGAAGACGCTGAACAACGTCAGGCAGGCCGCGATGGCCCGGCGGCGCCCGATCCGCTCGGCGACGGTCCCGAACACGATGTTGCCGACCATCATGCCGAACAGCGCCGAGCTGACCATGAAGCCGGCCTGCGCGGGGTTGACGCCCATCTCGTTCATGATCGCCGGCAGCGCGATGCCGGCCACTGCCAGGTCGTAACCGTCGAACACGATGATCAGCGCGCACCAGAACAGCACGACGCCGTGCAGCTTGCCCAGCCGCGCATCGTCCGAGAGCGCCTGCAGGTTGATTTGACGCATGGAGCTTCCTTCCTTTTCCAGAGGGGACCCGGGCCCGGCGGTAGCCGTCGCATTACGCGAATTCGACCTAGTACGATCGATCGGCCCATCAACTTAGTAGTTGTACGAATCATTGACATGAAATGCGCCGCTGTTCGTCCGGCTGCCGGCGCAGTGTAGGAAGCCACAATGATTTCGACTATCCGGAATTTGCAGGCCGCTCGCGAATCCGGTTCGTTTTTCTCGTGCCGCACGCCGTGCGCTATCCGGATTTCTCCCCGGCGGGGACGGGACTATCCGATTCTTGCGAAACTTTCGACAAGCCTGACAAAGATCAATATCATCGTTTCAGGATATCTCGCTCACAAGAGAAACCGATGTGGCACGACGCACATCCGCGGCCAGCCGATGTGCTGCACGAAAAACGCCACGCAGGAGACGCCCCATGCCCCTCACCCCGAATGCGGACGCATTGTCCGCGCTGTATCGGAATTGCGTGTTCCGATCCGGCCTGCGCACGGATGCGCACGAGCAGGTCTCGCTGGAACTGGCCGAGCATGCGCTGCGCTGGAAGCAGGGCGTACCCGACGCAGCGCTGTTCAAGGGGCAACTGAATCACCTGAGCGTCTACGCGCTGCAGTACGGCGCCGAAGTCGAAGTCGCCCCGCGCCCGTTCGACGGCTTTTCGCTCGTCCACACGTCCCTCGCGGGCGGCGCCGAAATCGAGTGCGACGGGCACGTGATGGGCGTGTCCGAAGGGCGTACCGCCGTGCTGGCACCGACGTCGCGCGTGCGCCTGCGCTGGCGAACCGGCACCCGGCAGCTGATCGTCAAGGTGCCCGATTCGCTGATGCGCGCAGTCTGCGGCCGCCGGCCCGACGACGCGGCGCCCGGCCTCGCGCCGGGCTTCCTGTTGCCGACGGCGCTTGCGTCGCAGTGGGATCTGATCGCGCAGTCGCTGCTCAACGTGCTCGCCGTTGCCGACGACGGCGGCATACGGGCCGAATGGCGCGACCACTTCGAACAAAGCCTCGCGCTGTTCCTGCTCGTGCATTGCCCGCCGTCGCCCGCCGCCGTGCAAGCCGGCCCGGCGCTGCAAGCGCGCGGCGCACCCGCGCAAGCCGGATCGCGCGGCGACATCCGGCAGATGGATGCGCTGCACGAATTCATCCACGCGCGGCTCTGCGCGCCGATCTCGCTCGAGGATCTCGCCCGCGCGGCCGGTGTCAGCCTGCGGACGCTGAACGTGCTGTGTCGCCGCTATCACGGCGCGACCCCGATGGAGCTGCTGCGCAACATCCGGCTGGACGCCGCGCGCGTGCAGTTGCTGACCGACCCGGCTGCCAGCATCACCGATACGGCGCTGACGTTCGGCTTCGGGCACCTCGGCCGCTTTTCCGCCTACTACTTCGCCCGCTTCGACGAGTTGCCGCGCGACACGCAGAAGAAGCGGGCGCCGAACTGAACCCGCGGCGCCGGACGCGCGGCTACCGCCGTAGTCGCCGCCGCTCGCCATCGCCGCAGCCACCGCTTTACGCGCCGGGCATTCGCCCGCATAGTAGTGGTTTTCCCGTACCCCACCCTGTCGCTCCGTCGCCATGTCCATCTCGCCAGCCGCCTGCGTCGTCCGCGACGCGACCGAAGCCGATCTCGACGCGATCCACGCGATCTATGCGCACCACGTGCACCACAGCGTCGCCTCCTTCGAGGAAACGCCGCCCGACGTCGCCGAACTGCGCGCGCGCCGCGACGCGGTACTGGGCCACGGGCTGCCGTACCTCGTCGCCGAATGCAACGGCCGCGTGGCCGGCTACGCGTACGCTACGCCGTACCGCACACGCAGCGCGTACCGCTTCACGATCGAGGATTCGATCTACATCGACGATGCGCAGCGCGGGCGCGGGATCGGCCGCGCGCTGCTCGCGGCGCTGATCGAACGCTGCGAGGCCGGCCCGTGGCGGCAGATGATCGCGGTGATCGCCGATGGCGGCACCGGCGGCTCGACGTCGCTGCATCGCGCGTTCGGCTTCGAGCCGGCCGGCATGCTGAAGGCGGCCGGTTTCAAGCACGGCCGCTGGATCGATACGGCGCTGCTGCAGCGCCCGCTCGGCGACGGCGCGAACACGCTCCCCGTCTCGCCATAGGTCCGGTCATGCGAATGACCGGCTCGCGCCGGCCCTTCATGCGCGCGAACGGACCCTGGCGCGCCACGTCGCGCTAGAATGGCCGCATGTCAAAACAGACTCATTCCACACCCGACGAGGCCGCGCCGGACGCCCGCAACGAGTACACGGTCGACGAGCTTGCGCGCGTGTCCGACACGACCGTGCGCAATGTCCGCGCGTACCAGGATCGCGGCTTGCTCGCGCCGCCGGAAAAGCGCGGCCGCGTCGGCATTTACGACGACACGCACGTCGCGCGCCTGAAGCTGATCAACCACCTGCTCGCGCGCGGCTACACGCTGTCGAACATCCAGGACCTGATCAAGGCGATCGACGAAGGCCACGACCTGCGCTCGATCCTCGGCCTCGAAAACGCGATCGGCGGCCGCTGGTCGCACGAACTGCCGAAAACCTATTCGCTCGCCGCGCTCGCGCAGATGTTCGGCCCGCAGGCGACCACGCAGCTGTCACGCGTCACCGAACTCGGCCTGCTCGAACGGCGCGGCCTGTCGTTCGTCGCGAAGAGCCCCGCGCTGCTCGAAGCGGCGGCCGCGATGACGAAGGAGGGCATCCCGCCGCGCGAGTTGCTCGACGTGATCAGCCTCGCGCGACCGCATTTCGACGCGATCGCTCGGCTGCTCGTCGATCTCGTCGTGAAGCGGCTCGACCGCTACGACGCCGGCACGCTGCCGCCCGCCACCGACGTGCCCGAGCTGGTCGACGCGATCTGGCGCCTGCGCCCGCTCGCGGCCGTGTTCGTCGAAGGCGAGACGAACCGCGCGCTGGAAACCGCCGCGAGCGCCTATCTCGGCGGCCGCGTCGCGACGATCCTCGACAAAAAGCTCAGCGACGAGGCCGCACGGCAGTCCGGCACGCCGGCATCGGAACACGACGACGAAGCATAGGCGCGCCGCCGTCATATTCATATCGGCAATGCTTCGTTTGCAGGCGCGATCGCCCATGCGACGATTCTTCCAACTGAGCGGCACCGCCGCTCGCCCGAAGACGTTTTGCATGGAGTCCGTTCGATGATTCGTTTCACCCGCTGGATCGCCCGCACCGCCGCCGTCACGCTCGTCACGCTGTCCGCGGCATCGGCCTTCGCGCAAGGTAGCGCCGACAAGGTCGTGCGCATCGGCTACCAGAAGGCCGGCCTGCTGTCGGTCGTCAAGGCCCAAGGTTCGCTCGAAGCGCGGCTCAAGCCGCTCGGTTATGGCGTCCAGTGGTTCGAATTCCCGGCCGGGCCGCAACTGCTCGAAGCACTGAACGCGAACAGCATCGACTTCGGCTATACGGGCGCGCCGCCGCCCGTGTTCGCGCAGGCGGCCGGCGTGCACTTCGTCTACGTCGGCGCGGAACCGCCGGCGCCGCACAACGAAGCCGTGCTCGTGAAGGCCGATTCGCCGATCCGTACGGTTACGGGCCTGCGCGGCAAGAAAATCGCGCTGCAGAAGGGCTCGAGCGCGAACTACCTGCTGCTCGAGGCCTTGCAGAAGGCCGGCGTGCGCTACGACGAAATCCACCCCGTGTACCTTGCGCCGGCCGACGCGCGCGCCGCGTTCGAAAGCGGCAACGTCGATGCGTGGGTCGTCTGGGATCCGTACTACGCGGCCGCGCAAAACACGCTGAAGGTACGCACGCTGTCCGACTACACGGGCCTCGCGGCGACCAACAACTTCTACGAAGCGACGCGGGACTTCGCGCAGCAGCATCCCGACGTGGTCGGCGCGATCCTGAAGCAGGCGCGCGAGACGGGCCTGTGGGTCAACGCGCATCCGGCCGACACCGCCGCGCTGATCGCGCCGAAGGTCGGCCTGCCGCAACCGCTCGTCGAGACGTGGATCAAGCGTGTCCCGTTTGGCGCGGTGCCGATCGACGACCGGATCGTCGCGGCCCAGCAAGGAGTCGCCGATGCGTTCTACGCGGCGAAGCTGATTCCGCAGAAGCTGAGCGTGGCCGACAACGCGTGGAGCGACAAGAGCATCGCATCCGCGCTCGCCGCGAAGTAGCGCGAACCCACGCTCGCACACGTCCATGCGAAAAAAGGCCGACGGGCATGCTGCCCGCCGGCCTTTTTGCACTACCCGACGTTGCGGAATCCGGGCGGCGAGCACTGCCCGCTTCGCCAACGTCCCCGCTCGGCGCCTCCATTGACCCGGTTGCTCTACGCGATCACGTGCCGGCCGATGGTGTCGGCAACCGTCCGGCCGTTCATCGCCTCCGCCTTCTTCGCGTCACGTTGACCTTCCGGGCATGCGGCACCGAAGACCGGGAAACACGCTTCCTCAAAGATCGTCGTTCGAAGACAACCACCCGGGTTCATATGCACCCAGTGCACGTGCCGGATAAAACCATCGCAGCGGCGCATCGTCGATCTGCAATGGCGGGCGAAGCCGCGATGCCGGCCCCCACGATGTGAGCTCGACGTGGTCCGCCCGATCCCGCTGATCGTCGGCGACCAGTTCGACCACCTCGCTCATCGGCTCCGGGCGCAACGGCAAGACCGCTGCCGTGCGCGCCAGCGAGGCGCGGACCTCGGTACCGACACCCTGCGTCATTCGCGTGGTCAGCCCGCGGATGGCGGCCGTCGCCATCAGGTAGCCCGTCGCATGGTCGATCGCCTGGACCGGCAGGTTCACCGGTTCATCGCTGCCCGTCACGCGCATGCCCGCCTCGGCGATTCCCGTGCTCATCTGAACGAGGCTGTCGAAGCCGCGCCGGCAACGCCACGCGCCGGTCCAGCCATAGGCGTCGAGCGACACGTCGATGAGCGCGGGATTCAGTTCGCGCCGTTGCGCGGCATCGAGCCCGAGGCGCGCCAGCGCATCCGACCGGTAACCGTGCACGACGATATCCGCGCGGCGCAGCAACTGCCTGAGCGTATCGAGATCCGCGGCATCCTTCAGGTTCAGCCGCGCACAGCGCTTGCCGAGGACGACTTCGGGCACCGTACCCGGTTCTTCCCAGCCGTACGGATCGATGCGCAGCACCTCGGCACCCAGGCCCGCGAGAAATCGTGTCGCCACGGGGCCGGCGAGAATGCGCGTCAGGTCGAGCACGCGAATGCCGCGCAACGGCCGGTCGCTCGAAGGCCGCCAGGCATGCGCGACAGCATCCGTCGCGGAATGAACGTGCAGCAACGGTTCGGCTGCGACCGCCTGCCCCTGCGGATGCCCGGCCCACTCCTGCGCCGAGTACATCGCCGCGGCACACCCGCCACGCTCGACGATCGCCGCCTCGAGCGCGCCGGCATCCCAGCGATTCACCGCCTGCGCGACCGATTCCGCATCGGCGGCACAGCCGAGTACCGACAACGCGGCCAGTCGATGATGCGGCGCGTTGGTGTGCAACCTGATCCAGCGATCGCGCGCCCGATAGTTGCCGGCCACCGGATCCCATTGAGGCGGCATCGTCCAGCCCTGCGGACGCAGCGACGTGCCGAACCACAGCGACGCCATGCGCCGGTCGACCTGTACCGCCGGCAACGTTCCCGCCGACGCATGCAGCAATTCGGCGACGGACGTCCCCGCCGCCCCGATTGCCGCCGCGGCCATGTCGGTTACGCGAAACGCGGAGACCAGTTCTCCCGCGCCGCTGAAGCTGCACGATTCGAGGAAAGCCGGAGAGCCGCCGGCCGCCAGCCAGAACGTCCGCAGATGGTGCGACACCCGATCCTCGTCGGCCGCGGCCCGTTCCCGCGATATTTGATCGACACGCATGTTCGTCTCGCATGAATTAGGTGACGCAAAGATCGTCTCGCTCGCATTTGCTGTCAACGTTGATTATCCTGATCAACCTGTCGAACGATTCACTCTGCGCACGATGTCGAACTACCTGAATTCGACCGACGCCGCGGCAAGGCTCGGCGTCTCGCGGCAAACGCTCTATGCGTACGTCAGCCGCGGCCTGCTTCGCGCGGAACCCGGCGGCAGCCACCGTGAAAGCCGCTACCTCGCGGCCGACGTCGACCGGCTCGCGGATCAACGCGCACGAGGCCGCAAGCCGAAGGAAGTGGCAAAGGCCGCGCTGAACTGGGGCGCCCCGGTGCTCGAATCGAGCATCACGTTGATCGACGGCGGCCGGCTCTTCTATCGCGGTACGGATGCGCTCGATCTCGCGAGCCGTGCGAGCCTCGAGGAAGTCGCGGCGCTGCTATGGCGATGCGACGAGCAGACCGCTTTCGGCCGCCAGGCCCCCGCTACGCCCGCGGTGCTGCGAACGCTCTTCAGGCACTACGGCGACCAACGTGCCGAGCAGGCACTGTTGCCGCTCTTCACCGTCGCGAGCGAGGACGCGCCGACGGCGATCTGGCAGCAATCGTCCGATCGTCACGCACAGGGCTGCGGCGATCTCGTGCGGATTCTGGCGGCATGCCTGCTGCGCACCCGGATCGATACGGCCCCCGTCCACGTGCAATGCGCGCGGGCGTGGGGCGTCGGGCCCGCGGGCGCCGAGCTGATCAGGGCGGCGCTCGTGCTGTGCGCGGATCACGAACTGAACGCGTCGAGCTTCACGGGCCGGTGCATTGCGTCGACGAACGCGAGCCTGCGGGCCGTCGTGGTCGGCGGCCTGGCCGGCCTGTCGGGCGAACGCCACGGCGCCACCACGGCGCGCGGCGAAGCACTGTGGGACGAAATCGGCAATAAGGATGTCGAACGGAAAATGAGCGAGCGTCTCGCCCGGGGTGACGGCTTGCCGGGCTTCGGACATTCGCTCTACCCCGACGGCGACGTGCGCGCGACGTATCTGTTGTCGCGGATCCTGCCGCGCCACCCTCAGTGGAACAGGATGCTCGATGCTGGGAGCGCGCTCACCGGCCAGAAGCCCTCCGTGGATCTCGCGCTGGTGGCACTGCGCAGACATTTGCGGCTTCCCGTCGGTGCCGCATTCGGCCTGTTCGCACTGGGCCGCTCGATCGGCTGGATCGCGCACGGGCTCGAGCAGCGCGCGCAATCCGATCTCATCCGGCCGCGTGCGGTTTATACAGGGACATGGCCGGTTGGCACCGGTGTCGAGCCAGATCGCGCACGATCCCGCGGACGATCGGGAAAGCAGCGAGCGACGCCGCACCGTGCTGCTCCGGCAGACGACATGCTTTCCGCTTTCTTCAGGAGTCGATAGCTTTTCGCTCGATGACGCCGGCACGCAGCATCGGTGACACGCGAATGCCTCGCCGGCGTACGAAAGCAGCCGCTCGCTGACGTTTCGCGGATGTCGCCGACGGGGCGGCAAGGACCTTCCACGGAAATCCCCGATGGCCGGTCGCCGAATCCACCGGATGCAGACGGCAATCGGCACACCGCGCATCGAGCCGACAACGTGCGCGCGCCGTCGGCACGCGCATACCCGGCATGCCTGCTTACTTCAGCGCCCCCGCCACCTTCTTCTGCCGCCACAGACACAGCAAGTCACACGCAACATGCGCGGCCGCGATCGCCGTGATGTCCGCGTGGTCGTACGCAGGTGCTACTTCGACCACATCCGCACCGACCAGGTTGATCGCGCCGAGCGCGCGCACGATCGCGAGGGCCTGTGCCGACGACAGCCCGCCCGCGACCGGCGTGCCGGTGCCGGGCGCGAACGCCGGATCGAGGCAATCGATGTCGAACGTCAGGTACGCGGGCCGCGCGCCGACGATGTCGACGATCCGCTCGACCGCCGCGCGCGCACCGTGGTCGTGCACCCACGCGGCATCGAGCCGCTCGATCCCGAGGAAATCGTCGTTCCAGGTGCGGATGCCGACCTGCACCGACGTCGCGGGATCGATCAGCCCTTCCTTCACGGCCTTGTAGAACATCGTCCCGTGATTGAGGCTGTCCGGATCGTCGTCGGCCCACGTATCGCAGTGCGCGTCGAAATGGATCAGCGACAGCGGCTTGCCGTAGCGCTCCGCGTACGCGACCAGCAGCGGATACGTGATGTAGTGGTCGCCGCCGAGCGTCAGCATCTTCGCGCCCGAGCGCAGGATCGTGCGCGCATGCTCGACGATCGCGGGCTTGATCGACAGCGGGTTGTGCGCGTCGAACCAGCAATCGCCGTAGTCGACGGCCGCGAGATCGTCGAACGGGTTGAAACCCCACGGATACGGGTGAAGCTCCGCGAGCTGCACGCTCGCCGCGCGAATCGCGGCCGGGCCGAGCCGCGCGCCGGAGCGATAGGTCGTCGCGAGGTCGAGCGGCACGCCGGAGATCGCGACGTCGACCCCGTCGAGCGTGCGCGAATAGTTGCGGCGCATGAACGACAGCACGCCCGCATAGGTGTTTTCGATCGACGAGCCGTACGGCGTCGTGCGACGGATCGCGCCGTCGCCATGGAGAAGTTCGGTCATGGTCGGACCATTTTTCGTGGGGGCCGGCCCGCGCCGCGTTGCATCGGCGCGCGCAGCGGGCACGGCATGGATTCATCGGCCACGCACCGGCTTGCGCATCCTGTCACGCGGCCGGGCGGAACAACGACAACGTCAATACCGCGGCGATCATAACAAGCCGAATTGATGTCGTTGCCCCGGCTCGACCGGGGCAACACGTCGAAGAAACCGGGTGAAGGCGTTCGCCCGTCGTGCACACGGCAACGCCCGATCGCCACGGTTGCGACCAGGCGCCTTTGCGTCCCCTGCCTGCCGCGTCCTAGAAGGATTCGCCGGTTTTCCCGCGCCCGTTCTTCCGGATAATGGCCGGCAGCCGCGCCCTCGACCGTGCGCCGTCCACCGCAGACAACAACAAACCGGAGACACCCGCCTTGATCGCCACGCTTCCCGCCACCTACCGCCGGCTCTGGCCGCTCGCCGTCGTCGCCGCGCTGCTGTACGGGCTGTCGCTCGCTGCCGCCCCCTATCCCGGCCAGGCCGCCGCGAAAGCCGCGATGGGCATCCTGCTGCTCGCGGCGGGCAGCACCTGCGGCTCGGCGCGCGAACGCGCGTGGCTGTGTGCGGCGCTCGTGACCGCCGTGCTCGGCGACGTGCTGCTCGCGCTGCCCGACTGGCCGCTGTCGTTCGTCCTCGGCCTCGGCGCGTTCCTGCTCACGCACCTGTGCTATTGCGCGATCTTCATGCGCTGGCGCGCACGGCCGCACGGCTGGCGCGTCGTCGCGCTCGTCGGGCTGTGGATCGCCGCCCCGGCGCTCTACGTGGCGTTCTTCCCGCACCTCGGCGAGCTGCTCGCACCCGTCGCCGTCTACATGCTCGTGCTCTGCGTGATGGCGAGCTTCGCGCTCGCGGCGCGCACGCACAGCCCGCTGGTGGCCGTCGGCAGCCTGATCTTCGTCGGCTCCGATACGCTGATCGGCGTCGGCCGTTTCCTCGGCGGCTTTCCGGGCATCGAGTACCTGATCTGGGGCCTCTACGCGCTCGCGCAGGTCACGATCGTGGCCGGGGTTTTCCATGAGACGGCCGCCCGAACGATCCGTCCCTGATACCGTTTCAAACAGACCGCCGCACGCTGGCGGTCTCGTGCGCTCCCTCTCTCGCCCCGCCGACGGCCCTTTCCGCGCATCCCGCGATGCGGGAACCGGCCCGTTCCAAACCCCGCTCAGCCTTTTCCAGCCTGGCTTCCGGCCCTTAGAGCGCCGCTTCTAGCCTCTTGCGGTTTCCGGGTTCACCCACTATCGTTACATCAAACAATGTAACATTCGAAAATGAGCCAAATCGGAGACACCCGGATGAATGCTCGTACGTTGCCTTTCGGTCCGCCCGGCCACGACGGCCTGGACGAAACCATCGACATCGCCATCATCGGCACCGGCTTCGCCGGCCTCGGGATGGCGATCCGCCTGCGGCAAACAGGCGTGACCGACTTCGTCGTCCTCGAGAAGGCCGCGTCGGTCGGCGGCACGTGGCGCGACAATCATTACCCCGGGTGTGCATGCGACGTGCAATCGCACGTCTATTCGTTCTCGTTCGCGCCGAACCCGCGCTGGACGCGCATGTTCGCGCCGCAACCGGAGATCCGCGCATATCTGGAAGACTGCGTGCAGCGCTTCGGGATCGGCGCGCACCTGCGCCTGAACCACGAACTGCAGCGCGCCGAATACGACGACGCCGCGCAACGCTGGCGCCTCACGTTCGCGAACGGCAAGCGGCTGTCGGCACGCGTGCTGGTGTCCGGGATGGGCGGCCTGTCGCGCGCCGCGCTGCCGTCGATTCCCGGCGTCGAGAACTTCAAGGGCCGCGCGTTCCACTCGCAGCACTGGGATCACGACTATGCGCTCGAAGGCAAGCGCGTCGCGGTGATCGGCACCGGCGCGAGCGCCATCCAGTTCGTGCCGCAGATCGCGCCGCGCGTGAAAACACTCGCGCTGTTCCAGCGCACGCCGCCGTGGATCATGCCGAAGCCCGACCGCAACCTGACCGGGTTCGAGAAGTGGCTGTTCCGTACGCTGCCGTTCACGCAGAAGGCCGTGCGCAGCGGCATCTACTGGATGCTCGAATCGCGCGTGCTCGGCTTCGCGATCCATCCCTCGCTGATGAAGAACGTGCAGAAGCTCGCGCTGCGCCACATCCGCAAGCAGATTCCCGATCCGGAGCTGCGCAAGACCGTCACGCCGAACTACACGCTCGGCTGCAAGCGCGTGCTGATCTCGAACGACTACTACCCGGCGCTGTCGCGCAAGAACGTCGACGTGATCACGACCGGCATCGACCACATCGAAGCCGACGCGGTCGTGACGACCGACGGCCGCCGCCATGAAGTCGACTGCCTGATCTACGGCACCGGCTTCCAGGTGGCCGATCCGTTTCCGCGCGGCGCGATCATCGGCCGCGGCGGGCTCGACATCGTCGACGCATGGCGCGACGGCGCGCACGCGTATCTCGGCTCGACGCTGCCCGGCTACCCGAACTTCTTCATGATCGTCGGCCCGAACACGGGCCTCGGCCACAACTCGATGGTGTTCATGATCGAGTCGCAGATCGAGTACATCCTCGGCGCATTGCAGGCGATGCGTCGCGAACGCGCGGATGCGATCGAGGTGCGTCCGCTCGTCGAGGCGCAATTCAACAGCGACCTGCAGGGCAAGCTGAAAAAGGCGATCTGGTCGACGGGCGGCTGCAAGAGCTGGTACCTCGATCCGCGCACCGGCAAAAACACCACGCTGTGGCCGGGCTTCACGTGGCGCTTCCGCCAGGCGACCGCGCACTTCTCGATCGCCGATTACCACGCGTATCGCGCGCCGCAACTCGACACCACGGCGCAGCCCGCCGCCGCGCCGGCCGCTGCCGCTTCGACTTCGACTTCCGCCGAAGCGGCCTGAGCCAGACAAGGAGCAACCGACATGAGAGATTTCGCCAACAAGGTCGCCGCGATCACCGGTGCCGGCTCGGGCATGGGCCGCTCGCTCGCGATCCAGCTCGCACAGGCAGGCTGCCACGTGTCGCTCGCCGACAAGAACGGCGTGGGCCTTGCCGAAACCGAACGGATCGTCCGTACGATCGCGCCGAACGTGCGTGTCTCGACGCGCGTGCTCGACGTCGGCGAGCGCGATGCGATGTTCGCGTGGGCCGACGACACCGCAAAAGAACACGGCAAGGTCAACCTGATCTTCAACAACGCGGGCGTTGCGCTGTCGAGCACGATCGAGGGGATGGACTACAACGATCTCGAGTGGATCGTGAACATCAATTTCTGGGGCGTCGTGCACGGCACGAAGGCATTCCTGCCGTACCTGAAGGCATCGGGAGACGGCCACGTGATCAACACGTCGAGCCTGTTCGGGATCTTCGCGCAACCGGGCATGAGCGGCTACAACGCGACCAAGTTCGCGGTACGCGGCTTCACCGAATCGCTGCGCCAGGAACTCGACATGATGAAGTGCGGCGTATCGGCGACCTGCGTGCATCCGGGCGGCATCCGCACGAACATCGCGCAGGCGAGCCGCGTGTCGAAAAACATGGTCGGCTTCATGGTCGCGAGCGAGCAGCAAGGCCGCGACACGTTCGAGAAGTTCTTCATCACGACCGCCGACGATGCCGCGCGCACGATCCTCGCGGGCGTGCGCAAGAACAAGCGCCGCGTGCTGATCGGCCGCGACGCGAAGGCCGGCGACTGGATGGCGCGCGTGCTGCCGTCCGCGTACCAGGCGCTCGTCGTGTTCGCGACGCGCCGCGAGGCCGCCCGCGCGCGCCGTGACGCCGCCCGCGGCACGCCGGCGCCCGCGCCGCTGCATGCCACCTACAACAACGCAGGCAATCAGGGAGGAGAACAATCATGACGACCCCGAACATGATGCCGGTGCGGCGCGACATCCGTTTCGCGCTGCCGCCGGAACGCGCGAAGGACTGGCACGTGCAGGGCGTGCCGGTCACGCACTTCATGAACGCGCTGTCGCTGCTGTTCCCGGCCGGCGAACGCTTCTTCATGGATTCGGTGCGCAACTATCGCGACCGGATCGAGGATCCCGAACTGAAGAAGCAGGTACTCGGCTTCATCGGCCAGGAAGCGATGCACACGCGCGAGCACATCGAATACAACGACCTGCTGCAGTCGTCCGGCCTGCCCGCGCACAAGCTCGACAAGCGCCTGTGGACGATCCTCGGCTGGTTCAAGAAGGTGCTCCCGCATTCGATGCAGCTCGCGATCACGATCGCGCTCGAGCACTACACGGCGATCCTCGCGAACCAGTTGCTGTCGGGCCACGAGCACCGGATCGACGGCTCGGTCGAAGGCTACCAGCAGATGTGGATGTGGCATGCGATGGAGGAAACCGAGCACAAGGCCGTGTCGTACGACGTATGGACCACCGTGATGAAGCCGGGCCTCGGCAGCTACCTGCTGCGCACGGGCACGATGCTGACGACGACCGTGTTCTTCTGGACGATCGTGTTCGACTTCCACGTGCGCCTGATGCGCGCGCACCGTCGCGAACACGGCAAGTTCGGCGGCATGTGGCGGCTCGTGAAGTACCTGTACAGCCCGAAACACGGCGTGTTCCCGAGCATCGCGCGCGAATGGCTCGACTACTTCCGCCCCGGCTTCCACCCGTGGGACCACGACAACCACCAGTACCTGCAGGGGCTCGACACGCTGCTCGAGAACATCGACGCGACCAACGCGCGCTACGCCGCGCAAGCTGCCCCGCGCCGCGTGCCGCTGCACCCGGTTGCGCAGGCATGACGCCATGGCGCGCGCCCACGAGATGCTGACCGTCCAGTCCGGCGACGTGAAACTCGCCGTCTACGTGAGCGGGTCGCGTCGCGCCCCGCCGCTGATTCTCGTGCACGGCTACCCCGATTCGGCGGCCGTGTGGGCGCCGATCCGCGCGCGGCTCGCGAAGCGCTACCGCGTGATCGCGTACGACGTGCGCGGCGCCGGCGCGTCCGATGCACCGCGCCGCCGCGCCGACTACACGCTCGAACGGCTCGCCGGCGACCTGAAAGCGGTGGCCGACGCGACCTGCGGCGGCCGGCCGTTCCATCTCGTCGGTCACGACTGGGGCTCGATCCAGTGCTGGGAGGCCGTGACCGACCCCGCGTTCCGCGGCCGGATCGCGTCGTACACGTCGATCTCGGGCCCATGCCTCGATCACGTGTTCCGCGCGAAGATGCGGCTCAAGCAGAGCCTGAAGTCGTGGTACATCGCGTTCTTCCACTTGCCGGTCGTGCCGTCGCTGGTGTGGCGGCTCGGCGGCGCGGCGCTGTGGCCGCGCTGGCTGCAGATCACCGAACGCGTGCGTGCCGAGCGCGATCCCGTGCAACTGAAGAATGCGCTGAACGGCATGCAGCTTTACCGCGCGAACTTCCTTGCGCGGGCGCGCAAACCCCGCGAACGATATGCGCAGGCGCCGGTGCAGATCCTCGTGCCGGTGCGCGACCGCTACGTGACGCCCGAAATGTCGGTCGACCTCGACCGCTGGCTCGGCGACCACGTGCGCGAGGAAATCGACGGCAGCCACTGGGTCGTGCTGCGCCACCCCGACATCATCGCGTCTCGGATCGACCGCTTCGCGTCCGCGCAGGAGCGGCCGGCCGTCGCGAACGCCGCGGTTCAGCGGCCCGTCAGCGCCGGCAGGCGTCTGAACAGCGTCTCGTAGTCGATCACGAGCCCGTCTTCATCGATGTCCATCTCGGCGGTGAAATTCCGGAAGATGCCTTCGTAGCGGTAGCGCCGGCCCGGCTCGATGCACGCGTAAGCCTGCTTGACCGGCGTGACCTTCAGGTCCGGCGTCGAGACGTACGCGACGTCGATCGGCCGCCGCTCGCCGCGCGCGAGCCCAAGGCGGCCGATCGGCAGCGCGTTCGTGAACGGCGTCGCCGCGATGTCGATGTCGACGCAGCCGTCGAGTTCGGGCAGCGCACGGCCCGCGCCGTCGCGCCAGTGGCCTTCGCCGTCGCCGCGCAGTTCGAGCGTGCCGCCGCCCATCACCTTCAACACTGCATACGTCACCCGCCAATGCGCGTCGCACTCGACGCGATACGCGAGCCCGTACGCACGGCCGTACCGCTGGCCGACCACCGCGCTTTCGACGACGATCCCGCCGCCGCTCCGGTCGAACGCCAGATGTTCGACCCCGTCGTCTTCGAGCGACGCCCATCGCACTTCACGCATCGTTCCCCCTCCCGGTTTCCCCGCTGCGGGACACTGTCGCACGAATCCGCCGACGAAAACGCCAGCAGATGCCTGAATTCCCTCGCCACGAAACGTTCGCCCCGAAAAACGCCAATGCAACGCCCGCCAGGACATGGCCGGCCGCCCGCATTCCCCATTTCGGGGCAGCGCCGACAAATCCTGACTATCCAGAATTCCCTATTCCGGTGCATCGGATTGTGTCCTATGCTCGCGGCTCGTCCTGTTCCGCCGCCATCATGCCAACCGCCCGCTCCGCCTCGCCGTCGATCGACCTGCGCATTCT
Source organism: Burkholderia cepacia ATCC 25416 (assembly GCF_001411495.1). Lineage (NCBI taxonomy): Bacteria > Pseudomonadati > Pseudomonadota > Betaproteobacteria > Burkholderiales > Burkholderiaceae > Burkholderia > Burkholderia cepacia. Next base: position 2,770,319 of record NZ_CP012982.1, on the reverse strand, counting down.
GCTGCGCGGCATCGGTCAGATCGTACTGCAGGCGAACGCGCTCACCGGCGCGCTGCTGCTGGCCGCGCTGGCGCTGACCGACCTGCGGCTGGCATGCGCGGCGCTGCTCGGTTCGGCCGCCGCCAGCATGACCGCCGTGCTGACGGGCGCCGCGCGCCACGACGTCGAACAGGGGCTGCACGGCTTCAACGGCGCGCTCGCCGCGCTGATCGCGGCGCTGTTCGCGCCCGCTTCCCTTGCAGCCGTCGCGCTGGCGCCGCTGGCCGCGATCGGCGCGGCGCTCGTGCAGCGCGCGATGCGCACGCCGCTCGCCCGCTGGCGCCAGTGCCCGTATTCGAGCCCGTGCCTCGCCGTCACCGCGCTGTGGCTGCCGTTTGTCGCACCGCAACACGCGACCGACGCGACGGCCGGCGCGGCACTGACGCCGTCGTCCGTCACCGACGCATTGCTGTCGGGTGTTGCTCAGACCACCTTCGCGCAAGGCGCATGGGCCGGCGCGCTGATCGTCGCGGGCCTCGCCGTCGCGTCGCGCCACGCGGCCGCGTTCGCGCTCGGCGGCGCGATCGTGTCGACCGTGCTGCTGCTCACGCTCGGCGCGAACGACGCGCTGTTCGCCGACGGCCTGCTCGGCTTCAACGGCGCGCTCGCCGCACTGGCGCTGATGTCGCGCGGCCCGCGCGCGGCCCTTGCAGCAGCCGCACTCGCCGCGCTGATCCAGTGGCTCGCGATGCGCGCCGGCATCCCCGTGTTCACGGCGCCGTTCGCCCTTGCATCATGGGTGACCGTAGCCGTCGCGCGCCGCCTTACCTTCGGAGAACCCGATGTCGTCATTCGCACACCGTCCTGATGCCGTGAAACCCGGCGGCCCGATCTCGGACGCCGAACGCCGGCTGCGCGTCGACCTCGCCGCCGCCTACCGGCTCGTCGCGCTGAACGGCTGGGACGACCTGATCTACACGCATCTTTCCGCGACCGTGCCCGGCGAGCCCGGCCACTTCCTGATCAACCCGTTCGGCCTGACGTTCGACGAGGTCCGCGCATCGAACCTCGTGAAGATCGACCTGGCCGGCAACCGGATCGGCGCCGGCGAGCACGCGGTCAACGTGACGGGCTTCGCGCTGCACGCGGCCGTGCATGCCGCCCGCGCCGACGCCGTCTGCGTGATGCATCTGCACAATACGGCCGGCATCGCCGTATCGATCCAGCGCGACGGGCTGCTGCCCGCGTCGCAGCACGCGCTGCGCTTTCACGGCGACCTCGCGTACCACGACTACGAGGCACTCGCGTTCTCGCCGGCCGAAGGCGCGCGGCTGACCGCGAGCCTCGGCGCGAAATCCGCGATGCTGCTGCGCAACCACGGCACGCTGACGGTCGGCCGCACCGTCGCCGAAGCGTATGTGCTGATGGACACGCTGATCAAGGCCTGCGATATCCAGGTGCGCGCGCAGGCCGGCGGCGGGCCGCTCGTGCTGCCCGACCCGGCGGTGGCCGACCGCACCGCCGAACAACTGCGCGACGGCGGCGCGATCGAAGGCGAACTGGAATGGCCGGCGCTGCTGCGCCGGCTCGACCGGATCGATCCGTCGTATCGCGACTGACGCCGCATCCCTGGCCGCGATCGCGGCCGAACCCGACACACTCAACCGGAGCACTTGTCATGCCGACTTTCAATATCCAGCTCTTCGAAGGCCGCACCGTCGAACAGAAGCGCGAATTCGTCGAAGCAATCACGCGCGTCACCTGCGAGACGCTCGGCTGCGAGCCGGGCTCGGTCGACATTATTCTCACCGACGTGAAGAAGGAGAACTGGGCGACGGCCGGGAAGCTGTGGAGCGACGAGCGCTGAACGTCACACCCGGCGATGCTTGAACGCCCGCCTGCATCACACTGATTCATCACCTGCGGCGCCCGCCCGGCGGCGCTGCAGGCGGCTTCCTTCTCCGCCTCCCGATGTGCGCGCGCACATCGCATTGTCACGCGATCGGTGCATATAATGCGGCTCAGACGCAGCAGCCGATGGCCACCCGACGAGGAGACCGCCATGGAAGCGAAGCACGAGGAAGTCGTCGCACATCTGCTCTCGGACGTCGTCGAATTCGCGCGCGGGCGCCTGCCCGAAGCCACGTTCCGGATCGTCGAACCCTTCCTGCGTCATTACTACGATTTCGCCGATGCCGACGATCTGCAGAGCCGCAGCATCGCCGATCTCTACGGCGCCGCGATGGCGCACTGGCAGACCGCCCAGAAATTCGTGCCCGGCAGCGAACGGCTGCGCGTGTACAACCCGATCCTCGAACAGCACGGCTGGCATTCCGACCACACGGTCATCGAGATCGTCAACGACGACATGCCGTTCCTCGTCGATTCGGTGACGATGGCCGTCAACCGCCTCGGGCTCGCGCTGCATTCGGCACTGCACCCGGTGTTCCGCATCTGGCGCGGCGCCGACGGCGGCATCGAGCGCGTCGATGCGGGCGGCGCGACGCCCGGCGACGGCCAGTCGCAGCTCGCGTCGTTCATCCATTTCGAAGTCGATCGCTGCGGCGATGCCGCGCTGCTCAACACCTTGCGCAACGACATCGCGCACGTGCTCGGCGACGTGCGCGCATCGGTGGAAGACTGGCCGAAGATCGTCGACATCGCCCGCGCGACGATCAAGGAGATGAAGGCGCGCGAATCGACCGCGGAAGACATCGAGGCGCGCGCGTTCCTCGAATGGATGGCCGCCGATCACTTCACGTTCCTCGGCCAGCGCGACTACGCGCTCGTGTCCGACGGCACGGGCTTCGGGCTGCGCGGCATCGAGGGCACCGGCTTCGGCATCCTGCGCGAATCGCTGCGCACGTCCGGCGCCCCCGACGTCACGCCGCTGCCGCAGGCCGCCGCCGACATCATCACCGGCCCCTGGCCGATCTTCCTGACCAAGGCGAATTCGCGCGCGACCGTGCACCGGCCCGGCTATCTCGACTACGTCGGCGTGAAACTCGTCGGCGCCGACGGCAAGGTCACCGGCGAGCGCCGCTTCATCGGGCTCTACACGTCGACCTCCTATTTCGGTTCGTATACCGAGATCCCGATCGTGCGCCGCAAGTGCGCGAACATCGTGCGGCGCGCGGGCTTCCTGCCGAAGGGGCATCTCGGCAAGTCGCTCGTGACGGTGCTCGAAACCTATCCGCGCGACGAACTGTTCCAGGCCGACGAAGACCAGCTCTACGACATCGCGCTTGGCATCCTGCGGCTGCAGGAACACCAGCGCACGCGCCTGTTCGTGCGGCGCGACCGCTTCGACCGCTTCGTGTCGTGCCTCGTGTTCGTGCCGCGCGACAAGTACAACACCGACCTGCGCCGGCGCATCGCGAAACTGCTTGTCGATGCGTACAACGGCGTGACCGTCGAATTCACGCCGCTGCTGTCGGAATCGGCGATCGCGCGCATTCATTTCGTCGTGCATGCGGAACCGGGCACGATGCCCGACGTCGACACGCGCGAGCTCGAAACGCGGCTCGTGCAGGTCACGCGCCGCTGGCAGGACGATCTCGCCGACGCGCTGCTCGACGCCTTCGGCGAAGAGCAAGGCAACCGGCTGCTGCAGCGCTATGCCGATTCGTTCCCGGCCGGCTACCGCGACGACTATCCGGCGCGCACGGCCGTGCGCGACATCGAGCTGATCGAGCGGGTGAAGGATTCGGGGCAGCTCGCGATGAACCTGTACCGGCCGATCGAGGCGGAAGCGCGTGCGTTCCGCTTCAAGGTCTATCGCGCGGGCGACCCGATCGCGCTATCGCGCAGCCTGCCGATGCTCGAGCATCTCGGCGTGCGCGTGGACGAGGAGCGGCCGTACCGGATCCAGACGCAGGACGCCGCGCATGCGTGGGTGCACGACTTCGGCCTCGAGCTCGCGGACGACACCGAATTCGACATCGAGCGCGTGAAAGGCCTGTTCGAGGATGCGTTCGACCAGATCTGGAGCGGCCGGATCGAGAACGACGACTTCAACCGCCTCGTGCTGCGCGCCCATCTGAGTGCGCGCGAAGTGACGATCCTGCGCGCGTATGCGAAGTATCTGCGGCAAGTCGGCTCGACCTTCAGCGACGCGTATATCGAGCGCGCGCTGACCGGCAACCCGGCGATCGCACGGCAGCTCGTCGAGCTGTTCCTGCTGCGCTTCGACCCGGCCACCGGCGACACGCGCGACGTGCAGGCCGAGCGGCTGCTGAAGGCGATCGAAAGTGCGCTCGACCAGGTGCCGAACCTCGACGAAGACCGCATCCTGCGGCAGTTCCTCGGCGTGATCAACGCGACCGAGCGCACGAACTACTTCCTCGTCGACGCAAACGGCGAATCGAAACCGTACCTGTCGTTCAAGTTCAATCCGGCGAAGGTGCCCGGGCTGCCCGAGCCGAAGCCGATGTTCGAGATCTGGGTGTATTCGCCGCGCGTCGAGGGCGTGCACCTGCGCGGCGGGCGCGTCGCGCGCGGCGGCCTGCGCTGGTCGGATCGCCGCGAGGATTTCCGCACCGAAGTGCTCGGGCTGATGAAGGCGCAGATGGTGAAGAACGTCGTGATCGTGCCGGTCGGCTCGAAAGGCGGCTTCGTCGTGAAGAACCCGCCGCCGCCGAGCGATCGCGAAGCGTGGATGCGCGAAGGCATCGCGTGTTACCAGACCTTCCTGCGCGGCCTGCTCGACCTGACCGACAACCTGGCCGGCAACGCGATCGTGCCGCCGCCCGACGTGGTGCGGCACGACCCCGACGATCCGTACCTGGTGGTCGCCGCCGACAAGGGCACGGCCACCTTCTCCGACTACGCGAACGCGATCTCGCACGAATACGGCTTCTGGCTCGACGACGCGTTCGCGTCCGGCGGCTCGGTCGGCTACGACCACAAGAAGATGGCGATCACCGCGCGCGGCGCGTGGGAATCGGTCAAGCGCCACTTCCGCGAGATGGGCATCGATACGCAGACGACCGACTTCACAGTAGTCGGCGTCGGCGACATGTCGGGCGACGTGTTCGGCAACGGGATGCTGCTGTCGCCGCATATCCGGCTCGTCGCCGCGTTCGATCACCGGCACGTGTTCCTCGACCCGAACCCCGATCCCGCGACGAGCTTCGCGGAGCGCGCACGCATGTTCGCGCTCGAACGCTCGAGCTGGGCCGACTACGATCCGGCCGCGATCTCGGCGGGCGGCGGCGTCTATCCGCGCACCGCGAAGACGATCCCGCTGTCGCCCGCCGTGCAGGCCGCGCTCGGCATCGACGCGCACGCGCTGCCGCCGGCCGAGCTGATCCGCGCGATCCTGCAGGCGCCGGTCGACCTGCTGTACAACGGTGGCATCGGCACCTACGTGAAGGCGGCGCGCGAAACCCACCTGCAAGTGGGCGACCGCGCGAACGACGCGGTGCGCGTGAACGGCGCGGACCTGCGCTGCAAGGTCGTCGGCGAAGGCGGCAACCTCGGCTGCACGCAATTTGGCCGGATCGAGTTCGCGCAGCGCGGCGGCCGCATCAACACCGACGCGATCGACAACTCGGCCGGCGTCGATTGTTCGGATCACGAAGTCAACATCAAGATCCTGCTCGGGCTCGTCGTGTCCGACGGCGAGATGACCGAGAAGCAGCGCAACGCCCTGCTCGCGGAGATGACCGACGAAGTCGGGCTGCTCGTGCTGCGCGACAACTACTACCAGACGCAGGCGCTGTCGATCGCCGGTCGTTATGCGGTCGAGCTGCTCGATGCCGAGGCGCGCCTGATGCGCTGGCTCGAACGCGCGGGCCGCCTGAACCGCGTGATCGAATTCCTGCCGACCGACGACGAAGTCGCCGAACGGCAAGCCGCGAAGCTCGGCCTCACGTCGCCGGAACGCGCGGTGCTGCTCGCGTACAGCAAGATGTGGCTGTACGACGCGCTGCTCGAATCCGACGTGCCCGAGGATCCGCTGGTTGCCGCGATGCTCGTCGACTACTTCCCCAAGCCGCTGCAGCAGCGCTTCAGCGAACCGATGCGCCGCCATCCGCTGCGCCGCGAGATCCTCGCGACGCATCTGACCAACGCGCTCGTGAACCGCGTCGGCTGCGCATTCGTGCACCGGCTGATGGAGGAAACCGACGCGAAGCCCGGCGACATCGTGCGGGCCTGCATCATGGCGCGCGACGTGTTCGACCTCGATGCCGTGTGGCGCGACATCGATGCGCTCGACAACCGCGTCGCCGACGACGTGCAGGCGCGCATGTTCGTCGACGTCGCGCGGCTGCTGGAACGCGCGGCGCTGTGGTTCCTGCGGCATCTGCAATCCGGCGCGGTGGCCGACGGCGGCGTCGCCGAGCTGATCGCGCGCTGCCGCGACGCGGCCGAGCGGCTTGCGCCGCAACTGCCGTCGCTGTTGCCGGCCGACGATCTCGAAGCGCTGTCCGAGCGGCAGCGCGTGCTGGTGGAAGCCGGCGTCGACAGCGCGCTCGCGGTGCGCGTCGCGAGCGGCGACATCTCGGCCGCGCTGCTCGACATCGCCGAAGTGGCCGCGACCAGCAACCGCAGCCTCGAACTCGTCGCGGGCGTGTATTTCTCGCTCGGCACGCTGCTCAATTACAGCTGGATCGGCGAGCGCGCGGCGACGCTGCCGACCCCGACGCACTGGGACATGCTGGCGCGCGCGGCCGCGCTCGCGGAAGTCGCGCGCCTCAAGCGCACGCTCGCGTCGAGCGCGCTTGCGGAATCGCCGGATTCGACCACGCCGGAGACGATCGTCGGCGCGTGGCGCGCGCGCCGCGAAGCCGCGCTCGCACGCTACGAGCACCTGCTCGCCGACTTGCGCGCGTCCGGCGGCGCGAGCCTCGCGGTGCTGCTCGTGGTCGTGCGGGAAATGGCCGTGCTCGAACGCGCGTGACCAGGCTGGCCGGTTCCGCGTGACCGGAACCGGCGCGCTGCCGACATGCTTGCGTACGCGCGAGGCTAGACCGTCGCGACCAGCAGTTCCTCCGCGTTGTTCGGCGGCCTGAGTCCGTCCGCACGATCCGCGAAATAGCGACGCGTCAGTTCGGCAGCCGAAACGTGCTCGGTCTTCGTGAAGCCGGCCTCCCGCGCGAGCGCCTGCATCTGTGCCGGCATGAAGAAGCTGATGAACGGCGTGCCGCTCGCGCGCGCGCCCTTCGCGGCCATTTCCAGCCCCGGGCGCACGTCCGGATCCGCATGTTCCAGCGGCAGCAGGAACGTCATCGCGAGCGTCGAACCCGGCGCGAGCGAGGCGACTTCGCGCAACGCGGCCGCGTTCGCCTCAAGCGTCAGGTACATGCTGACGCCGGTGGACACGACGACCGCCGGCTTGCCGGCATCGAAGCCCGCACCGACGAGCGCCGCGCGCCACGATTGTTTCGCCTCGAAATCGACCGGCACGAAACGCAGCCAGTCGGGCACACCGAAGCCCAGCTCGACGAGGCGCCGTTGCTTCCAGCGCTGCGGCGCCGGCTGGTCGACTTCGAAGACGGTCACACGCGACGCCATGTCGGGCCGACGCTGCACGAAGCTGTCGAGCCCTGCGCCGAGGATCACGTACTGGCTCACGCCGCGCGCGGCCTGCTCCACCACGAGATCCTCGATGAAGCGCGCCCGCGCGACGATCGACGCGCGAAACGGCCGCGTGAACTGCGGATCCATGTCACCGCGCTGCTGCCAGCCGGGTTCCGGTGCGAGCAATTGCCGCCCGACTTCGTCGGCGAGCACATGCGGCGGCGCATCGAGTTCGACGTGCAGCGCACGCCACAGCGCGACGCGCGCGGCGGTGCTGTCGGGGGCGCTTTCGCGGGGTTCGGTCATGTCGGCCTCACGCACCCTGCTGCGCTGGCGCCTGCAGGCGCCACACGCGACCGTCCGGATCGCGTACGGTCATGTCGCGCGTGCCCCAGTGCGTATCCTCGAACGGCGTGACGACGTCGACGATCGGCTGCGGCTGCACCGCCTGTTCATTCGGCACCTTGAGCACGACCTGCATGTCCGGCGTTTCGCCCGGCGGCACTTCGGCGATGAACAGGAAGGGGCCGTCGCCATGGCGCAGCTGGCCCGAGTTGTGATCGGTTTCGAACTCCAGCGTGAAGCCCAGCGCCTGGAAAAACTTCGCCGACTTGCCCCAGTTGTGCGTCGTCAGGTACACGGCTTCGATTCGCTCGGATGACATGTCACTCCTCCTCGATGGACGGCCCCGCGCCCGGCTGCGGCCCGGCCAGGTACGCGCGCAATGCATCGGCCACCAGCGCGGACAGCGATTGCTCCGTTTCGATGGCGCGATGCTTGACCTGCCGGATCAGGCTCAGCGGCAGGTACACGTTGAATTGCTTCACTTCTTCGTCGGTCATGGGAGCTAGTATGCTAGCAATCTAGTAAAAATCAAGCGTTAAGCCGGATCAGCCGGACGTACGGCGAAACGACAGTGAACAACTATCCGGACATGTGAATCATCCGCCTTGCAACGAGGCCCGTTTTCCGTCACGTTCTCACAGCGTGGCATGACGGCAAAAGGATGAACAGTTTCAACACTCCAGAGAAAAGCACCGCGAACCGATCCGCTTGTCGCTCTCTGGAATCGATATATCGAGCCAGAATCTTTTCGATCTGGTCGCCACGCAAAACGCAGGTAATCAGCAACCGAGACAAGCTTGTGCCTCCTCTTCATTCCACTCCATATAACGAAAGCGGTTTGGCGCTTCTAATTCTGAGCCACCCTAGCAATCGATAACTTTCCACCTTCCACTTACCATTTTCACTCGTTAGTGGGTAAGTTTCCCTGCTCCGACCCAAAGGCCCTGAATTTTGTTGAATGATCTCAACAGTCGAGTCCGTCACATTCGACACTATCGCCACATGGCCATACCTATTAAATATCCACGGTTCAAAGACAACCAAATCATCAACAACGGGCTTTTCCGAACCATTGTTTCTGAATTGAATCAAATTCCTGGCTCGATTCATGCCACCATCCCTAACAGTCACATCAAAATAGTCTATTGCATTTCCTAAAGATTGCGGCATTCGGTGCCCAAGATGCTCATAGTAGTAACGCTTGACGAATTCAACGCATTGGTACTTGATACCGACATTATAACCATCTGACGTTAAGCTTCTTCCAGACACACTCCCTATCCCGCCATTGTAATAGACTTTTACCCCGTTCACCTCATCCACAACCTCTCCGACCTTACGCATCGGATTGATATTTAACTTCGTCGGAATGATGCAAGCGACAAATATTGTAAAAATAACCATCAAGAATATTTTGATTTTAACATTCTTAAAATATAATTTCATAAAAACAATCAAAAAATGATTTATATATATATAATTTTATCACCCCACCAAATATCGTCGAACACCTCACCCAAAGTGCTGCGCCCACGAAAGTCCGTTCGCACCAATATTCACTTCAAACATACCGATACTTGACAGCATTCAGGTACTGGAGATTTATTTATGCCATTCAATCTATCCCCGAATTTTATTCGCATAAACGAATGGGGTTGAATCTCAAATTCACCAGCATGGTAGACGGTCGTCCTAAGCCATTTCAATGTGTCGGCGGCACGAAGCGCCACGTTACATCCTGCGCGTTGATCTTTGGAAACGACGCGTTATGAGCAAACGTTTGCTTTCCAACGGGCAACTCCAGGCATTCCCACGTACCGGGCCACGGACAGAGTTTGCCGGACCGAAATTTCCAGCCGGGCTCGTCCAGCCTGGACTGGAGATCGGCTTTGGATTGCAGTTCCTGGAACCTCCGCTCTTCCTCGTCCTCAGGAATGGCAATATCGTGTACTCGGAAAGTATAGAGAATTTCCCCAGTTTCACCGACTCTCACGATAGAAACAAAAAAGCGCCTTCCTTCCAGCAGTGTGTAAAAGGTGTAGTAATCGACCGGAAGCTTTGGCCTACCCTCCCCATAGTCCATAAATCGACTTGCAATATAGATAATCTGCGGCCTTGGATCGAATTTGGAACCAAATCCGATGGCGTCGACCGACGAAGGGACTTTCGGAGGGAAATCTGCTGGCATAGACTCGCCTTTTAGAGCGCGAACTATCCTTATTTGAAGACTTCCCACCTGATCGTCAGCAAATGGAGGCGGAGATATTCGTCGCATTAAGGTGTCGTTATATTTCGCACCCGCCGGATAGTAGACCTTGTCGTCATCTCCGAGAGGAATACGCCGATACATGCCATTTTCAAACCACAGCGTCGCATCAAATAACGGACCATCTTCTAATATTCGCATCATGACTCTTTCGCTCATGGAATTCCCTCCGTTCGCCGTCCAGTTCACAACAAGGGCGGCCAGCATCATTACCACAATTAACATCGCGATTCTTTTGTTCATGCGCGTGATCTTGGCTTGAAAATACGAAGCCCCATGGGTAACCCCTCCGGTGTACTACCCGACCTGACTGGATTTATGGCACCCAACGAGTCCAGGGGAAGGCCGATGTCAGAATTGTTTTCGTTTTCGTCGCGGACCTGCATATGCTTTGCCAACTCCAGTTCCCGGGCTGTGTAAGGCCTAACTGGCGCCTTAGGTGGCGGTTCCCCAGGAATCTCGTTCATGGGCCCTTTCCCCAATGCCAGCGTTCGCCGTCGGTAGGCGGCCATCTGCTGATCATAGGCTTCGGCCTTTCGCTCGTACTCGGCAATCTTCGGCAGCGTCTTTTGTGCCGCGATGAGCTCCTCCCGGGTACCATAGGTTTCGTCATAGTTGGACCTTCGAGGAAATGCTCGTACTTCCACATCGCCCGCATCAGCCATGACCTGCGCGAGGCTCTCTTCATATCGAGGGTCTTCCCCCGGATCGAGTTTTGTCCCGATGTCGTGTCCAAGCCCCGTACGGCAGGCGTATGAGAATACGGTAGCGTCATCATCGAACGCCAATGGCGCCAGCATGCGCGCCTGATTCAGCCCGTAGCGGATTTGCCATGACTCGCCGACGTCGTATCCGAATTCGATGCCGTGTACGAGGCCGTGCGAGAAGATGTCCAGTTGCTTGATCAGTCGTTTCTTGCTGCGACGCGCTGCGATGAATGAAACAAGGTCGGCGATATCGGTCATCTCACGATAGCTGGCACCGTAGTCAACCTCGACGATCTTCTTGAGCTTGTCCAGAAGCTTGCGAGGATAGTCCCTCGCGAAAATCAGAAAAACACGTTGTATCGCGTAGTCCGGCGCCCCCTCGGGGTATTGGCGCAACTGCCGTATCCCTTGATTGATGAACATCATCCTGTTGCCCTTCCTGGCACGCACATAGAAAGCAGGGTTAGAACAACCAACCACCGTTACATAATCAAGATCGGCAATCGCCGCCACTTCGGTCGTCGGGTTATTCGGGCCGGTCTGACTTTGCTTCTGTTGTTCCATGACGGACCTCAGTAGCTGATGTTCTGTTTGCGCAAGTGCACTGCCGCCTCTCTTCCCCAACGCAACGTCGCGGCGTCAGGTCGGACGGTATAGACGCGCGCCGTCAGCCCTCGCGAATCGGTACGCCCGACGAAGCACTGACCTTCTGCCGTTTCCACGCAATACAGGACATTGGCCAACGCCTCCCCGGTGCGCGCGTGCTTGACGAGAAACTGCTCGCTGAAGTTCGTTTGAGGGTTGTTGATAGTCCGTGACAACAGGTCGAGCAGGTTGCCTTTGCCGCCGGTCTGCTGCTGTATCGGCCCCTTGAAGCGAATGGCAACGGCATCGAGCGTGATACCCGAACTGTCGATGACGATGCTACCTCCCGGGCCTTGCAGAACTACACGCTCCGCCGCCTGCAACTGGTAGTGAAGGGTTCTCCGTTCGATGCGCTGCCCGGCCTCCAGGCGGTGGCTACCGTGAACGAGGTGCTCCGCATGGCCGCCGACATCGACGCGGTGGTTGACCACAATGGTGTCGTGACGATTATTGCCTGCGGTCTCTGTGTGATTCATGCCGGTATGGATCGTACGATGCCGTACGATGGTGAGTTCTTCATCCTGTCCCACTCGTTCACGGCGGTCCCGACCTATCGCAAGTCGCTGGTCGTTCCCGATAGCTACGGTTTCGTCGTGCTCGACCTGCTCGCTGCGGTCATGCCCGACGAACGTGGTTTCGTCGTGGTTGACGTGAATGTTCTGATCGCGCTGCGCGTGGACGTAGATTTCCTCCTGACCCGCCTCGTCCTCGAAGCGCAGTTCGTTGTAGCCCTCGCCCTTGTGCGTCTGGCTCTTGATCGTCATCCGCGTTTTGTGCCGCGGCAGTTCGTACGGCGGCAACTGCAAGCGGTTGTACGCCCGCCCGATGATGAGAGGCTGGTCCGGATCGCCATCCAGGTTGACCACGATCACTTCCTGCCCGATACGCGGGATCGCCATGTGGCCCCAGGTCGCGCCGGCCCAGTTCTGCGCGACCTGGATCCAGCACGAGCTGTGCTCGTCGTACTTGCCCTCGCGATCCCACGGGAACTGCACCTTTACCCGGCCGTACTCGTCCGTGTAAATTTCTTCGCCTTCGGGGCCGACCACGGTTGCCGGCTGCGGGCCGTCGATGCGCGGGCGCGGCAGCGGCTCAGCGCGCCACTCGGCATCGTCGGGCACCAGCGCCGCTTCGTAGCGGTAGTGCGTGCCTTGTTGCGCGTCAGCGCCCTCCTCCGCCTGGCTGGTGTATTGCTTGCCGTGATGCACGAGGCTCACCGGACGCCAGCCGCGGTTCATGTCCTCGCGCGGGTGGCCGGTGAGGTCGAACGCGATGCCGGGTTGCAGGCGCGCATCATCGCCGTTCACCCGCGCGATACGCGCGTCGCGACGGTGACCACGCAGGCGGTCCTGCGTGAAGGCCTTGCCGCTGGCTTCATGCTTGTAGCGGCCCGGATAGTCGTAGCGCGCGTAGCCGCGGCCCTGATGATCGAGGTCGGTGCCCTCGCGCGGGTACTCGTGCGGAAAGCGTGGGCTCTTGAACGTGTAGTCGCGCTGCACCTGACGCGCGGTGCGCACGTTCTCCGTGTAGGCGAAGGTGCGCAAACTGGGCTGCGGCTGGTCGCCGCCGGGCGTCGGGTTATACAGCACCGGCTCCCCCTGCTGCCGGCCGAAGATGAACAGCCGGTCGCAGTGGATCAACCGATGCCCATCGGCCTTGTGCTGGAAAGCGTAGAAGAAGCCTTCCTCGCGCAAGATACGTTCGATGAAATCGTAGTCGGTGTCGCCTGCCTGCACGCAATACTCGCGCGCCAGATGCTCGCTGGTGACACGCTGCTCGTAGTCCAGCGTTTGATGGTGTGCCTTGAGCACGGCCGTGGCGATCTCGGGCACGCTCAAAGTCTGGAAGATGCGCCAGTCGGAGGACAGCTTCAGACGCGCCAAACGTGGCTCGACCACCGCGGAATAGCGAGTACGTCGAAAGCCCGTATCGCCTTGCACAAAACTCGACACCGTGCCGTGCACGTAACGCACGGGCTGCCCGTCCTGCCAGATCGTAAGCAAGCCGCTATGATCGAGCACCTGACCGAAATCGATTGCAGCGTTGGCACTCGCCAGTTCCACCTGCAACAGAAAGGTCTCAGACAAACCTTCCCTAAGCGTGAACTCTACGACCTCTAACGACTCGTCGCCAGCGGCAAAGGTAAAGTGCAGGCCGGATTTCGTAGACATAGATGAACCTCCTCCTGTGACGAACCTGTCTCGTCACGCGTGAACGGATGAGCACCCAGCCCCAAACCTGCCCGAATCTTTCCTCAATCCAGCCATCGTCTCCGATCACCTTCACGCACTCGCTATCGGTGCCGAACAACTACACTTGTCTGCGATACGAGAAGAATTTCTCTTTTGCAGTGCGATCCGTGCTTCCCGGGTTACATGTGACTTGGCGCCATGCGTCGCATCGACACTCCGCGACATGAAATCGATTACGGTTTGCCTTAGCGACCGACGTAGTTGCCAAGTTTTCGAGCTGGACGTCCAGCGACAAAGATCAGCGATTTCGCTACTCTCGTCTATAGGACGAGTTCTAAATTAAATTGCAATCCGAATCAAACAAACCAATCCCGGTTGCAGATCCGCACCTTCTCAACAACAGCAACCCGAATTACCCTGCGGCTCACCTTTCGGCGTCACCTGACATACCATCGGTGCAGGTACGTCAAGCAGTCGAGATCGCTGCATGCATTGTCAGTTTCGCGCTCAACCGTCGACACACTGCATGCCATTGCACCCTGTCGACAGGCATGTCGCTGCCAACTTCGCGAATGCGAGCCTCGAACGCGACTACAAGAGCCACCGACTCCCCCGAGTCCAATGCACCGGTACAAGTAGTCGCATCGTCAAATCATCGCGGTGCTAACGCGTCCGGGGAATTCAGCGCGCTACGTCGCGACGCGCGCCGCCAGCCGCGCGAACAGCGCGTCGAGATCGAATCCCGTCGTATCGATGCCGATCGTGTCGCGCAGGCACGCGCCCCATGCGGCCGCATCGTCGAACGTGACGGAGTGCCCGGCGCCCGCCGCATCGCGGATCGTCAGCGTGGTGTTGCGCAGCGCAGCGCGGCCGTCCGGCAGCACGCGGCATGCGATCAGGTTGTGCAGGAAGATCGATTCGGGATACGTCGAAGTAAACCAGTTCGCGGCGTCGTAATCGATCCATTCGACCCGCTTCGGCTGGAAGCGGTAGGTGGTCTGCCAGCCGTCAGGCGTCTCGATCTGCATCTCGAATTCACCGTCGACCGGCGCGGCGACGACGCGGAACGCGCCGTGCGGCGTCAATTGCCGCTCGTCCGGCACGAAACGTAGCGGCGCGGTCAGCGTGGCGCTGCCGAAGCCGATGTCGGCGAGCCAGGCCGCGCCGTCGAGATCGATGCGCAGCAGCATGTGCGTATGCGCGGTAGCGACTTCCGGCGGCTGCATCCAGCGCACGCGCGCGATCATCGGCGTCACGCGAAAGCCGATCGTCGTGAGCGCGGTGTAGAACAGCTTGTTGAGTTCGAAGCAGTAGCCGCCGCGGCGGCGTTCGATCACCTTGTCGACGATCGCGGGCAGGTCGAGCGCGACGCGCGCGCCGGTCAGCGGATTGAGGTTTTCGAACGGAATCGCTTGCGGGTGCAGCAGGTGCAGCCGGCGCAGCACGTCGAGCGTCGGCTCGACCGGGCCGTCGTAGCCGATGCGGGAGAAATAGCGCGAGAGGTCGAACGAGTCAGTCATGAACCTGCACCGAAAAAGGGACACGCCACGATAACATCGCGCGAAATCCCCATGTTGTGCGGGGCGATCTTCGTCGTCGTGCGCGATGCCGGCACAGCATCGCGCGGCCCCGCGCAACGTTACGGCAGCAGCTTCAGCGCGGACGACGCGACCGACGGCACCGAAATGCCCTGGCTCGTCGCGAACTGCACGGCCTGGCTGAGCGTCGCCGCGAGCGACTGCAGCTGGCCCGGCGCACTTTGCGCGATATATGACGCAGCCTGCATGTTCTGCGGATTCAGGCCCGACTGCAACAGCGACGCCGCGCTCGTCGAGCCGAGATTGCCGAGCCCCGACTGCAGCTGCGAATACTGCGTGAGCCCCTGCCCGAGCGACGCGAGGCCATTGCTGAACGCCTGCTTGTCGATCGGCCCGTGCGTGGCGCCGCCGCTCGCGAACGCCTGGCCGAGCGCCTGCGACACCGATTGCTGCGCGCCGCCCATCTGCGACAGCGCGGCGGGCGTCAGCGCATCGCCGCCGGCCAGCTGGCTCGCGGCCTGCTGCGCCTGCCCGGCCGCGCCGGTCAGGCCCATCGCCGACGCGAGCGAAGACTGGCCGGTCAGCACCTGCTGGTTCGCGCCGACGTAAGCCTGCAGCAATTGGGAAACGCCGCCCTGCGCGGGCGCCGCCTGCTGCTGCCCGCCGCCGAGCAGCGACGCGCCGAGCGACTGCAGGTCGAGCTGCGCGTGCGCGGCGCCGCTTGCCAGGATGCCGAACGCGATGCCTGCCGAGGCCAGGTACCGGCCCGTCGCGCGAATGTGTTTCATGTGTGTTCCTCGTGCCGGAATGATCGAGGCCAATATTGTCGAAGCGCGCCGCGCGCCGCCGCAACGACTGAAACACATCGAAACGAAATCATGAGACGCGAAGGCTTGTAATTCCGCGGCCGGCGTACGCGCTCGAGCGGATTCGTCCAGGTATGCCACGCGATATCACGCGTGTCCCGACATTCGTTCTCGAGCCGCATCAATGGCGGCGAATGGCGGCGTCCGCACGGTGACGCGGCCGGTGGCCTGCAGCCGTCGCACGTCTTGAACCGCACGTCGGATTCAACATCGACCGGCGGCATGTGACGCGGAACGTGCCGGACCGCGTCAATCACATGACGCCACACCGTCGCGCAAATGCGCCCGTGCCGGGATCCGGCGTGACGCGCGCCGAAGAACAGCACGGCGCGGCGTGACGCAGAACGTTCCGTGCCGCGTCATTGGCATGACTTCATGCCGTCGCGCAACGCGCCCGCGCCACGGGCTCGGCGTGACATGCCCCGGCAACACGTTCGGAAACAAAAGCAAAACGAGCGGCTTGCCGCCGCCCGCTTGGCCCCCCCCTCCGCAACCGGCTATCGCCCGGCCGCCGTATCACCGCGCCATCCACGCCGGCAGCCGCCCGTCCACCCAGCCGGCCGCCTG
Source organism: Burkholderia cepacia ATCC 25416 (assembly GCF_001411495.1). Classification (NCBI taxonomy): domain Bacteria; kingdom Pseudomonadati; phylum Pseudomonadota; class Betaproteobacteria; order Burkholderiales; family Burkholderiaceae; genus Burkholderia; species Burkholderia cepacia. Next base: position 2,753,690 of record NZ_CP012982.1, on the reverse strand, counting down.
CTCGTAGCCGCGCGCGAGCTGCAACACGGCGAGATCGGCGCGCGGGCGCCCGATCAGTTGCATCCCCATCGGCAGCCCCGCTTCGTTGAAGCCGACCGGCACGCTGATCACCGGGCAGCCGGCCAGCGTCCACGGCACGACCGTTTCCATCCAGCGGTGGTAGGTATCCATCGCACGGCCCGCGATCTCCGTCGGCCAGCGCTGGTCGACGTCGAACGGGAACACCTGCGCGGTCGGCGCCGCGATGAAGTCGTAGCGGTCGAAGAAGCTCAGCACGGCCTGATGCCACGCGGTGCGCTCGACGCTCGCCTCGAACACGGCCGCGCCCTGCATCGCGAGCAGCCCTTCGACCTCGTAGATCGCCTCGGGCTTCAGCAACGCGCGCCGCGCCGGGTCGCGATAGTGCGCCAGCAGCCCGCCGCCGGACAACAAGTGCCGGTGCGCGAGCCACAGGCGCCAGATCCGGTCGGGCGCGAACGCCGGCAGTGCGGCATCGACGTCGCAGCCGATCTCGCGCAGCGTCGCCAGCCCCTGCTCGCACAGCGCGAGCACGCCGGCCTCGGTCGCGAGATAACCGTTCCAGTCGCCGACCCACGCGATGCGCTTGCCGCGCAGGTCGGTGTCGAGCGGCTGCGCGAACACGGCCGGATCCTCCGCGAGCGACAGCGGATCGTTGCGGTCGTAGCCGGCCTGGATCGCGAGCAGCTGCGCGACGTCGCCGACCGTGCGGCCCATCGGCCCTTCGATGCCGAGCTGCTGCACGAACACGTCGACGCCCGGCCAGCGCGGCACACGGCCCTGCGACGGGCGGAAGCCGTAGATGTTGCAGAACGCGGCCGGATTGCGCAGCGAACCGCCGAAATCGCTGCCGTCCGCGACCGGCAGCATCCGCGACGCGAGCGCCGCCGCCGTGCCGCCGCTGCTGCCGCCCGCGCTCTTCGTCAGGTCGTACGGGTTGCGGGTCGCGCCGTAGACTTCGTTGAACGTGTGCGAGCCGAGCCCGAATTCGGGCGTGTTGGTCTTGCCGATGAAGATCGCGCCGGCCGCGCGCATCCGCGCGACGCACACGGAATCGGCCTGCGGCACGTTTTCGCGGAAGATCGGCGAGCCGTAGGTCGTCCGCAGCCCCTTCGTCATCGCCAGGTCCTTCGGCGCCTGCGGCATCCCGTGCATCCAGCCGTGGTACTCGCCACGCGCCAGTGCGGCATCCTTTTCCGCGGCTTCGGCGAGCAGCGTGTCGCGATCGCGCAGCGCGACGATCGCGTTGACTGCGCCGTTCACGCGCTCGACGTGATCGAGATACGCGCGCATCGTCTCGACGCACGACACGGCCTTGCCGCGAATCGCCGACGCGAGTTCGCCGGCCGACAGGCGCACGATCGGGTCGACGGGGATGGAAGCGGGAGCGAGAAGCTGCGGGGCGCCGTGCGGCATGCGGAGTCTCCTGGAATCAGAACGGGATGGCGGGCCGCATGGCGGCGGACGCCCCCGGAAACGGCCGGGCGGGGCCGCGCCGCGGCCGATGCACTACTCTACGCGACGCCGGATCGGCAACCTCCGATATTTTCCGCCGCGATTCATTGCGGTTCCGACTAAATCGGGGCGACAGGCCACGCTTCGCACGCGCCGCCCTCGCGGATGAAATCGTTTATGCGCATAAACTTAAATTTCTTATATTTCTATCAGGCGCATCAGGAGACGGCGCGCATTAACGACATTTTTACGCGGTCGCCCGTTCTCTTTAGATCGTTCGTCCCGGCGGCACGCTACGCTGGAATCATCTCGTTTCCTGGACAACGTTCATGCTCAAGCTGCTGGTTCCGGTCGGCCACTCTCCCCGCTCGCTTCAGGCAGTTCGCCACGCGACATTCCTGTATCGCGAACGGTGCGCGTCGGAAATCGTGCTGATCAACGTTCAGGCGCCGCTCGAATCGACGCGGCTCGAGGCCTACCATCCGCTGTCGCGGCTGCGTTCGATCGAGGAGAGGTTCGCGTCCGCCGACCTGGCCATGGCCGAGCGGATCCTGCGGGAAGCCGGCGTCAAGTACAGCGTCGTGATGAAGGTCGGCCCGGTGGCCGATACGATCGCGGCCGTGGCGGCGGAGACGGGGTGCGACGAGATCGTGGTCGTCGCGCCGCGGCACGATCCGTTGCATGCGCTGATGTCGGTGTTCCGCCGCAGCGTGATGAGCCGGCTGGTGCGGATCTCGAACGTGCCGGTCACGGCCGTGCAATGACGGCGATGACGCGCGGCAACGCGACGGCGGCCGTTCGCTGACGGACCGCAGGTTTGCAGCGAGCGGTGCGACACCCGGGCGCGTTCAGCGTTACCGCCCACGCACGCACCGGCGTTCCCGCCGCGCTTACTTGATGACCTTGCGCCAGAACACGAAATAGGCGGCTGCCGAAGACGCAACGAGCAGGATGGCCCACATCGGGGCGAGGCTGATCAGGACGGAAGAGACGTTAAGCATTTGGATTCCTCACTATTTCGACAGCGATGTTCAACTCGCACCTGCTTGCCGGAACCGATGCATTCCTCCGCGATCGCGTTCCGTCAAATCATGCGTTCATGCTATCGCTCTGAACGGTCGTCCGACCGCCCCCTCCCGCCCGTCTCCTGACATTCGTCAAACTCGCGCGAATCGCGGGCCTGTCGCGCAGAAAACCGTCGCGCGAATGCGTCGCCGCACGTCCGGTTTCGCCCGCCGGCCGCATGGAAGCGGCGCCTTCGTTCTCCACGCAACACGCAAAAAACGGGACACGATCACCCCGCCCGCCCCCGTTTCAGCAGACGTTTACCGGGGGAACCCCCAAGTGCTTCGTCGAACGTGTCCGCGTTACGCTTGTGCGACGAGGAGACGAACCATGAGACGAGCCGTACATATCGCTGTTTTCGCGCTGCTGGCATATCTCATCGGCGATCGCGCGATCCTGCATGCGCAGGGCCGCGACACCAGCCCGCTCGCATGCGAACAGGGCGCCGCGCAAGTGAAGGTCGACGCGCTCGGCCGCGGCTTCGGCGAAGCAGCGGCCAGCAGCCAGGGCGAGGCATTCATGTCGGGCTGCCTGGTGACGGGGCGCGGCAACCAGGACGTGGCGCTGGCGAACCGCTGACGTGCATCCGCCGACGCTCCAGTCAGGTTCGGGTCGCGAGGGCTGAACCGGAGGCGCCGCGCACGCCCTCATCCCTTCACGCTTGTTTCGATCGATATCGCGACATGTCGCGACGCATGTCACGTTCAGGGCGGCGGTCATGCCGAACGCCCGTGCGTGACCCGCATCGTCGCGTGGAAGACACGTCGACATCCGCTCGATCGGGGCATTCCCGCCGTATGGCGCGCCCCCGTCGATCAACCGGTCGAACGTCCGGCCGCCGCGGCCAGACTCCGTTTCATCTGCAACGACACCCCACCCAACGATGAGCCATCCGCACACCGAGTTGATCCAGCGCTTCTACACGGCGTTCCAGCAGCGCGACATCGACGCGATGCTCGCCTGCTATGCCGATGACGTCGTCTTCAGCGATCCCGCGTTCGGCGAGCTGCGCGGCGACCTCGCACGCGACATGTGGCGCATGCTGGTCGCGCGTGCGCAGGACTTTTCCTTGACGTTCAGCGACGTCGCCGCGGATCAGCAGGCCGGGCGCGCCGAATGGATCGCCCATTACCGATTCATCACGACCGGCCGGATGGTGGTCAACCGGATCGACGCGCGGTTCCGGTTTCGCGACGGGCGCATCGTCGAGCATCGCGACAGCTTCGACCTGTGGCGCTGGGCGCGTCAGGCGCTCGGACTGAAAGGCGCGCTGCTCGGCTGGACGCCTTTCGTGCAACGCGCGATCCGCGCACAGGCGCGGAAGAATCTCGACGCGTATCGCGCACGGCGGAATTAGCTCGCGCCACGTCATGGCTTCATCGTCGCGTTGATCAGGTCGTACGCCATGTCCGGCAGAACACCGTCCGGATTCCGGAGACCGTACTCGCGATACCAGCTTTCGTCGGCTTCGGGATGCGGGCCGACGAGCCCGACGCGCCCTTTGCCGTAGCGATAGGTCGCGGCTGCGATATCGCGGTTCGGATAGGTCGCCAGCACGGCCGCGCCGGGGGCGGCCGGGAGCATCGCGCCGTCCTGGAAGTAGATCCAGCGTTTTTTCCCGCGCCATACCACCGGCGTCACCGTGTCCGCGATACCGTGAAGCGTCGAGCGCGGCCGGTCGACCTCCGAGCCGATCTCGCCCGCGACCAGCCCGAAACCCGGGTCGCCCGCCAGGTAGGCGCCCATGCAGATGCCCAGATAGCGCCCGCCGTTCGACACGTAGTGCCGCACGGCCTCGATCGAGTCTTTCCCGATGCTGGCCGCCGCGCCGGGGATGTCCTGCCCGCCGCCGGGCTGGACATACAGCGCGGCGCCGGCCAGGACGGCAGGCGTGATCCGGCGTTTTTCCGCCGGCCCGACGTAAAACACCCGGAACTTGTGCTCGGATTCCCGCAGGCGCCTCGCAATCGTCTCGGGGCAACCGTCGCATGCGGCCGGGCCGCGATAGACCAGAGCGACGGGACGGCTGTCGAAGCCGCGCGTTTCGTCGTCGGCCGCCGCCGCATGAACGAGCGACGACGCGACGAGCGACAGGACAACGAAAATCGATTCTCTGGATCGCATGTTCCGGATTGACGGGACTTGAGGGTTAACGGCCGGCCGTTCACGACGAAGCGACCGGCACGCGCCAATGCCCCGCTTTTTTTGAAATATCGCTGAAAGGCACGTGAAATACAGCGTATGCGCCCGAAAGCGGTATGTGTGTACCGTTTCCTGTGTGCTTGTGCAGAAATGTGCGCCGCCGGCTTCCGTGCTCCCGTGCTCCCGTGCTCCCGTGCTCCCGTGCTCCCGTGCTCCCGTGCTCCCGTGCTCCCGTGCTTCCGTGCTTCCGTGCTTCCGTGCTTCCGTGCTTCCGTGCTTCCGGGCTTCCGGGCTTCCGGGCTTCCGGGCTTCCGGGCTTCCGGGCTTCCGGGCTTCGTAACCGGTAGCGCCCCCGCGCGGGCGGCAGCCTCGGGCGCCGCTTGCCTGCTCACACGACAGCGGCCGGCGCCGCAACGCGGGCGACCCGGCGCAGACGGACGCCCCCGGATCCCGGTCACGCACACCGCCGCCCCCGCTTCTCCCATCAACAGTCGGGACACCCGAGACACCGCGCCCGCAAGCATGCCCCGGCGCGCCGCCGAAACACGTCCGCATACACCGGCTCCCCCGCGCCACCGCACTTTCCCGTACCCCAAGCCTCAACTCTTATATAAGACATAAGACATTTGACGTTACAGATCATTGAGATTAGAATCCCGCTCAAAGCAGTGCCTGGAACAGCCCCGGAGTGCCGGCAAGGCCTTCCCCTCAAACGCAATATCAGCAGGTCTCCCCATGCTTGAAAACTTTCGTGCTCACGTGGCCGCCCGCGCCGCGCTCGGTATTCCTCCCCTGCCGCTGACGGCTCAGCAGACCGCCGAACTGGTGGAACTGCTGACCAACCCGCCCGCCGGCGAAGAGCAGACGCTCGTCGACCTGATCACCCATCGCGTGCCGGCCGGCGTCGACGAAGCCGCCCGCGTAAAGGCCGGCTTCCTGGCCGCCGTGGCCAAGGGCGAGACCGCCTGCCCGCTGATCTCGCGCGAACGCGCCACCGAACTGCTCGGCACGATGCTGGGCGGTTACAACATCCAGCCGCTGATCGAACTGCTGTCCGACGAGGCGGTCGCTGCCGTCGCCGCTGACGCACTGAAGAAAACCCTGCTGATGTTCGACCAGTTCCATGACGTCAAGGAACTCGCCGACAAGGGCAACGCGCACGCGAAGGCCGTGCTGCAAAGCTGGGCCGACGCCGAATGGTTCACGAGCCGTCCGGAAGTGCCGCAAAGCCTGACCATCACCGTGTTCAAGGTGACGGGCGAAACGAACACCGACGACCTGTCGCCGGCTCCGGACGCCACCACCCGCCCGGACATCCCGATGCACGCGCTGGCGATGCTGAAGAACGCCCGCCCGGGCATCACGCCGGAAGAAGACGGCAAGCGCGGCCCGGTCAAGTTCATCGAATCGCTGAAGGAAAAGGGTCACCTGGTCGCCTACGTGGGCGACGTGGTCGGCACCGGCTCCTCGCGCAAGTCGGCCACCAACTCGGTGCTGTGGTTCACCGGCGAAGACATCCCGTTCGTGCCGAACAAGCGCTTCGGCGGCGTGTGCCTCGGCGGCAAGATCGCCCCGATCTTCTACAACACGATGGAAGACGCCGGCGCGCTGCCGATCGAGCTCGACGTGTCGCAGATGGAAATGGGCGACGTGGTCGAACTGCGCCCGTATGAAGGCAAGGCGCTGAAGGACGGCAACGTGATCGCCGAATTCCAGGTCAAGTCCGACGTGCTGTTCGACGAAGTGCGCGCCGGCGGCCGCATTCCGCTGATCATCGGCCGCGGCCTGACCGCGAAGGCGCGTGAAGCGCTGGGCCTCGCGCCGTCGACGCTGTTCCGCCTGCCGCACCAGCCGGCCGACAGCGGCAAGGGCTTCTCGCTCGCGCAGAAGATGGTCGGCCGCGCATGCGGTCTGCCGGAAGGCCAGGGCGTGCGCCCGGGCACGTACTGCGAACCGAAGATGACCTCGGTCGGCTCGCAGGACACCACGGGCCCGATGACCCGCGACGAACTGAAGGATCTCGCCTGCCTCGGCTTCTCGGCCGACCTCGTGATGCAGTCGTTCTGCCACACCGCCGCGTATCCGAAGCCGGTCGACGTGAAGACGCACCAGACGCTGCCGAACTTCATCAGCACGCGCGGCGGTATCGCGCTGCGCCCGGGCGACGGCGTGATCCACTCGTGGCTGAACCGCATGCTGCTACCCGACACCGTCGGCACCGGCGGCGATTCGCACACGCGTTTCCCGATCGGCATCAGCTTCCCGGCAGGTTCGGGCCTGGTCGCGTTCGCGGCCGCAACCGGCACGATGCCGCTGGACATGCCGGAATCGGTGCTGGTCCGCTTCAAGGGCAAGATGCAGCCGGGCGTCACGCTGCGTGACCTCGTCAACGCGATCCCGCTGTACGCGATCAAGCAAGGCATGCTGACGGTCGCCAAGCAAGGCAAGAAGAACATCTTCTCGGGCCGCATCCTCGAAATCGAAGGCCTGCCCGACCTGAAGGTCGAGCAAGCGTTCGAGCTGTCGGATGCGTCCGCCGAGCGTTCGGCCGCCGGTTGCTCGGTGCGCCTGAACAAGGAACCGATCATCGAATACCTGAACAGCAACATCACGCTGCTGAAGTGGATGATCGCGCAGGGCTACCAGGATCCGCGCAGCCTGCAGCGCCGTATCGCGGCGATGGAGCAGTGGCTGGCCGACCCGCAACTGCTGTCGCCGGATGCCGACGCCGAGTACGCGGCCGTCATCGAGATCGACCTCGCCGACATCCACGAGCCGATCGTCGCCTGCCCGAACGACCCGGACGACGTGAAGACGCTGTCGGACGTCGCCGGCGCCAAGATCGACGAAGTGTTCATCGGCTCGTGCATGACCAACATCGGTCACTTCCGTGCCGCATCGAAGCTGCTCGAAGGCAAGCGCGACATCCCGGTCAAGCTGTGGGTCGCGCCGCCGACCAAGATGGACCAGAAGCAGCTGACGGAAGAAGGCCACTACGGCGTGTTCGGCACGGCAGGTGCGCGTACCGAAATGCCGGGCTGCTCGCTGTGCATGGGTAACCAGGCTCAGGTGCGCGAAGGCGCGACGGTCATGTCGACGTCGACCCGCAACTTCCCGAACCGTCTCGGCAAGAACACGAACGTGTATCTCGGCTCGGCGGAACTGGCGGCCATCTGCTCGCGTCTGGGCAAGATCCCGACCAAGGAAGAGTACATGGCGGACATGGGCGTGCTCAGCGCCAACGGCGACAAGATCTACAAGTACATGAACTTCGACCAGATCGAGGACTTCAAGGAAGTAGCCGACACCGTGCAGATGTAAGCACGCGCGGCCGACTGCGACGGGCGGTTGACACGTCGCGGCACCGCGCCATGGCGCCGCAGGCTGAAAGGCCTGCGGCGCTTTTTTATGCCGTTTCGCCGCCCGGCTCTCGCCGGATCACCAGTTCGTTGAAGCCGGTGCCCGCATCGGGTTCGCGAGAAAAACGATGTGCGGGCAGCAGCGCGAGCAGGATCTCGGCGGTCGTGCGCACCACGCAACCGCTCGCCACATGGCCGCCCGACACGCGGCCGCTCGCATCGGAAACGGCCATATGCAGGTGCGCGCCGTCCGGCGACACCGAACCGGCCAGCGTCAGAATTTCGAGGTCGCCGCGCAATTCGGTCGGCTGGTCGACGCCGGCGAAGCGCAATTGCGCGACGCTCAGGCTGCCGATGCCCTGGATCACGAAGGCCGCGTGCGCACCGAGCGGGCGCAATGCTTTCTCGATCGACCGGCGCAGATCGTCGCCGGGGGAAAGACGCAGAGGATGGGCTTGCATGGTCGATCCTGTTCGTGGGCCGGGGTGCCGGCCAAGCGTAAGTTTGCGCCGACAATCCGGCAAGGCCGTCAGTCGATCGGCCGCTCAGAGGTCGAGCCGCAGACACTCGAATTCGACCGCGCCACCGCATGGCAACTCGCCCACGTCGATCACGAAGCCGACCACGTCGATCACCCCCTGATCCCGGTCGACGACCTGCGCACATCCGCGATAACCATACGGGTTTGCGGTTTTCCCGATCCATTGCCGGCTGGCCGCCCGCTTTGCATCGTCCGGCCAATCGTCAAGACAGGCCGCGCGTACATCGCAGTCGACCGCCGACACCGGCGTTCGCACGATGTCGTTCACGCGCGCCGTGCCGCCGAACGAGAACACCGTGATCTCGTGTTCGCCGCAGCATAGCGTCACTTCCGCGCATTCACTGTCGACGGAATACGCTGCGACGCGGGTTACCACGATCTGTTTCATGTCGTTGCTCCATACTCGACGCCACCCGCTCCGCGGTCGGTCAGCGAATCCGATCCTGACTCGCAAGCATACTCCGGCGATTCGCGCGCACCGCTGCCTCCGGCCCGCCAGCATGCGCCGGCTAGGCACGCGAATGCGATTGGTCTAATCTGCAACGCGAGCCGCCAACCCCAACTTCCTCCGATGACGACCCTTCCGAACCGACAATCCCGCCTGCGCGGCGGCCTGCTTGGCCTGCTGATCGGCGACGCACTGGGCGTGCCGTACGAATTCCACGACGCCGCGTCGATCCCGCCGCCCGCCGCGATCGACATGACGCCGCCGCCCGGCTTTGCGCGCGCACACGACGGCGTGCCGCCGGGCACCTGGAGCGACGACGGCGCGCAGGCGCTCGCGCTGCTCGACGCGCTCGCGGATGACCGCGATCTCAATCTCGACACGTTCGCCCGCAACCTGCAGGACTGGTTTCATCGCGGCGCCTTCACGCCGGACGGCCGCGTGTTCGATGTCGGCCTGCAGACGCAGCGTGCGTTCCGTGCGCTGGCGGCCGGCGCGGCGCCCGCCGTTGCCGGCCCCGACGGCGAGCGCGACAACGGCAACGGCTCGCTGATGCGCTGCTTCCCGGTGGTGATGGTCGCCGCCTCGCGCGACGACGCGATCCGGCTCGCGTGCAAGCAGAGCGTCGTCACGCACGGCCACGTGCGCTCGCAGCTGTGCTGTGCGCTTTATGGCCTGACGGCATGGGGCATCGTCAAGGGCAAGCCGGCGCCGGATGCGGTGCGCGCGGCCGAGGACGAGCTGCTCACACGCTACGCGGGCACCGCAGACGAAGTCGAACTGAAGATCGTGCTCGATGGCCGCTTCGACGCGCCGCAAGGGTCCGGTTACGTGGTCGACAGCTTCTGGTCGTCGATCCATTGCCTGTTGTCGACGCGCAGCTACGAAGACTGCGTGAAGCGCGCGATCGCGCTCGGCAACGACACGGATACGACGGCGGCCATCGCCGGCAGCCTAGCCGGCGCGCTGTACGGCGAGCACGCGTTACCCGACCGGTGGGTCGCGGCACTGCGCGGGAAAGAACAGGTCGAGGGCCTGCTCGCGAAATCGTGAGCGTTCGAACAGAATGCGCGGCCAGCAACAGAGAGAGACCGGACGGGAGAGTACGCAGACGCGAACGGGAACAACCGACGCGTGACCGACATGGAAAACAGCCGCCGGGATTGACCTGACCGGGCCATCGCCGGCCCGGCCGCCTCACGCGCGCCGGTCGCTCGCCAGCAACCCGTACAGCGCGCTGTCCGACACTTCGTCGCCGACGATCCAGCGTTCGCGCAGCAACCCTTCCCGCGCGAAGCCGAGCCGTTCGAGCAGCCGCGCCGACGCGACGTTGCGCGGATCGATATCGGCTTCGATCCGGTTCAGCCGCAGCGTGCCGAACGCGTGATCGATCACGGCCGACGCCGCCTCGCGCATGTAGCCGCCGCGCCAGTACCGGCGCCGCAGGCTGAAGCCGATCTCGACACGCCGGCATTGCTCGTTCGCATGGAACAGCACGCATTCGCCGAGTGCTTCACCGGTTTCCCGCAGTTCGAGCACGCAGATCAGGTCCTGCCCGCTCGCGGACGTCTTCAGGTTGCGCGCGACGCGCTCGACGGCCTGTTCGATGTGCGTCATCGGCGAGAACGAGAAATAGCGCATCGCTTCCGCATCCGACCAGATCTCGAAGAAGGCGTGCGCGTCGGCTTCGCGCAGCGGCCGCAGGACGAGGCGGGATGTTTCCAGCGTGACGGGTTCGAACAGGGACATGACAACACTCGATCGAAAAACGGGAGCGTGAATTAGAACACGCAAGCCTCGAGTCGGCCACGCCACGCGTTCGCACGGCCCGCCCCGCCACGCCAACCGGATCGCCGTGAAAAACAAAAAGCCCGGGCATCGCCCGGGCCTCACCACGTCATCCGTTACCGCCGCCGGCCGCGCCTACGCTTCAAGCGCTTCGAGCACCTTCCCCTTCGTCTCGATCCCGACGAAGTGCACGGTCACCGCCGCGATCAGCGGCACGATGCCGATCAGGTAGAACGCGGGGGCGAGATTCCCGCCGATGATCGCGTGCGGCACCACCATCGGCGCGACGAACGACGCGATCTTCAGCCATGCGCTGCCGAGCCCGCAACCCGACGCGCGGATGCTAGTCGGATACTGCTCCGGCGTATAGACGTACGCGGTGATGAACCCCGACGCCATCAACCCGAGCGACAGCGAGCAGAAGATCGAGACGACATACACCGACGACGCGTGATAGACGCCCGCGAGCGCCAGCGACAGCGCGCACAGCACGAACGACCACACGATCACCGGCTTGCGGCCGAGCTTGTCGACGAGCAGCGCCGACGCCAGCGACCCGAGCACACCCATCACCGAGCCGATCACCGCGAGGTTCAGCGCGAGCTGCAGCGGCGCGTGATAGAAGTTCTTGTAGATCGTCGGCAGCCACGTCGACAGCCCGTACTGGATGAACCCGCAGGTCGCCCACAACGTCGCCACCGCGAGCGTGCGCTTGCGATACGCGGCGCTGAACAGGTCGCTCATCCGGCGCTTCGGGTGCTGGCGCACCATCTCGTCGAACGCGGCCACCTGCGTGACCGGCGGCAGTTCGCCGCGCACCGACGCTTCGAACGCGCTCGTCGCCCGCCCGGCTTCCGCGAGCCGCCCGCGCGACGCGAGCCAGCGCGGCGATTCCGGCACGAGGCGCGTCAGCACGAGCGACAGGATCAGCGGCAGCCCGCCGACGAAGTACATGATCTCCCAGCCGAAGCGCGGCACGAGCCACGCGCCGAGCGCCATCGACACGAGCAGGCCGATCGGGAACACGATCTCGTACAGCAGCACGAAGCGGCCGCGGCCATGTGCGCGCGTGATCTCGTTGATGTACGTCGCGGCGACCGGCAGCTCGCCGCCAAGCCCGAGCCCCTGCAGTATCCGCAGCAGCACAAACACTTCGAACGTCGGCGCGAAGCCGCACGCGATACTCGTGATGCCGATCACGGCCGAACTCCACGCGATCGCCTTCACGCGGCCGTGCTTCTCCGCCAGCGCGGGAAACAGGAATGCGCCGATCAGCTGGCCGATCGCGCCGGACGCGATCAGCAGGCCGATCTGGGTCGGCGACAGCCCCCATTTGTGAATCAGCAGCGGCAGCGTGGCCGCGATCGTGATCACGTCGAAGCCGTCGAAGAACGTCGCGGTGCCGATCAGCACGCGGGCGCGGATCTGCATTGCGTTGGCCGGAAGCCGCTCGAGCCGCGCGATGATCGCGCCGGGCGTGGAGGCGGCAGCTTCCATCGTGGCGCGATCGGCCACGACATTGTCGAAAGTGCTCATGCGGAGGATCTCCTGGGTTTCGTCGCCCGGTCAGGCCAGTGTCTTGCTCGTGTCTGCCAGCGCTTCCGTATCCACTGCCCGGCCCTGGTTCATCCACTTGCGCGCGAGCTTCAGCTCACGCGCGTTGTTCACGGCGATGACACCTCTCACATGCCCTTCGCCCACGAAAAACAGCGTCGCGCGTCGCGCGGCAAGCTCGCCGCGCACGACGAGCTGCGCATCGGCCGGCAGATCGCCGAGGATCTGCAGGTTCACGTCGTACTGATCCGACCAGAACCACGGAATCTCCGCGTACGGTGCGCGCACGCCCAGCACGGCCTTCGCGGCCGCGATCGCCTGGTTCTGCGCATTGGCCCACGATTCGAGCCGCACGCGCCGCTTCAGCCAGCCGTTGTGATGGTTCGCGACGTCGCCGCACGCGAAGATCGCCGGGTCGCTCGTCGCGCCGAATTCGTCGACGACGATGCCGTCGTCGATCGCCAGCCCCGCGTCGCTCGCGAGCGACGCGTTCAGCGCGAGGCCGATGCCGGCCACCGCGAAATCGGCGTCGATCGTCGTGCCGTCGGCGAGCGTCGCGCGTACCTTCGACGCATCGTCCGGCTGGGCGTCGAGCGACGCGAGCGCCGCGCCGAGCCGGACGTCGACGCCGTTCGCGCGATGCAGGTCGAGCAGGAAATCCGACACGATCTGCGGCACCGAGCGGCCGCACAGCCGCGGCGCGCCTTCGACCACGACCGCCTCGACGCCGAGCTTGCGCGCGGTCGCCGCGACTTCGAGGCCGATCCAGCCGCCGCCGATCACGAGCACGCGCCGGCTCGCGCGCAGCTTCTCGCCGAGTGCGGCCGCTTCGTCGAGCGTGCGCAGGTAATGCAGGTTCGGCGTCTTCACGAGCGCGTCCGGCAGGCGGCGCGACGTGCCGCCGGTCGCGATCACGAGGCGGTCGTATTCGATCTCGCGGCCGCTTTCGGTACGCACCACGCGGCGCGCACGGTCGATCGATGCGGCGCGTTCCGGCTGCCACGCCTCGACGTTCAGCGCGTCGAATTCGTCGGGTCGCACGACGCGCACGGTTTCGATGTCGGCATCGCCGGCCAGCACGGCCTTCGACAGCGGCGGCCGCTCGTACGGCAGATGCGGCTCGTCGGCGATCATCACGAGACGGCCCGCAAAACCTTCCGCGCGCAGCGTCTTCAGCACCCAGCCGGCGGCCTGGCCGCCGCCGATCACGACGACCGTGCCCGGCGCGGCGTGCGCCTGTGCGTTCTCTTCGCTCACGATTTGCGCTCCGTCATGAACTTGCCTTCCGGCGCCTTCGCGTGCTTCTGCCGGCGCGTGTTGCCGTCGAGGCCGCCGTCGACGGCCCATTCGGCGAACACGGTCGGGCCCGGTTCGAATTCGCGCGGCTGCCACTCGGGCGTCAGCATGTCTTCGTCCGCGTAGTACTCGATCAGGCCGCCGGCCGGGTTCTGGAAGTACCAGAAGTACGCGGACGACACCGGATGACGCCCCGGGCCGAGTTGCGTTTCCCAGCCGCAGCGGTCGATGTGCAGGCCGCCGCCGAACACTTCGTGGATGTCGCGCACGGTGAACGCGACGTGGTTCAGGCCGCGTTTTCCGTTCGGCAGCGCGAGCAGGAACAGGTCGTGGTGGCCGCCGTGCGGCGCGCAGCGCATGAACGCGCCGCGGCCCGGGTAGCGGTCCGACGTCTCGAAGCCCAGCAGCTCGTGATAGAACTTTTCCTGCGCGTCGAGGCAGTTCGTGAAGAACACGACATGCCCGACCTCGACCGGCTCCGCACGCGCATAGATCGGGCTCGGCTGGTCGACGCGCAGCGTCCTGCCCCACACGTTCGACGGCGAGCCCGTGATGTCGAGTGCGCGCTTGCGCGTGACTTCGATGCGGATCGCCATCCCGTTCGGGTCGGTGCAACCGAACGCATCCTTCCGCGCATAAAAGCCGGGCTGGCCTGCAAACTTGCCGCGCAGCGCGTCGAGTTCCTGCTGCGTCGCGACGCCCCACGTGACTTCACGCAGCGTCGGGCCCGCTTCGAACGCGGGCGGCAGCGCCGGGTCGTCGGCCTTGACGACCAGCACGGTGCAGCCGTTCAACGTCTCGAAGCGCGCCTGCGTGTCGTCGTGCTCGACTTCCTTCAGCCCCCAATCGGCGAAAAAGCGCCGGCAGGTGGCGAGATCGTCGACCCCGTACGTGATCTGCTCGATTCCCAGAATGCTCATTGCGTTTTTCCCCTTCGCTCAGTTCGCCCACGGCAGCGGCGCGTCGTTCAAGCCCCAGTAGAGGCTCTTCTGCTGCATGTACTCGCGGATGCCGAGACGCCCCTTCTCGCGGCCCATCCCGCTCTCCTTCCAGCCCGAGAACGGCGTGGAGATCGAGAACAGCTTGTACGTGTTGATCCAGACGGTGCCCGTCTCCAGAGCGCGCGCGATGCGCCATGCGCGCTTGTAGTCGCGCGTCCAGATGCCGGCGGCCAGGCCGAACACACTGTCGTTCGCCTGCGCGATCAGCGACGCTTCGTCGTCGAACGGCATCGCGACGAGCACGGGGCCGAAGATTTCTTCCTGGCAGATGCGCGCGCTGTTCGGCAGGCCTTCGAGAATCGTCGGCTGATAGAAGAAGCCGTTCTCCCGACCGCCGCCCGACGGCCGCTCGCCGCCGCACAGCAGGCGGCCGCCTTCCTCGAGGCCGAGCGCCACGTAGCGCTCCACCGACTCGCGATGCTTCGCGGTGATCAGCGGCCCCATCTGCGTGTCGGGGCGCGTCGGGTCGCCCACGCGCAGCTTGCGTGCGCCCGCGACCAGGCGCTTCATGAATTCGTCGTACACCGCACGCTGCACGAACAGCCGCGAACCTGCGATGCACGCTTCGCCCGACGAGCTGAAGATGCCGTACAGCACGCCGTTCACTGCATGATCGAGATCGGCGTCGTCGCATACGATCGTCGGCGACTTGCCGCCGAGTTCGAGCGACACGGGCATCAGCTTTTCCGCCGCGATGCGCGCGATGCCGCGCCCGACTTCCGTGCCGCCCGTGAACGACACCTTCTTCACGAGCGGATGGCGCACGAGCACGTCGCCGATCACCGAGCCCTTGCCCGGCAGCACGCTCAGCACGCCCTTCGGCACGCCCGCCTCCTCGCAGATGCGGGCCAGCGCGAGCGACACGAGCGGCGTGACCTCGGCCGGCTTGAGCACCACCGCGTTGCCGCCGGCAAGCGCCGGCGCGAGCTTCTGCGCGTCGGACGCGATCGGCGAATTCCACGGCGTGATCGCCGCGATCACGCCGATCGGCTCGTGCACGCTCATCGTCAGGTAGTCGCCGCGCGACGGCGTCAGTTCCTCGTCGAGTGTTTCGAGGCACGCCGCGAAATAGCGGAACGTGTTCGCCGCGCTCGCCACCAGCACGCGTGTCTCGCCGATCGGCTTGCCGTTGTCGCGGCGCTGCAGGTTCGCAAGCGCCTCGTGGCGCTGCATGATCAGGTCGGCGATGCGGTACAGCACCTGCGCGCGCAAGTGCGGCTTCAGCCCGGCCCAGTCGGCGCGGCGCCAGGCAGCGTCGGCGGCCACGACGGCTTCGGCCGCGTCTTCCGCGTTCGCCGTCGACACTTCCATGTTCAGCGACTGGTCGGCCGGATAGATGCTCGCGTAAGGCGCGCCACGGCCGCGCCGCCATTCGCCGCCGATCAGGATGTTGCCGTCGGGCACGAGGCTCGTATCGAAAGGAGTCATGTCACAAGTCCCACAAATCTGTCTCTGCACGTCCGCCCTCGCGATGGCGCGGGCGGACATTCAATGGCCCGGTCAGATCACGCAGCGGGCCGCGCGGTTGCGCAGCGCGCGGATCGCGCTGTACGCCGTCAGCGCGGACGTCTTCGGGTTGTCGGGCAGCGGCTTGCCGCTCATTTCCAGCGACATCTCGCCGAATGCGCCGCGCGCGGTGATGCGGTGCACGTTGCGCTCGACCGCCGGATCGGCGATCAGGCGCACGTGCGTCGCGTCGAGGCCGAGGCCCGCGAGCGCCACGGTGGCCGCGACGTTCGCGTTCTTCGGATACAGGCGCGCTGCATCGCGCGCGGTGCCTTCGAAGATCACCTTTTCCGCGGTCATCGCACGCAGGTCGCACATCTCCTCGGCGGGCGTGCCGAGCCAGCCGAGCGGCGGCTTGCGGCCCACGTACAGCACTTCGTCGAGGCCGCCCTGCTTCGCGGAGGCCAGCGCGTCGATGCCGCCGATCGCGCCGGACAGCAGCGTGACCGTCGCGTCGCCTTCGTCGGCCGCCTGCGCGAGCACGTCGAGCAGCGCAAGGTCGGACAGCGCGCCGATCGACGCGACCGCGCAGTCGGTGCCGGCCTTCAGCAGCGGCACGACGTGATCGACGAGCGCGCTGTGGCCCGCGCATTCGAGCGCGAACTCGGGGCGGCGGGCCAGTGCGTCGACCGACGACACGACCTCCACCGCGCCGCCCAGCACGCCCTGCACCGCCGCGCGCTGGTGTTCCGGCACGATCACGTGCGCGATGCGCAGCGACGCATCGTGCTCGACCGCGTGGTACACGGCCGCGCCGATCGCACCGAAGCCGATCATCGCGACATCGACGGGGGCGTGGGCCCGCTTTTGCCCGTTAAGCATACTGGCGCTCCGTCGGCGCTTCCTTCTTCACCGGGGGGCCCGCGAACTGCGATGCGAACGAGCCGACCGACAGCATGTCGACCTCGACCATCACCGGCCCTTCCTTGGCCATCCCTTCGCGCACGATCGCCTCGGCGTCGTCGAGCGACGTGATCCGGTAATGCGTGAGGCCGAAGCTCGCGCAGAACTGCGCGAAATCGGGCTGGTGCAGTTGCACGAAGCAGCGGCGGCCGCCGTAGTGCGCGTCCTGGATGTTGCGGATCACGCCGTAGCACTGGTCGTTCATCAGCACGATCATCACGTTCGCGTTTTCCTGCACGGCCGTCACGAGCTCGCCGACGTTGACCATCAGGCCGCCGTCGCCGACCAGGCAGACCGTCTTGGCCGCCGCGCCCGCGAGCGCCGCGCCGATGCCCATCTGGATGCCCTGGCCGATGCCGCCGCCGAGCGCATGCACACCCGAGCGCGGCTCGAAGATCTTCAGCAGGCGGTTGCCCCACGTGCTGTTCGAGATCGTCACGTCGCGCACCCAGTTGTAGTCGCGGCCGACCGCCCCCTGCAGCGTGTCGACCAGCTTCTTGTACGGCCCGAGGCCCTTCGACACGTCGGCCACCGCCTGCTCGCGGGCTGCCGCG